>JAJXXL010000303.1 GCA_021781115.1 Planctomycetota bacterium
CGATCTAACCAAGAAGGCCCCCGCGAAGAAGAAGGCCTGAGTGCCTTTTCTCGCAGGGCAGCCTGTCTGCCTCGAAAGCTACAACAAGCATGAAGCGGTCGAACAGCGTTCGACCGCTTCAGCTATTTTCGGGCCCCGCCGTTTCGCCCCGCCCACGCAATTCTTCGCCATTTCCGGCCCGCAATAAGAATGACCCTGCCGGGCTTGCGCCCGGCAGGGTCCGGATTCGCGGGAATCCGCAAGTCACATGGAATTCGGGCGTGGGGCACGCCCCACGGGGTTGTGTTATCGGCTGATGTCGCCGTATTTCCTTGACGAATCGCCGCCATTCAGGCCACAAGCCCTGTACGCGGCTGTCGATCTTCGATGAGCCAACGGGCCGTTGGCGGCAGGAGTTCAGCGAACCCGGGCTTCAAAAGTCACGACGCCGCCGGTCTTCCCGGGCAACGGTTCGGCGAGTTCCCAGCGCAACACCAGGCTGCCTTCGCCATTGTCGGTTTCAACCAGGCGGCCCTTGTGGCTGCACGTGGCCGAGTCGTTCACATATTCCAGACGAGGGGTCAGGTTGTCGACAATCACCACCGAATCGACCGGGCGATCGCCCAGGTTGTCAAACCGGATCGTAAACGTAATCACGTCGCCCGTGGCGGCCGTTTGCCGGTCGGCGAATTTCACGATTCGCAATTCGCCAACCTGCTTCTTCAAATCGTCGAGACCGACGAGTTCGCTGACATTGAAACGGCTGTTGAGTTGCCCGGCGGCGCTGGAATGCGCAGAAATCACGGGGTTCTGTTCGCGAGACCACGCGACCGCGGCCTTTAGCCCCAGTGACAATCGGGCCTCATCAGACTGCTTGAACTGCCCGCCATGTACGAACGCCGTTCCCATGAAGGTATTCAGGTTCAACTGGTGCGTCGCCGTTTGGGCCAGCCGGTCGAATTCGTTGGCGGCCGTGGGCGACGACAGCCCACTGCCGCGTTCGCGCGTATTCAACCGTTCGACCGCTTCGCGCTGCTGGTGGTCGAGCGGGGTCTGTCGTGTGCGCATGCCGCCATCGCGGATCGCCACAGTCGCCCCCGACACCCGGCCCACCGCCACGCCTTCCATCGGCTCGCTGACGGTCGTCACCGCAGCAAATCGCGGCGCATACACCGCCACGCGGTTCGACGCCTTGACGTGCCGCTTGCCAGAGTCGTCGGCGTATTCGGCCACCGCGTCTTCGGTTTCCAGCCCGCGCATGTTGAATTGATCGTAATGCACGGGCAAACCGCGGTCACCGCCGTCCCACAGATATTCATCAGGGTGCAACTCGGCAAGCTTGGCCCGCGCCTGCTCGCCGGAACTGTCGGTGGTTTCGTCGGCAACGCGGGCTTCGGCCGCGGTAAATTCAATGTGCAGTGGCTGCGCTCGCACGGGTTCGATCGCAGGTGCTGTGGCCGACGCTGGCACAATCGGCGCATTCGGGGGCGACAGCCGGGCCGTGCCCGGTGCATCCTCGGCCGCGGCCGCCTGCCCGCCAACCGCATCGAGAAACGGATCCCCCTGGGCGGTGTTCATCCCTCCGCCGGGCGCGGCACAAGAACATGCAGTCAGTGCCACGGCCGCCGCGGCGCCGCGCAGCCACCCCGCTGCCGCCGACGGCACCCCGGCCCGGGAAATGACCCATTGGGCCAGGGCCTGCGGCGGGCGCAACGGAGATCGGTACCCGGCAAATGATCGGAATCGCGGGTTGGTCATCGGTCGAGCTCCCGAAGATTGCCTTCTGCCGCGGTGTTCGGCACATTGGGCCTCGCGAATTCGCGAATTTCAGCCGCATCGGGCGGTTGGCCGGCGACGGCGGTGGCTGGCCGGGCGATGCGCCGCGCCGCGCCGCGGTTCGCCACCGGCCCCCGCGGTGGGGGCGGCGCCACGGGCACAAGGGGCGCGCCGCGACCATAGAATTCAGGGTCGGGCCGATCGGCGTCGGGCAGCCTGCCCCCCACGCGAACAATGGCCATCGGGCGCCCGAGTTCGTCGGCCAGCGCCAGCGCATTTTCATTCCGCCCGGCGAACCGGGTCGAGGCCGACTCGTCGGCGGGCAGCGGAATTGCCCGGTCCGGCTGTTCGAGGTACACGATTTTCGTCACCAGGCGGCCTTCCGCCGCAAGCTGAAGTTCCTGCAAACTGAATGGAATCGGAATCGGGTATTCGGCGAACTTGCCCGCCGGCGGGTGCAACCGGTCGAGCAGTTCAATCGTGGGGTACAATTCGACGCCAGGAAAGCCTTCGATATGCGCCAGTCGGATGCGGTACACCGGGCCGATTTGCAGCGCGGCGGCGGCCGGAGCGGCGGCCGGAGCGGCGGCATCCTGCGGGCGGCCATAAAATGTGACATCGCCCGCAACCGGCAGTTCGACACGCACCGGTTGAAAGTAGCCGGTTGTGTCGCGCGTCGTCGCCGCCGACCACTGCCCGATGACACCCGGCGCCGCCCGATGGTCCAGCGGGTAATACCGGCTTCCGCCCTGCGGTGGCTGCCCGAAGGTCAGCGTTGCCGGGCCAAGGCTCGCCAGCAGCAACAACCAGGCGGCGCGGCGCGCTTGCCGGCCGCGCGGCGAGTGCCCCGGCGTGGGCCGGCGTGTTTCAGACGTGATGTTCCAATGATCCATCGAGCAATGATCCGCGGCGTTTCGAGGTGAACCTGGGGCGTGGCAACGCGTCGCGCGGGTGGCCGGGCCCGCCGGTCATGACGAACCGGCGGCCCGTTGAATTCGGTAACTTGAACGATCGCCCGGCGCAAGGTGTGTCGGGCATCAGGCAGGGGGGCATTCTCCCCTGGCAACCTGCAACCAGGGCCCGCCGCGGCAGGGCGACGGCGGCTTCCTGGTCCCATAACGTGACCGGTCGGCGGGGGGAGTGCACCCCCGCCCACCGGGCGGGATTCATTGATAAACCGGGTTGGTTTCGGTGTATTCGACGTGCCGCACGGGCGGCGGCAGGCTCACACCCGGCTTCTGTTTGACATCGAGCAGGAAGTGATCGACGGGCTGGGGCATGTTGTTCCGCGATTTGTTGCGCACCGTGTACGATTTGAGACCAGCCGGGCCGCCATACGGCATGTGCGGCGGGCCCACGAGGCCAATCGGAGTGCCGGTCATCGGTTGACCCCACATCGGGGCGCCGCCCTGACCCATCACCGGGTTGTAGGGGGGCATACCAGGGCCACCCGGCCCGCCCATCATCATCGTGGGCGGAACTCCGGCGCCGGGGCTGGGGGCGCCGTCGATCGGCATGGGCGGTACAAACTGACCCTGTTCGCCATTGACGGGCTGGATGTAGGAGGCCGGGCGTACCCCCGCCCCAGGTGCCCCCGCGCCGGGCGCCTGGTCGGGCGTTTCCATGTCCATATTGCCCAGCCGCAGCACGGCCAGAATTGTTCCGCGGCGATCGGCTTCGGCGACCGGGTCGACACCCGGGTCGAGCACGGTCGAAACCAGTGTCTCGACACCGGCAATTGCCAGTTCCTGGTGGCTGGCCGATGGCAGGTAAATGACCTTGGTGACGAAGTTGTTGCTGGCAACCTGGTCGAGGTCTTCTTCGGTGAGCTGCAACGGCACGCTGTTGTGGGCCAGGTAGGCATCGGTTTCAGGATGCGCAGGATAGATTTGCAGCGTGGGGTACAGCACGGTGCCTTCGCGTTCAGGAATGTTCGTCAGCTTCAGCCGGTACGTCGCCCCTTGGGCAAAGTTGTAGCGGCCCGGCGCAGTCCGCTGGTTTTCGGCATACCCGCCCCGAATCTGCCAGCCGATTTGCATCCCTTCGGGGCCGACAAATCGAATTTGAGTCACGCTGGTCGAAAAGTGGCGTTGCGGCGGCGCGGCCAGCATGTTCAACACGCCCGGGCCGGGGCCATCGACCATGGGGCCGGGCCGGGCCATCATTTCAGCCGGCGGCGCGATATAGGGGCGCCCCACCCGGCGTTGATAACTCGCAGGCATCACCGGGCCCTGCCCCGGCGGGCAACCATAGGCATTGCCGTCTTCCAGCGGAATGCCCGGCTCGCTGCGATACTGCCTCTGGCCCAATTGGGGGCCCGACGACTGACAACCGATGCACACGGCAACCAGCGTTGCCAAGGCCAGGAAATAATACTTCATCACGACCCCCTCATGACTCAAATGGAATTGGGCGACGCGCCGGGCGACAGATCGACCGACCAGCTTCCGACAGGCATGCCGCGATGGGCACCGCGGCAAACCGAAACGCATTTTTGCAACACAGCGCAGATCGCGATCTGCACGTTCAGTGAACAAGCTGCCGGCGTGCATGTCGCCGGCGGCGGGTGCAACAAGTTTTGGCGTCGCGGCAAACGCCGCGTCTGATTACAATGACCTTACGAATGTTCCGGCAGGGCGGCTCGCGAATCGCCGTGGCAAAGCGGCAAACGCGGCTGCCGAATTCAACTGGTGCACCCGAAAACCGGGCGCCGATACATTATGTTTTTTCGGAAAAACACGGCCCGAGTCTTTGGCAAATCCTGCATTTTCGTAATAGCATGAAGAATCACCCCAGCTTAACATTCGTCGCTATCCTTTTATTGAACGCCAGTTGCGCTAACCTGGCACTTTCGGTTCTGGCCGCCGAGGCGCCACCCGTCAAGCACAAGCCCCAGGAAGAATTGAAGCGGGCCCGCGAGTTGCTGGCGCGAAACAAGTCGGTCAGTGCGAAAATTGTCGAAACCGTGTCAATACTCGACCACAGCTTCAAAGCCGAAGGGCAGTACCTGCAGGGCAACCTCGATCAGAACGACCACCGCGTGCGGCTCGAACTGAAGCTGAAAGTGGGCGACACGCAAGGAACATTGCTGGAGGTTTGCGACGGAACCATTTTGTGGACCCGTCACGAAATTGCCAAAGAGCCGACAATTACGCGGCGGAACGTGCAGCAGATTCTCGATGCCGCCCGGCAAAACGGCAGCGTGCCTGAAAACGTGCTCGTGGCCGATATGGGGTTGGGCGGAATGCCCGCGTTACTAGCTGCGCTCGAACGGGCCCTGAATTTCACGGGGCTGAAAATCGACACGCTCCGCGAGCGCCCGGTGTATGTGATTCAGGGGTCCTGGAAGCCCGCATACCTTGCCCGCTGGCAGGCGCCGCCAGCGCCCGGCACGGCTCCCGCCCCGCTGCCCCCGTATGTGCCCGACCTGGTGCGGTTGTACCTCGATCAGGAAACCGGCTTTCCCATTCGGGTGATGTATCTCAAGAAGATCGTCGACCGCGAGTTGCTCAAGCCGATGCTCACGCTCGATTTCATTGATGTGGTGCTCGACCAGCCGGTCGACCAGACGGTATTTGAATTCAAGCCCCCCGACCGTCCGCCACCGATTGAAGTCACGCCGACCTATCTGAATCAACTGGCCCCTGGCCAGCCCCTCGCCCCACCCACGGCGCCCGCCGCGCCGCCCAAGGCGCCCTGAGAGGTTCAGCGCACCTGCCGAATCGCGCGCAGCAGTTCGCTCAGCCGCAGCAGCCGCTTGCCGCTCCGCAGAAATTGGCGAACTTCGCCCGGCGTGGGAAATGTCGTATACGCGTCGCTGGCTGGCGGCGTTGCGACGCATGGCAGGTCGTTCGGCGTCGCGAGCCAGCGCGCCAAGATCTCGGCACCGGCTGCAACCTGTGCCAGGTATAAACCCAGTACGGTGGCCTGATCGGCAACCGGCTGCTCCTGTTGATACAGAATGCCGCCCTCATCGAACTGGTCATTGACCAGGTGCAGCGTCAACCCGGTTGTGGTCAGGCCGCGTTCGAGCGCGCGAAACACCGGGTCGGGGCCACGCAGCGCCGGCAACAGGCTGGGGTGCATGTTCACGCACGCGCGTTGCGGAACGGCCCGCACCGCCGCCCCGATCCATTGGTTGAAGTAAAACGAGGCGATAAAGTCGGGCCTTTGCGACTTGAGCCATTCGATTGTTTCCGGCGAGTTGACGTCGTCGAGCGCCCGCACCTGCCGGCCGGCGCAAGCCAGCGCCGCCGGGCGGCCCCGCATGCGCAACATGACCCAGGCAAATTGAGAAACCAGCGCACTGTACACGGTGTAGCTGACTCCCGTGCGCTGCAGAAACGTGCGCGCCGCCGCCAGAAAGCCCTTTCCCTTGTAGATGCGGTTGGTCAACCCCACCCCGACCAGGTCAATGCCGCCCTCGGCCGCCAGGGTGCGAATTATCATGCCGCCGAACAGCCCGGGCGATGTCAGCAGCACGACACGGGGAACAACGGGCGGATCGAGATTGGGCATGGGCGGCTCGAGTTTCAATATCGGAGAAAGTTGCCGGTGAACGCACGACGAGTGCAGACTCTAGCGGATCTTCAGATCGGGCAACTCCTGGCGAATTCCCTCGTCGAGCGGCATGACGTCATGCACGACACCCGTTTCACGCATCAGCCGCGCCAGTTCGGCGGCCAGTTCCTGAATGCGGCCTGCCTGGCGGGGGTCGGCGATCAGGTTGCGGGTTTCCTCGGGGTCGGCCTGGAGGTCGTACAACTCGGCCAGGTGCCGATCAGGTTTGCCGTCGCCGTGCGGGTAGCGAATGTATTTCCAGTCGTCGGTGCGCACCCCGCGAACGTTCGGCGTGTAGGGAAACTGCTTCTCGTAGTCGTATTCGTAAAACCAGGCCTTGCGCCAGGTCGGGTCGTCGCCCCGCGCCAGTTTGACCCACGAGCGGCCATGAATGGCCGGCGGCGGCGCGACGCCGCACAGTTCGAGAATGCTCGGCGCCGCGTCGACGTGCAACACCATCTGTTCGACGACACGCGGCCGGTCAGGCGGCGTCAGGCCGGGCGAGCGCACGACGAGCGGCACGCGAATGCTCGGCTCGTGCATGGTGCGCTTGTCGACCATGCCGTGTTCGCCGTTCAGCAGCCCGTTGTCACCCGTAAAGACAAAGATCGTGTTGTCGAGCACCCCCTGATCCTTGAGGGCCGCATACAACTGCCCCACGCTGTCATCGACCGACCGAATCGTGCCCCAGTAGGCGCGGGTCATCGCGGCGAAATCGGCCACCGCTTCGGGCCGGGCATCGGGAAACTTTTTGCGAAAATCAAACAGCGGGCCGTAAATTCCGTGCCACGTATTGAGCCGCGTCTTGAACCACGCCGGTTTGTCGTCGAGCAGAAACGCCGACGGGGGGTACTCGACTTTCGCCGCATCGAACGCATGCGCATACCGCGGTTCAGGCACGTAAAAGCTGTGCGGGGCCTTATGCCCCAGCATGAGCAGGAACGGGCGCTGCCCCTGCTGTTTGAGCCAGTCGGTCGCCAGTTCTGTCACGACGTGCGTGTAATAGCCCGGCAGCACGCGGCGGTCACGCCCGTCGAAACAGAACTCAGTGTCAAAGTATTTGCCCTGCCCCTTGTGCGTGACGAAATAATCGAAGCCGGGCCGCTTGCCGTCGTTGTCTTCACCCATGTGCCATTTGCCGATGTACGCGGTGGCATACCCCGCCTGTTGCAGTTGCCGGGGAAACGACGGCAGCTCTTGGGGGTACTCGGTGAAATTGTTGACCACCTTGTGCGCATGCGCGTACAGGCCACTTAAGATGCTGGCCCGGCTGGGCGAACACAGCGATGTGGTGCAGAAGGCGTTTTTGAAAAGCACCCCTTCGCGCGCCAGGCGGTCGATGTGGGGCGTTTTGAGCCAGGGGTGCCCGGTGCAACCCAGGCAGTCCCACCGCATGTCATCGGTCAGCACGAAGACGACGTTTGGCCGCCGCTCTGCGGCCGACGCGGGCCCAAGGTTCGCCGCCGCAAGACTCCACAGAACCCCCAGGCCAACCACCAATCGGCAAAACATGGAACGCACTCCTGAAATGGCCCGCCCCCAACACGACCCGCCAACAAATGCAGCGGTGCACCCGGCCGACAACGGCCGGCACGGCGCAACGCAAACAAGCGGGCATTATCGCGATTCGCCGCACCGTTTGCCACAATACCCGCGATCGGCAGCGTGGCCGGTCGCCACGCTGCGCCCCAATTCCCGCCCGCCCACCAATCGCGTCGTCACCATTGGTGAATCACGCGCCGATCGGCATGGCGATCGGCGCGAAGAGCCGCGCACGAAGTCAGCGGTATCGACGCCCAGCGCCAACCCGCCGCCCGCGCCGGGCCAATTTTCGAAACTGCGCCTGCGCTGCCCACGTACAAACGACTCCCTGACGGTCGTGGCT
>JAJXXL010000086.1 GCA_021781115.1 Planctomycetota bacterium
CATCACTCGGCTGCCGATTCGTGTAAACGGGATGGAACCGGCTTTGACCATCGAATCCACGGTTCGAGCGGAAAGGCCAAGCGCCAAGGCACATTCATCGCGGCTCAACGTCAGCTTGACGGGCGGCGGGGTGGGTTGTTTCGCAGCCGGCGTCGGCGTGGGGATCGTGTACGGTCGCGGGTTGGTCGGTACGGCGATCTTGTACGGCTGCGGGCCCGTCGGGAGGGGGCTCTGTATACGGTTGGGCGGCATTACTACCTTTTGCTTTCGTGCTGATGTGGCGTGGGGGTTTCGCACACACGCCGGGCCGGGTAACGTGTACGCTATCGCTCGCAGTTCACGAGGCGAAGCGGGTGGGGCGGGCGATCGATCGCCACGCCAGCAGGGCAGCCACGGCGGCCACCGTAACCATTTCAATGACAAACCCGGTGTAGAGCAGGGTGTCGTCGTACCGCAGGCGGTCGGCTGCCACGATTGCGAGGCGTGCATGATAACTGAGCCGATCAATAACGTGCAGGGGACTGAGGGGAATCAGGTCGGTGAACCGTGCGGCGAGTCGAAATACCAGCAGCATCAGGCCGACCGATGTGGCCAACGCCAAAATGCCGGCATAGACCGCTTGTCGCACCATGCAGGCGCAGCACACAGCGATTGAATAAGCGGGGAGCAGCATCCAGGGAACGGTGATCAGTAAGGGGACGAATTGCGCCTCGACATCGCCCGCCAACCACGCCCCGGCGAGCATGGGCGATGCCAGAAACACGGCGAGAGCCGCGGCGCCCACCAGGTATTTTGTCCAGAACCAGCGTGTGGGTGTAATCGGTCGCGAACGCCAGAATTCCAGCAGCCCCCGCTGCAAATCGGGGACGAACGAACCCACGGCTACGATTAGCGCGGTCAGCAAGCCGATCGGCACCGCAGAAATATACACGCCCATCGCCAACAGCTCCAGAACCCCGACATGCGGACCGTATGCTGGCGAACAGGTTATCATCAGCAGGATCAACGCCAGAGCGCCCGGGCCGATCATTGTCAACGGCGTCGCCTGGCGAAGTTGCATCCACAGCATGGCTGACAGCCGACTGCCGCAGGCGCGGCCGATCGCGAACCCCGCAGAACCCTCGGGGCCGGTTATCTCAGCCGGCGACCGATTGTCGGCGCGGGCTAACCGGCCGTAGCGCGCAATCGACGATGCGGCCAGCGCTGCCGCGATGAAGATTTGCGGCCAGGCGACGAGGGCGATTTCCTGGGGCGCCGACCCCATCCAGTACAGCGGGCCTAGCGAATGCAACCTGACCGACCAGCCCGGCAGCCACAGATCTGAGGCCGGGGCGGCGATCAGCCAGACGATCCAGACGGCCAAGGCCCACAACCCGGCGCGAAGTTCGGTCGGCTGGCCGATGGCTGCGGCGACGGCCCACACGTACAAACAGAGGGCGAAACAGGCGGGCAGGCCATAAAGCACGACATCAGGGTGTTGGCCCAATCCGAAATTCGATTCGCCTGACGTGGTGGTCCAGGCGGTCCAGTCGAAAGCGCCCGTCGCCGTGGCCCACCACATCACGAGTTGTGTGGGCAACCCGATTGCGGCCAGGCAGGTCGCCGCCCCCACCATCAGTCGTACCGTTGCGAATTGCCGGCGTGGAATGGGCAGGGCCCGCATGAATTCGAGCGTACCCGCGGCAGATTCGCCGGCGGCGACGCCCATGGCGATGAACAGAGCGATCGGTGGGGCACAAAGAGCCTGCGTCAGATACATGGCGAAAGGATCAAATTTGCCGTCAGTCTGTGTGAGCGAGACCTGCACGGCCAGAACGATCGCCGCCAGCGAAGCCAGTTTCCATTTCTGCTCGTGACACTCTTTGCCGATCAGGGCGAACCAGGTGGGGGCCATGTGATTTCCCATTGCAAAAAAACAGGCGTTGAAAACGCAAGCGGTCGGTGCCAGCGCGTGGCCAAGCCCACGCAAAGGCAACGCGGCGGGGGCTCATCTGACTGCGGCGCTTACAGCGACCGGGTCGCAGGTATCGGCGCGTGCCACGCCGGAAACCCCCTTGTTCCCGCCGACAAACGCTTCAAAAACTTCATCGAGATTCAGATCGATTACCCGGTGCGGCAGGGCGTGTGCCGCCAAATGCGCGATCGCGGCGTCGGCGTGGTCGATCGTGAGGGCGACTTCGTCGCCGCTGCGGCGGAGGTCGAGCACGGTCCAGTTCTCGTCGAGCCGTCCGTACGCGGCCAGCGAGACGACAATGCGTTTGACCTCATGGAGGACCTGCTCAGTCGGACCGTGACGGACGATTGTTCCCTCGTCGAGAATCGCGATCTGGTCGGCGATCGGCTCGACTTCATACAGGAGGTGTGAACTGTAAAACACGGTTCGCCCGCCACCCTGCAGGTGGCTGATCAGGTCGCGGTTGAATTCGCGGCGCATGATCGGGTCGAGGCCCAGGGCCGGGTCATCGAGAATGACGAGTTCGGGGCGATGCGCCAGTGCCAGCACCAGCCCCAGGCGCACGTTCTGGCCTTTGGACAGCCGCCGGATTTTCGTGGCGGGCGGCAGTTCGAATTGGCGCACGTACTCGCCCGCCAGGGCGTGGTCCCACGTGGGGTAAAAAGGCGCCATGAACCGCAGGATTTCGGCGACTGTCATCCAGCCGAACATTGTCTGGTCTTCGGCGAGGTAGCCCACGCGGCGGCGGACTTCGACCGGCTGGCGGAACGGGTCGTGCCCCAGCACGGTGATCGTTCCCGAATCGGGCGGGATCAGCCCGAGCAGCATGCGAATCGTGGTCGTTTTGCCGGCCGCGTTGCGGCCCAGAAACGCCAAGGTCTGACCGGGCAGCACGTCGAAGGACACGCCCTTGAGCACCGGCTGATGTTGAAACGCCTTTTTGACGGCTTGCAGCGAAATGACGGGCGACATGATTCAAGACCTTTCGTTCAGGATGCGCCGGAAACGGACGATGGGGCCGCTGGCTGTTCGGCGGTTGGGCGGTGGTCGAGAGCATCATCGACCAGCAGGTGCAGGTCGTCGCGTGTTAACCCAAGCAGCGTGCCCTGGCTCACGAGCTGGTTCAATTCTTCGGTGAATTTTTGCCGCTGGCTTTCCATGCGCCAGGTAGGGGGGTGGGGGGCGACATAGGTGCCGTCGCCGTGCCGGCGCTCGAGCATGCCCTCGCCCGCCAGCCGCTCGTACACGCGCAAAATCGTGTTCTGGTTGACGGCCAGTTCACGGGCCAATTGGCGGACGGAGGGGATCTGGTCGCCGGGCTTGAGCGTTTCGGCCAGACAGAGCGCCCGAATCTGATCCATGATTTGCCGGGAAATCGGCACCGTCGACCCTTTTTCGATGCGAATGAACACAATCAATGCTCCATTGGGCCAAGTGATTACACATGTATAACAGTATTCACATGGCCTGTCAAGCAGTTTTCTGCAGAAAATTGAAAACGCCCATTCGTTCACTTCCCGGCGTGACACAGCGCGGGAAGGGCGGTTTTTTCTTGACAGCCCCCCCGCGTCGCATAAAATCAAAGACTGTTGGGTGGTTGCACGCATTTCGCAGATCCTTGAGGTCACAAGCCGGTCGGTCTGTTTCCGCCGCAGGTGTTTTCCTGCGCGGGGCCTCTCAGCGTGTGCCTGCGCCAAAGCGCATTGGCGGTTTGCATCGAGCACGCCCCACTTGGCAAAGTCGATCAATCCGGAATCTTCGGAACCCTGTCGGGAGTGATTCATGGCTGCCGCTTCGAAGCCGTCTGCCGTTCATTATTGGCTCGTTGCGTTCGTGTTGCTGAGCGTGGTGCTGGGGCTGTGCTATTACCCGCTGTTCAGCAAGAACCAGACCGAGCGGGTCGCCGAGGCTGATCGCGTCAAGAAGGAACTGGCTGAGGCGCAAAAGGCGCGAGACAAGTTCTACGAAGAAATCGAAGCCCTCAAAAAGGCGATCGGCCACGGATTTGAAAAGGTTGGCACTGACGACCCGGCGAACCCGACGACGGTGCTGGGCGCGATGGCGGCCGATATTTCCAACGCGGCGCCCGACGTGGCCGACAAGAACTTCAGCGCTGCGCTGCGGGCGGTGGCGCTCGACAAGCAAAACGTCATCGTCGAACGCGACGACCTGCGCAAGAAACTCGATCAGGAGCACCAGCAGTTCCTGGCCTTGCAGGATCAGAAAAACGCGGCCGTGGGCGAAGAAAAGAAGCATCGCGATTCGGCCGAAGCCGACGTGGCCAGCTTGACGAAAACGAAGGAAGAAGAGCTGGCCGCCAAAGACCAGGAACGGGCCAACATTGAAAAGGCCAAGGCCGACATCGAAGTTGAATTCAACCAGTCGAAAGACGCGTGGGCCAAATCCGAGAAGACGCTGCAATCGCGCATCAAAAACCTCGAAGGCATCAACAAGGTGCTCCGCGATGAGTTGCAGGCCAAAACCAAGCAAAGCTTCGAAGTCGCCGACGGCGTCGTGCGGTGGGTCGACAACGTGCATCACGTGGTGTGGGTCAACGTTGGCGAAAGCGACAACCTGCACAAGCGCACGACCTTCAGCGTCTACAAGAAATCGAACAACGGCATGGGCAGCAAGGTCGAAG
Organism: Planctomycetota bacterium; assembly: GCA_021781115.1. GTDB lineage: Bacteria > Planctomycetota > Planctomycetia > Planctomycetales > Planctomycetaceae > JAJXXL01. The sequence goes on from JAJXXL010000086.1 coordinate 4,596, forward strand.
ACATCAAAGGCGCGATCGAGGTAACCAATATCCTCGGGCCGCATCTGGCCGAAGCCCGCATCACCAAGGATGACATTTACAACCCCATGGCCCCCGGCGACCCGATTTACACGCCGCTGTGGAGCCCCGGTCACGCCGATGAATTCGCGTTCGTGGGCGTCGTCGACCTCGATGGCGACGGCAAGAGCGACCGCGACCTGTTGCACGAAGTGGTCGCCGCCTCAGGGGCCTCGATCGTCAGCGAAGTCGACGATCAGGGCAACCGCTCGGGCGGCAAGCTGACCGAAGTCACCAAGTTTCTGGTGCTGGGCAAGCTGCCCAATGCCGAAGAAGACTACAAGACTGACGCCGACAAGAAAATCTTTGAAGCCATCCAGTCGCACAACAAGGCGATGCGCCAGGAAGCCGAAGAGCACGCCGTGCGCATGGTGCCCCTGTCAGACTTTCTGAATTATATCGGCTTCAAAAACCAGCGGCGGTTGTTCACCCCCGGCGACGACGTGCCGTTCATGCTCAAGGCCGGCGCTCACAGCAAGGCGGTGAACGAAACGCTCGAAAAGCGGAAGTCGGTTGGCACGACCTCAGAACTGTTTGACGTCAAGAAGCAAAAGCTTCGCCCCAAAACATCGACCGGCACCACGAGCAAGCTGTTCCGCGGTCATTGATCGATCGCCGCCCACGGCGGCGCAAGGCCGCGGCGCGAGTCGAACGCACTGGTTTCCTTGACGAGCCGCGTGCCCGCTTTTGATCAGGATCCAGGCGGCGTGTGGCACACGCGGGGTTTACGATAACTGATCGAGCCCGTCGATCAGTTCGTCCAGCGCATCGCGGGTGACCGGTTTATGCGCTTGCCGCTTGGGCACGCCCACTGTCGCGCCCACGGCGTCGCGGCCATCGGCCACGAGTTCGACGTCGCGTTCGAGCACGGCCTGCTCGAGGGCCGAGGGCGCTCCGAACAGCTTCGACAGATCGATCTTCAGCCCTGCCGCCGTGCCGACGTCAGCCCCGGCGATCGCGGCGGTCTTATGTTCCGGAAAGATGATCGCATTTTCCGGGCAAACCCGGCTGCACGCCGGGCAGCCCTTCTTGCAATTGTCCTGTTGCTCGACCAGGATCCGGTCGACCGAATCGACGCCATACACGCCAAACAGGCAGAAGTCGATGCATTCCATGCAGTTCGTGCAGCGGCTGTAGTCGATCACCGGGTACCAGCGGCGGCGCACCGGGTCTTCTTCGGCGGCCGCGGCCGGCGCGGGGTTTGCGCCCTGCGGGTGCAGATACCGTTCGAGCTGCGCGGCTTGGGGGCTGCCCTGGATCCACGACATCAAATCGACGGTTTGCACGCTGCATTCACGGGAAATGCGGCGCACCTCGTCACGATACACCCGGTAATCAGCCTGCTGCCGCAAATCGAGGCAGTAAATCTTGCGGTGCGGCACATCCCAGGCGCCCAGCGCGCGGGCCTGCGCATCGGCGGGCGCGTCTTCGGGTTCGGCGGCGTCTTCCTCGTCATCGGCAGCGGGCAGCAACGAAACGCCAGGCTGGCCCTTCACCCCGTTCCGGTCGAGCACCCACCGCGCGGCCCTGGGAAACAGCCACGCGGCAATGACCAGGTCGCCCGGAATCGACTTCAAGAACAACAACCCGGTATGGTCGGGAGTCAGATCATACAGGTGCGGAATAATGGAAACGTCGCAGTCGGGCTCCATGATCAGGGCCGCGGCAAGATCTTCTTCGAGCTGCCGCTTCGTGGGGTTTTTGCCCTGGCCCTGAGAAATCACCACGGTCACTTTTTTTCCGGCCATTGCGCCACGCTCGAACTTTTCAGGAAGGAAAGAAATCACAGGCGGCACAGGGCCGCCGCCCAGCATTGCGTTCAAAACCGTCGCTCAGCCCGCACCGCGCCGGTTCGAAGTTACTCGTCGCGTTCGTCCTAGCCGTCAATCTGCGGCTGCGACCGGCCCACCTGGCCGCAACCAACGCTCAATCGTTCATTTGACCCTTGATCAGGCGTTGTGTCGCCTCCCAGCCCGATTCGAGCAGTGCCGCGTAATCGGGCGGAGTCAGCAACGTTTCACCCGTTTCAAATTCAAACAGCCAGCCAGTGCCGTAGTTGTCGAGGTTGATCGCCGAGGGATCCTGCAATAGCGCCGCATTGAAATCGAGCACGCGCCCGTCGCGCGGCGCATACAGGCTCGAAACCGCCTTGGAGCTTTCGATTTCGCCGATTTCCTGCTTGTGCCTGACGGGCGAATCGGGGTCGAGGCTCCAACTCAGAAAGTACACGTCTTGCAGCAGCCGCACCGAGTACGCCGTAAAACCAACCTGAAACCGGCTCTGGCCGGCGGGGCCGGCGTCTTGCGATTTGAGCCACAGATGGTTTTCAGCGTACAGGCGGTCGCCCGGTATGCGGGCCTCGTATTTTCCCATCATGAATACGAGGTCGGCGGGCATGTTTCCAACGCGCTCAAATCGCAGACAACAAGCGGCGGATCGACCGTTCCGACAGTCGGAACGGTCATCGGCGATCCTTCTGGCGGCCGGTCGCGACGCCACAATTTCCAGGAACCGGCGGTTGGCGGCAATGCACGGCGCCCACCGCACCGGGGGGCGGTTCCTGCAGAAAAGACCGGCCGGCCGCAAACGGTGTTGCATAACCGTCAAACGCCACGCTATCAGTAGAAACGGATCGCACGCGACTTGCAAGCGCAGGTGGGGCATTTCAGGTCAGGTTTCAAAACGGGCCGTGCCGGCCCGGCCCGCGGCAATGCGCAAAACCCGCGACAAGTTGCAACTGGCGGCGATTTGGCCGAATCGAGGATTTTTGAGGGGCGGCCGGCAAGGCGACGTGCGGCCCGCCCGCGATCAAGGGGCGGAATTCCGTTTCGCACGGCATGCTCCGCGGGTGTTGCACCTGTCGCCGATCAGGCTGGCCGAGAATTCACTTGCAACGCCCCGCCCCGCATTTAGAATGGACATTGAGGGATTGGAGATTGTGCACGGAGGCGTGCGGTGGCGCCGGAGATTGACCCCGAGGGCCACCCCCTTTGCTTGTCGTGTATACAGCCCGGCCCGATTCAGTTTTGCCGGCGGAAGATTCTCATCTGAGGGGAAGTTTTCTTTTCCCCGGAGCCAACCCATGTCGAAAAAATACCTCAGCATCGAAGAGGCCGCCTCCATTCTGGGAATGAACACCAGCGACCTCAATCGAGCCCGCGAAAAAGGCGAAATTCGCGCGTTTGCCGATCGCGGAACGTGGAAATTCAAGGAAGAAGATGTCGAAAAGCTGCACCGCAGTCGCCAGACTGATTCTGATCCTGAAGTTCCACTGGGCGGGTACGATGCCGGAGACGATCAGATCGTGCTCGGCGATGACGAAGGCGCACTCAGCGAGCAACCCACGATTATCCGCAAGACGACCGACGACGGCTCTGACAGCGACGTGCGGCTCGATTTCGACCAGCGGCTTGCCAGCGGCGAAAGCAGCGGCGAGCTGCGCATTCCCGGCGCCGATTCTGACAGCGATGTGCGGTTGGCCAGCGAGCCACGCCGCAAAAAAGGCAGCGACAGCGATGTGCGGCTGGTGAGCGACAAGTCAG
>JAJXXL010000043.1 GCA_021781115.1 Planctomycetota bacterium
GGCGAATGTCCGGCCGACCCGATGATCGCTGTGAGTGCTGATTCCGATCTGGGGCAAGACCACGTTGCGACCGGGGTCAAGCGGTGCCAGGGTTGTCACCCCCAGGCCGTCGTCGTTCGTCATGCCGGCAATCAAAACGGCACCGGCCCGACTGCCATCATGCGCTCCCGCAGATTCAACACGCGGATTTTGCCAAATCGGCAATTCTGGCCCTCCCCGCTCTCCCGGCGTGATCCAAGCTGCGTATAATGGACGTTAGCAATGCAGGTGCGCCCGTGCCGAGCCGCCGGGGGCGTGTTTGGCAGCCGCGAACAATTGCAACCATTTTGAGGAGCGTCGATTATGCGGAGTGCATGGCATCGCGTGGCGGTTCTGGCGGGATTCATCGGGTTGTGGGCTTTGGCCGGCCCGTCTCGCGCAGCCGATGTGGCTGATTTCGCCGGGTTTTTCTCCGACAAGGCAATTCAAGACGCCAACGCGCGGATTGCCACGTTGCAACTCCGGCACCATGTCGAAATGCGGGTCGAAACATTCAAATCGGTGCCTGAAGAACAAGCCGCCGCCGTGGCTAAGATGGACCACACCGAGCGCAACCGGTTTTTTCACGACTGGATGGTCGAACGGGCGAAGAAGTTTCACGACCACGGCCTCGACGTTCTGATTTGCAGGAAACCGGGGCATATTGAGGTCGGCGTGAGCAAGACGCTGCGCGATGCGGGATTCACGACGGCCGATATCAGCGCGCTGCGCAAACTGCTGGTTGGCCGGTTTGAAAAGAAACAGTACGACGAGGGGTTGCGCGAGGCGCTCGATTTCGTGGCCCAAACGGCCACCGATCACAAGATTCAACCGCACGCCGCCCATGCAACCGCCCCGGCGCACCGCACCCAACCCCCGCACCCTGCGCGCTACGCCTCTCAACCCCCGGCTGGCGTGACCGCCGAAAGCGGGGGGTGGATGGCCTGGCTGGTGGTCGGGTTTGTCGGAATCCTCGCGTTCGGGCTGCTGTCGATGATTCTGCGCGGGCTGTTCAGCGGCGGTGGAGGCGCCGGCGGTTACGGCGGCATGGGTGGTGGAGGGGGCGGCATGGGCGGGGGTTGGCTTGGCAGCCTGGTGGCCGGAATGTTCGGCGCGGCGGCCGGCAACTGGATTTACGATTCGTTTTTTGGCGGCCACGCCCACGCCGCAACGCCCGATCAGCCGCTGAACCACGGCGACGCCCCGTTGCAGGATTCGAACGCGCCAGAGGATTTCGAAACCACCGGCGATGATTTCGACGACCAAGGCGGTTCATCGGGCGGTGAAGTTTCGAGCGATGGCGGCGATTTCGGAAATGACGACGTGGGCGGCGGTGATTTCGGGGGGGGCGATTTTGGCGGCGGCGACGACTTCGGCGGCGGGGGAGATTTTTGAGTCTTGATCGAGCCAGTCATTGCACCTGTGCCGGGGGTTGCCGGGGCGAACGAGCCCGGCCGGCCCGCCGTGTTTCGCGCGCGGGGCCTGACCAAGGTGTATCACATGGGCGAGGTCGACGTGCATGCGTTGCGCGGCGTCGATCTCGACTTGTACCAGGGGGAATTCGTGGTTTTGCTGGGGCCTTCGGGCAGCGGCAAATCGACGCTGCTGAATATCCTGGGGGGGCTCGACGTGCCCACGGGCGGGCGGGTGCACTTTTGCGACCAGGAACTCACCGCCCAGGACGAGGCCGGGCTGACGCGTTACCGGCGAAGCCACGTCGGCTTCGTCTTTCAGTTCTACAATCTGATTCCGAGTTTGACCGCCCGCGAAAACGTGGCCCTGGTCACCGAGATTTCCCGGCAGCCGATGCGCCCGGAAGAGGCGCTGCAGCTTGTCAACCTGGGGCCGCGGATGGATCATTTTCCCGCCCAGCTTTCGGGGGGCGAGCAGCAGCGGGTGGCCATAGCGCGGGCAATTTCGAAACGCCCCGACGTGTTGCTGTGCGACGAGCCGACCGGCGCCCTCGACATTCAAACCGGCATCGTCGTGCTCGATGTGATTGCCCGCGTGAATCGCGAATTGGGCACGACGACCGCCGTCATCACGCACAACGCCGCGATTGCCGACATGGCCGACCGCGTGATTTCCCTGTTCGACGGGCGCATTGCCAACGTGCGCGGCAATGCGGTCAAAGTCAGTCCACAGGAACTGCGATGGTGACTCGGGCCAAAACCCGCCCTGGCGCTGCCGGCGGCCTGGGGCGGCGTGCGATGATGGCAGCGACGCGGCCCGGCGGGCGGGAAAGGCGGCGGGCATGACGGCGCTCGATCGCAAGCTCATTCGCGACGTGCTGCACCTGAAAGGGCAGGTGCTGGCGATTTGCCTGGTCATTGCCTGCGGGGTGGCCACGTATGTCATGTCGCTGAGCGCCCTGACGACACTGCGCGGGGCCCAGGCCGGTTATTTTGAACGCAACCGGTTTGCGTTCGTGTTCGCGCAGCTCAAACGCGCCCCGCTGGCGGTGGCTGAGCGCATCGGTGAGATTCCAGGCGTGCGGCAGTTTATGGCGCGGGTCGTCAAGGACGTCAACCTCGACGTGGCGGGCTTTGCCGAACCGGCCGTCGGGCGGCTGATTTCGATTCCTGAAGTGTACGCGCCCGGCCTGAATGAACTGCACCTGCGCCAGGGCCGCTCGATCGAGCCGGGGCGCCCCGATGAAGTGCTGGCCAGCGAAGGATTTGTCGTGGCTCACGGGCTGAAGCCCGGCGACCGGGTGACGGCCATCATCAACGGTCGCCGCAAAGACCTGGAAATTGTGGGCGTGGCGTTGTCGCCCGAGTATATCTATCAGATTCGCGCGGGGCAGTTGGTTCCTGACGACAAGCGGTTCGGCGTGTTCTGGATGGGGCGGGAGGCGCTCGCCGCCGCGTTTGACATGGAGGGCGCGTTTAACGACGTATGCCTCGACCTTTCGCCGGGGGCTTCGCAGGGCGAGGTGATTGCCCGGCTCGACCAGCTCACCGCGCCCTATGGTGGCCTGGGCGCCTATGGCCGCGAAGACCAGACATCCAACCGGTTTCTGTCAGACGAAATCAAGCAGTTGCAGCGAATGAACCTGATTGTGCCCTCGATTTTTCTGGGGGTCGCCGCATTTTTGCTGAATGTCGTGCTGTCGCGAATCATCAGCCTGCAACGCGATCAAATCGCGGCGCTCAAGGCGTTTGGTTATTCGAACCTCGCGGTGGGGTGGCATTTTCTGAAACTGGTGCTGGCGGTCGTGGCGGGCGGGGTGGCGCTGGGGACGGGCGCCGGGGCCGCCCTGGGCCTGCAAATCACGCAAATGTACACGCGGTTTTACCGGTTTCCGGCGCTCGAATACCAACTCCCGCCGCAGGTTGTCGGGCTGGCGACCTGCGTGAGCAGCGCGGCGGCGATCATCGGCACGGCGAATGTGCTGCGCGCGGTGATCAAGCTGCCGCCCGCCGAAGCGATGCGGCCCGAGCCCCCTGCCGTGTTCCGGCACACCGTGCTCGAACGGCTGGGCCTGACCGGGCTGTTCTCGCAGCCGATGCGGATGGTGCTGCGCAACATCGAGCGGCAGCCGGTCAAGTCGTTCTTTTCGACACTGGGCATGTCGCTGGCCGTGGCGATCATGATTCTGGGGCGGTTTTCGTATGACGCGCTCGACTACCTGCTGGAGGTGCAGTTTCGCGTGGTTCAGCGGCAGGACGTGACCGTGGCGCTGGTCGAACCGACGTCGTACCGGGCGCTGCATGAAATCGCGCATTTTCCGGGCGTGGTGCATGTCGAGCCGATCCGGGCGGTGTCGACCCGGCTGCGGTTCGGGCACCGGGTGCGCCGCACGCTGATCATGGGGCTGGCCGCGGCGCCAGAGTTGAACCACCTCGTCAACCTGCAACTGCACACAGTGCCGCTGCCGCCCGACGGCATTTTACTCAACACCAAGCTGGCGCAATTGCTGAACATCGGCCTGGGCGAGACGCTGACAGTCGAAGTCTTGGAAGGGGCCCGACCGGTGCGGCAGATCGTGGTGGCGGGGTTGTCGACTGAGTTGCTGGGCACGGCGGCGTACATGCAAATCGGGTCGCTGAACCGGCTGCTCCGCGAGGGGCCGAGCGTGACGGGGGCGCATGTGACGGCCGATGCGCTCGAAGCCGAGGCGTTGTACGACCGCCTCAAGGCCACGCCCCGCGTTGCCAGCGTGACGATCAAACAGGCGGCGCTCAACAGTTTTCGCGACACGGTCATCAAAAACCTGTTGAAGCTGCAAAGTTTCAATCTGATGTTCGCCTGCGTGATTGCCTTTGGCGTGGTGTACAACACGGCTCGCATTGCGCTGTCGGAACGCGGGCGGGAATTGGCCACCCTGCGGGTCATGGGGTTTACGCGCGCCGAAATTTCGTTCATCCTGCTGGGGGAACTGGGCGTGCTCACCTTGCAGGCCCTGCCCGTGGGGCTGGCCCTGGGATATGGGCTGGCCTGGTTCACGACGCTGTTTCTCGACACCGAAATGTACCGCATTCCCCTGGTCGTTAATTTGTCGACCTACGGCTTTGCTGTGGCCGTCGTGCTCGTGGCGGCGCTGCTGTCGGGCCTCCTCGTCCGCCGCCGGCTCGATCACCTTGACTTGATCGGCGTCTTGAAAACCCGGGAGTAAGCTGCTGTGACGCGCTGGATCAAGCAGATTTTCATGGTTTGGCTGCTGGCCGGGCTGATCGGAGGCGTCGTGTACGCCTTCCTGCCCCGGCCGCTGGCGGTCGACATTGCGGTGGCGGCGCGGGGGCCGCTGTTGGTCACGGTCGATGAAGACGGCAAGACGAAGATTCGCGAGCGGTATGTCGTGTCGGCGCCGGTTGCGGGGCGGCTGCTGCGGATTACGCTGCGCCCGGGCGACACCGTGTCGTCGCGGCACATGGTGGTCGCCACGATCGAACCCTCGCTGCCCGAACTGCTCGACAGCCGCGCGATTGCCCAAACCGAAGCCCGCGTCAAGGGGGCCGAGGCGGCGGTGAGCCAGTCGGTTCCCAACCTCGAAAAGGCCGTGGCGGCGTTCGAATTCGCCGAATCCGAAAACGAGCGGGCCCGGCAGTTGCGCGAACGCAATTCGATTTCGCCCCAGGAATTCGAAGAAAAGAAAATGCTCGAACGCACGCGCCGCGAGGAACTGCGGGCCGCAAAATTCGCCTCAGAGATCGCGCACTATGAACTCGAGCAGGCCCGGGCCGCGCTGCTCCGCACCCGCCCGGTTGCCGACGGAACGATGCGCAGTGAACAATTCGATGTGCCCGCACCGATTTGCGGGCGCGTGCTGCACGTCTTTGAAGAAAGTGCGGCGGTGGTCGCGGCGGGCGCCTCGCTGATCGAACTCGGCGACCCGACCGACCTCGAAGTCGAAATTGATGTGCTGTCGAGCGACGCCGTGCGAATTCGACCGGGGGCCCGCGTCATTCTCGAACAGTGGGGCGGAGGGTACCCGCTTGAAGCCCGGGTGCGGCTGATCGAACCGGCCGCGTTCACGAAAACTTCGGCGCTGGGCGTCGAAGAGCAGCGGGTGAATGTCATTGCCGATTTCGTCACGCCGCTTGCCGAACGCGGGGCCTTGGGCGACGGGTTTCGTGTCGAAGCCCGCATCGTGGTGACGGAAAAAACCGACGTGCTGAAAATTCCGACGAGCGCCATGTTCCGCCGCGACGGCGCCTGGGCTGCCTTCGTGCTCCAGGGTGGGCGGGCCGAATTGCGCCTGTTGCGCGTCGGGGCGCGGAATGCGGTTGAGGCCGAAATCCTCGAAGGATTGACCGAGGCGGAACAGGTCATCGTATACCCCAGCGACAAGGTTCAGCCGGGCGCGGCGATCCACGCGCGTTGACGGGCCGCGGGGTCGGGCATGCCCCGCAGGGCAGATACCGCGCGGCACGAGCGCACGCAATCCGCCGGTATCGACGCGACCGGCAGCAGGATCCTACAGGCACTGAGGCCCGCGCACGCACGCCGCCGGGGGCAATCGGCGGCCCTCGGCTTCAGGCCGTGGAGCGGGGGGCCTGAGCCGTGCCGGGTTTGCCGCCGCGCCAGCCACCTCGGCGTGCGCCAATTCGCCGCGAAGCACGGAAACTTCGCGGGGCGCGGCAATGCCCAGGCGAATGGTATTGCCCTTGATTTCCAGCACCGTGATTTCGATGTTGTCGCCAATGACAACCTTGTCGCCCGGCTTCCTTGTCAACACAAGCATGGGATCCTCCTTGAACAGAAAACACCAGTCGCCCCTTGTTTACGTTCCGCGCGGGGACTTTGTTGGAAATAATTCTTGCCGCCCTGCGACGTGCCTGAGGCGCGTGATCGCGGCGCGATTCAATTTCACGGGAATCAGAGGCGCGGCGAGCATCGCGTTTGAACGACCACGTCAAACCCGCGATGGCGGCCGCGATTCAATCGAGGCAGGTGCTGCACACAGGGCACGCCCGGCCCGCTGTCGCACGGTTCGCCCTTAACGAACGAATCGATGCGCAGACACGTCGACCGAGTTGTGGACTTCATGCAGCGACCACGAGGCAGGCCGCCAGGAAATCTTGACGGCCTTCAAACTGGCAGGAACTCTGCAAGGCAGAGTTTTCAGGGCAGGAAAAACGACCGTTTCAGGGGGGTAGTTTCTGGGTGGTTTCGTCATTGTTGCTGTCGGCCACATTCTGTCAACCCCAATTGATCTTTTCAGTTGCCGGTTATCGGTTGTCAGCAGGCCTGCAATGCCGGAGGAGCCGCGACCGTCAGGGAGTCGTTTGTACGTGGGCAGCGCAGGCGCAGTTTCGAAAATTGGCCCGGCGCGGGCGGCGGGTTGGCGCTGGGCGTCGATACCGCTGACTTCGTGCGCGGCACTTCGCGCCGATCGCTGCAGCGAAAGGCAAGGGATAAACAATTGGCAAAAGTTTTCGATACGGGTGGCTTTTTTCCGGCATTTCCGGTTAACGCGGGTTTTTCGATGGGTGTCATGCGCATTGTCGCTACGACTGGCCGCCGCGACACCGACATTGCGCGGCTCCCGGCGACAATTGGGTGCGTTACCCCAGACTGAACATGTGATGCCATTAAAGGGCGATCGAACGAACAACCGATAGACAACTTTTGAAGGGAACTGGGCAGCCCCGCAGAGGTGAACCGTAGTCGTCTGGGGCAACGCTCCGGATTAGATTGCAATGCGAATGCGAAAGGCCTGCAAGGGCGCAACGAACCGATGCCGACCGTGAATCAGCGATTCACCTCAAACCCGCAGTTTGTTTTGCAGGTTCAGGGCAATCGCGGGGCGTTGGTCCACGGAACTGGTGCGTTGCCCCAGGCTGGAAATGTCGTGACCTTACAGGGCGACCGCGCGATACTGAAAACTGAAAACTGAAAAATTTCCTCCCTTCAAGGTGCACACACCATGCTCATTACCTCCTGGCTTGCCGTGTTGCCGAACGGCGTTGGTCGAATCCTCGCGTCACGCCGATGTGCCCTGCGGGCTGACCGTGCGCAGCGCCGCCGCGACCGGCTGGGCCGCTCGGCCATCGTCGGCCGTTGTTGCGAACGACTTGAGGAGAGGACAATGCTGTCGAGCGCCACGGCGATCAGTGTCGCCGTGTCGGCGGGGTCGGTGAGTTACGGAACCAATGAAACCTTGACCGCCACGGTCGTCACCGTGCCCGCCAGCGGCACGCCCACGGGCGGGCTGGTGACGTTTTATGACGGCACGACCACACTCGGCACAGGCACGCTCACCTCGGGCACGGCGACCTATTCGACCAGCGCGCTTGCCACCGGCCTGCATGCGATTCACGCGGCGTATGCCGGCGACGGCCTGAATTTTCTGGGCAGCAGTACCGCGGTTGGGCCGAATTCGATCATCACCACCGTCGCGGGAAACGGGACATGGGGATTCAGCGGCGATGCCGGGCAGGCGACGGCTGCCGAGCTCAGTAACCCGCAGAGCGTGGCGGTCGACGCATCCGGCGATCTGTTCATTGCGGATTCAAGCAACGATCGGATCCGCGAAGTGAACCACGCCACGGGGGTCATCACCACCGTCGCGGGAAACGGGACATGGGGGTTCAGCGGCGATGCCGGGCAGGCGACGGCTGCCGAGCTCAGTAACCCGCAGAGCGTGGCGGTCGACGCCTCCGGCAATCTGTTCA
>JAJXXL010000385.1 GCA_021781115.1 Planctomycetota bacterium
CTTGCTGAAAGTCGCCGGCTGGAACCTGCTGCGCGCGGCGTCGGTGCGTTCATTGCTCGAAAAACTCGCCAAATCCGGCGCGACTGGGCAGTTTGGGCAGCTACTTTGCGATTCAGGCAGCCCCGCCAGGCACGCCCCGACAATTCTGGCGGCCTGACGTTCGACTTTGGACCGTCGAGCCTGCAACCGACCCGCGCCGCGAAAGCCCACGCGTCGACTTTTGTCGCACGTGTCATGGTTGCGTCAATAAATATGGATGTCTTAATATTTCCGTTAATATTTCCGCCTTGGGACAAACCCGACTTTCCACGATCAGCAAGGCGTTGCAACCGCAACTGGCAAGGTGCTGATTGGCAAGGGGGCCAACGCGGTGGTCCCGGGAGACGGGCAGCGCTCGCCGTTTGCGCACTGCCGACCGCCAGGCACCACCACAGTTCCCAAAACTCGCCCTGCGCCGTCAAAATCAACGGCTCCGACCGCCGCACCCCCGCCCCCCAAAAAATACTTCGCGAGGGACCACATCGCACCCGGCTCTCCCAGACTTGGTCCCCGCTGGGATTCGCCTCAGGATCGCGGCTTTTTGCATCCCCGCAGGCCAGCGGTCGCTTTGTTCCGAAATCATGGGCGCTTATTCAAAGGGCGGCAATGACGAGCGCGCCCATTTTCTGGGTGCCGACGCTGGCTTGGCCGGCGGCAATGTCGCGGGTGCGGTGGCCGGCCGTCAGTACGGCGCTCACGGCGGTTTCGACTGCGACGGCTTCTTGTTCCATGCTCAGCGAGTATCGCAGCAGCATGGCGGCCGCCAGAATCGTGCCCAGCGGGTTGGCGATGCCTTGACCGGCGATGTCGGGCGCGCTGCCGTGAATCGGTTCATACAGGCCGGGGCCGGGGGTGCCCAGCGCGGCCGAAGGCAACAGGCCCATCGAGCCGGTCAGCATCGAGCCTTCGTCAGTCAGGATGTCGCCGAAGAGGTTTTCGGTGACGACCACATCGAAATCGCGGGGTCGTGACAACAGGTGCATGGCCATGGCATCGACCAGCACGACTTCGTAGGTCAACTCGGGGAATTCTTCGGCCATGATGCGTGCGGTGACACTCCGCCACAACCGCGAGGCATCGAGCACGTTGGCCTTGTCGACCATCGTAAGCTTGCCCCGCCGCCGCCGGGCCGCTTCGGCCGCCACGCGCACCACGCGCTCGACTTCGCCCGTCGTGTACGACATGACGTTGTATGCTTCTTCGCCGCTGGCATGCGGCCTGCGCCCGGATTCGCCGAAGTAAATGCCGCCCGTCAGTTCGCGAACGAAGAGAATATCGGTCCCTTCGATAATTTCGCGGCGCAGGGGCGAAGCCGCCAGTAATTGCGAAAACGGCTTGATCGGGCGGAGGTTGGCAAACAGGCCCAATTCCTTGCGGATCTTGAGCAGGCCTGCTTCGGGGCGGGTCTTGGCGCGGGGGTCGTCCCACTTGGGGCCGCCCACGGCGCCGAGCAACACCGCATCGGCCTGGCGGCAGGCGGCGAGGGTTTCCTCGGGCAAAGGGTCGCCGTGGCTGTCGATGGCATTGCCACCCATAGGCCGCGTTTCGAACTGAAACCGCCGTCCGAATTTACGGGCCACCGCTTCGAGAACTTTGGTCGCCTCCTGCACGACTTCGGGGCCGATCCCGTCGCCGGGCAGCAACACGATTCTGGCATCCACCGCAAACACACCTTTCTGAACCGCGAGTTTCTGAAACGATGAACCTGCAGGACGGCCGGACGACGGCGTCAGGCACGGAGTGTCATTGACGGCTGCGCGCCCCAAGGCAAAACACCGCCGCGCGCGGCTGCGATTACGTTTTGCCCCGCTGTGCGAACAACCTTGCCCAATACCAAAACATCAGACCTCAAACAGCGACTGGGTCTTGACGACGGCGCAATTGTCGGGAAACGTATGAAAGGCGTGCACCAGCAGGCTGTTGGGGTGCACTTCGGTTTCGACGAAGCTGAGCGGCGCGGGGTACAGACGGCTCGTGGGGGTGAACTGGTGCGACACGCGGCAGCGGGCGCAATCAAGCAACAGTTCCTCGTGAAAATGCAGAAACACGTCGGGTTCGAGATGCTCGACCTGAAAACTGACGTGGTACAGAATGCCCGCATCGTGCTCGACCGATTCGTTGCGCTGCCCGCGCAATCGTCGGGCAATGACCTGTTTCTTTTGCGGCAGGGGGTGCGCGGCGCTGGTGGCGACTTCGCACAGCACCTGCCCCTTGTGACGGAAGCTCAGCAGGTGGCCCGCATCGCAAATGCGAATCGCCGCCGAATACCCCGCCGTTTCGATTTCGCTGTGCGCGAAAACGTCGATTAACTCGGGGTGCACCGATCGTCCAAACAATCGGAACACCAAGCTGGCGACATCGGGCCTTGCAGAACTCACACGCATCGCAATCACCTTCGCGTCAATGACTGAAAGCCAGTCTCGCTTCGGCAATTATACCGGCCGCCGCTGGGGCGACGCCACCGTAAACGAACCCGATTCACGCAAATCGCCGCACGAACCCCCAAACGGCGACCGCCTGACGGCGGGGCTCGCGCCCAACCGGGCGAAGCTCGGCAGCGGGCTATGGTTTATCGGCCGGCTTTTCGAGAAGCCAGATATTACGAAACCTGACCGGGTTGCCGTGGTCTTGCAGATACAAGGGGCCGGGTTCGGGGCCTTCTTTGACGGGCGCGGCGGTTGTGCCGTGCGTCAGGGCGACATCGTGCTGCACTTCGACGCCGTTATGTCGCACGGTCATGCGCGCGTCTTTGGTTTTCTTGCCCGCGGCGTCAAACGTCGCGGCCGTGTAGTCGATGTCGTAGGTCTGCCATTGCAACGGAGGCAGGCAAAGGTTTTGGGCGGGGTCATTGATCGTGTAAATCCCGCCGCATTCGTTGTTCTTGCCCTCCAGCCCGAACGAGTCGAGGATTTGCACCTCGTAACGGCCCTGCAAATAGCAGCCGCTGTTGCCGCGGCCCTGGCCGCCATCCTGGGGTTGGTAGGGTGTGCGAAATTCGAGGTGCAGCGTGCAACTGCCGAACTTGCGCTTGCTTGTCACGCCCTGCATGAGCAGGTGGTCAGGCGTCATGCGGCCGTTGTGAAACTCATCGGCGGTCGAGCCATCGAACAGCACGAGGGCGCCTTCGGGCGGCTTGGCGCCCAGTGTGGGGCTGGTGCGCAGGGTGCGTTTCAACTGGCCCAGTTCCGTACCATCTTTGTCGGTGACGGTCAGCACCTGGTCTTTGATGCGGGCGTCGACGCGTTTGCCAATGAACGTCGTCACACCGTCTTTGGTTTCGCCGTCGCCGATTCGCTTTTCGGATTTGTCCCAGCCGGCGCCGGGCAGGCCACCGATGTGGCCGACCGCCCTGAAATGGCCACCACCCAAGGCAATCACCTGCACACCGAGGGCCACCCGCCCTTCGTCGGTTTGAATTTCGCCAGTGTATTCGCCCTGCACGTAGTAATCGGGATCGGTGATGCTGGCGGGGTCATCGGCGACGATTTTCTTGGGGGGCGGGTCCTTTTTGGGCGCTTCCTGGGCGGCGGCAAACGCCACGCCAAGCAATAAACCCACCACAGCCCCAAACGCGCATGAGAACTTTCGCAACGGCATGAAAACACTCCTGACTTCAAAATAAAGTAGACGCAAGCGGGCCGGCGCTTCTAAGATGGCTCTTTTTTCAAAAAGCCGCGGCCCTTGAGCCAGTCGGCGCAACGGCCCGACCAACTCGACAGAATGGGGTCGCGCTGAGCCAGCCCGACGCCGTGCGGCCCCTTTTCGTAAATGTGCAATTCGACCGGCACGCGTGCCTTGCGCAGGGCCATGTAAAACAGCACGCTGTTTTCAGGCGGCACGCCCGTATCTTCATTGGTGTGAAACAGAAACACGGGCGGAGTTTTTTCTGTAACCTGCAATTCATTCGAAAGATTTTCGATCGTCTTGGCATCGGCGTCTTTGCCCAGCAGGTTGTTGCGCGAGCCGACATGCGTGTAAGGCGTGGTGAACGAAATGACCGGGTAACACAATATGGCGAAATCAGGGCGGCAACTGGCCTGTTCGATTGAGTCAGAGGCGTCAGCGCGGCCGTCGTCAAATTTGGTGGCGGCCGTCGATGCGAGGTGCCCGCCCGCCGAGAAGCCCATGATGCCAATCCGTCGCCGATCGATGCCCCACTCGTTGGCCCGGGCGCGCACTGTGCGCAGTGCGTGTTGTACGTCTTGCAGCGGCGCCGGGTGCCGGTACCGCGGGGCAATGCGGTATTTGAGCATGAACGCCGCAACGCCCAGCGAATTCAGCCAGGCGGCAATCTGCTTGCCTTCGTGGTCCACCGCGAGGTGCCCGTACCCACCACCGGGGCACACGACGACGGCGGCGCCGGTTGCCGTTCCGGCAGGCGGCAGCCAGATCGACAGCGTCGGCTTGTCGGCCTCGGTGTCGCCGATGGCGCCGGGCGCACCGGCTGGCCACAGCAGTTCTACCTTGGGCTCGAGCTGATCGTCGGCCCTGGCCACGCCTCGGGCCGAAATCAGCAGGCCCGCGGCCACCGCGAACATCATCCACACACAGGAACGACAATCCTGGTTCATGAAGAAACGCTCCCTGGTCGAATTGCATTGGCGAAAGCCCCAAGCGGGCTATGATGCAACGCCAGTGTATCGACAAGGCCGCCGGGTTGCCAACGCTGCGCGAGAGGGGATTTCGCGGGGGAAGACGGCGCGCGAGCGTGACCCGTATTCAGGAACGCAGGAGGCCAGCCGTGCGCCGACCGATCAGCACGCGAACGCGCTGCCGTCGCGGCGCACGCGAGTTGCGGTCAGACGCTGATCGTTCCCGTGTTGATAATGGGCGTGGTCTCGGCCTCGCCGCAGAGCACGACGAGCAGGTTGCTCACCATGGCGACCTTGCGTTCGTTGTCGAGGTCAACGATGCCCTTGGCGGTGAGTTCTTCGAGGGCCATTTGCACCATGCTGACGGCGCCGTGCACGATCTTGCTGCGGGCGGCAATGATCGCTTCGGCCTGCTGGCGGCGGAGCATGGCCCCGGCGATTTCCGGCGCGTAGGCCAAGTGCGTGAGCCGGGCTTCTTCGACAACGACTCCCGCTTTTCGCAGCCGGTCTTGCAGCTCGCGCTGCAACTCCGAAGAGACTTCATCGACGCCGCTGCGCAGAGTGGTTTCGCCCTCTTCGCCGTGGTCGTAGGCGAAGGAGTTGGCCAGGTGCCGCACTGCAGTTTCGCTTTGCATTCTGACATATGCTGTGCAACTGTCGACGTCGAATGTGGCCTGGGCGGTGTCTTCGATCCGCCACACGATGACGGCGGCGATTTCGATCGGGTTGCCGCGTTTGTCGTTCACCTTGAGCGAGTGCCCCTCCTGGTTTCGCAGCCGCAAGGAAACGGGCAACTTGGTCGCAAACGGGTTGGTCCAGTGAAAGCCGCTCTGGCGGACTGTTCCCAGATAACTGCCGAACAACATCAGGACGCGGGCCTCATTCGGTTGCAGCGTGAAGTAGCCGGGGCAACTCACGATGGCTGCGACGAACAGCAACATTCCGCCGAACAGTGCGGTCAGCCCCGCGCCATTCGCAGGCCCGCTACTGAGCAGCGAAAGGCCATTGAAAAACGACGTGGCCGCCAGCACGAACAGCAGAATCGTGCCCCCCAGCATGGCCCACCCGCTGATTGTCGAAACCGGTCTTTCCTGACTCATGACGACCGCCCTTAATCTGAAGTTCTGGAGACCTGGCTCGCTGTACCGCACGGCCGGTCTTGGCTGGCGGCGATACGGGTTCGAGAAAATATGCGCATGGCAATAGATTCCGCTACGATGAGCACGGCGCTCCGCAATCGGCGCAGAATTTCGCATCGCCGGGGTTTTCGGCCTGGCACTTCGCGCAGATTCTGACGACCAGCAGTTCCCGTCCGCACTGCTTGCAAAACCGGGCGTGGGCGTCATTGCCACAACTACACTGCTGGCACGCGGTCTGTTCGGTGCCTTCTCGCAGGCCGCGCGCGAGGCCCATGGCGAGTGCGGCCGCCGTGGTCCGCACGCCGGTTTGCGTGCCTTCGGCCATGGTGTTGAACAGGTCTTTGCCGACAGGAGCAATTTCGCCGGCCTGGTACCGTGCAACGGCGCCCATAAAACCGGCCATGCACATCGAACTCCCTACAAACAGCAGCGGCATGCCGACAAAGTTGCACCAGAAATAGCGCGGTTCCCGCAGGGCGCTCGCCGAGATGAAGAACTCGCCCGTCCCGACGGCGAGAAACAGAATTCCGGCGGCCGCTATGATCAAGCCCGCCGTGCGCAGATAAAAACGCGTGCGGGTGTGATCGGGGTCAATCGAATTTTCAGGTCGGTTTTCAAGCATGTTCGTACTCCTGGCACCTCAGGTGATCGCACGGAGACAGTTTCCATTACCGACGGGAGTCGCTTGCCTCTGCCACCATGAACGCAAAGATCACCCCCGAAGATCAGTCGGATTTCCGCCCGCCGAAGCGGTTGGCTGGCGAGGATAGGCAAATACGGCCATTGGAATTATAACAGACAGGGTTGGCGACGACGTGTCTGCCTGCGGGACCGTTGTCAATGCGAGCACGCCCATTGGAACATGCCAAGGGCAGATTCGGGCGATCGGCCCGCATTTCCGCCGCGATTCTGCGAGGTGCTTCATGATGCGACCCCAATGTTTCGGCGCTAAGGGATCGGGCTTTTCAGGGCGAGTTTTAGTGTTCGCGTGGGTGTGGCTGGCCTGGCTGACAATGGTCTGTGTGCGGGCCGACGACGTGGCGACGCTGCCCGGCACCGCACTTTTGACCGGCCCCGAAGACCTTTCGGGTGACATGATGGACGGCCTGCACCGGTTCATCGAACGGAAAATCGCGGCATCCGTCGGCAAGCGGCCCCGTTTCTGGAATCGCGATGTTCACTCGCGCGAGGCTTACGAAGCGTCGGTGCAGCCGAATCGGGAGCGGTTCAAAAAAATGCTGGGCGTGGTGGACCCGCGCGTGCCGGCCCGACTCGAGCGGTATGCCACCGACGGCCTGCCGAGTCCTGCGGACCCGCTATTTGAAATCACGCCGATTCGCTGGAACGTGCTGGAGGGTGTGCAAGGTGAAGGGGTGCGGATCCGTTTGGCGCAAGGCGCTCCCGCCGGTTTCGTCATTACGCTGCCCGACGCCGATCAAACTCCCGAGCAACTCCTGGGGCTGGCGCCGGGCATACCCCCCGAATCGCAGTTCGCCCGACGGTTGGCGGAATTCGGGTTCGACGTCCTGGTGCCGGTCTTGATCGACCGGTCTGACGAATGGTCGGGCAACCCGCAAGTTGCTTTTACCAACCAGTCGCACCGCGAATGGATTTATCGGCAGGCCTGCCAGATGGGGCGGCACGTCATCGGCTATGAGGTTCAAAAAGTGCTGGCTCTGGTCGACGCGATTCGAGCACAAGGAGTGCCCAGTCGCGTGGGCGTGGCCGGCTACGGCGAAGGCGGGCTGATTGCATTTTACGCCGCCGCCTGCGACACGCGAATCGACGCCTGCCTGGTCAGCGGGTACTTCGACGCGCACGAGCACCCTTGGGAAGAGCCGCTGTACCGCAATCTCTGGGGGTTATTCCATGAATTCGGTGATGCAGAAATCGCCAGCCTGATCGCCCCGCGCGGGCTCGTGGTCGAATACAGCACAGCGCCCGAGATCACGGGCCCGCCTGAAGTCCGCCCCGGCCGGCGCGGCGGCGCCGCCGCAGGCCGCCTGGGCACGCCGTCATTCGCCGCGGTCGAACGCGAATACCACCGCATCGACGGCCTGGTGCCCGACGGATTTCAAACGCGCTCGCTCGTGCACGGCGCTGCGGGCATGCCTGTTCCCTGCGGCTCGCCGGCTGCGATGGATCAGTTCCTGCAGCGGCTTGGCCAGGCCGGCGTCAAGCCACTTGCAAACGGTGTGCCGAAAAAACCCCGCTCGATGATCGATGTGGCCGAGCGGCAGCGGCGGCAGGTCTGGCAACTGCAAGAGCACGTTCAGCGGCTGGTCCGGGGCTCCGATGCGGTGCGTGACCGGTTCTTTCCGGAAAAGGCAAAC
>JAJXXL010000216.1 GCA_021781115.1 Planctomycetota bacterium
CCGGCGGTCGACCTAACCCAGGGGGCCTTGACTTCAATAGTATACTTATGTACATTTAAAGGGCGTGGTGGCACGGCGTCCCTTGCGGTGGGGGGCGCGTAATCGTGTTCAGGGTATTGGCGTGATGTTTCTCGGCGGCAGGTCTGGCATGGCACAGCGGCAATTGATCGAAAACCTGCGGCGGCAAATGCGCGTTGCCGAACAGGCACGGCCGGCTGGTGGCGAAGCCGCGCGGGCGGGCGGGGCCGAAGGGCGGGTTTCGCTGGGCGTGGCGGCGCTCGACCGGTTGTTTCCGGGGCAGGGCTTGCCGCGCGGGGCACTGGTCGAATGGCTGGCAGAGCCGGGGGGCGGGGCCGAAACCTTGGCGTTGCATGCCGCCCGGGCGGCGTTGCAGGCCACGGGGGGCGGGCTGGTGGTCATCGACGCCGCCGGCGATTTTTACGTTCCTGCCGCGGTGCGGCAGGGCATTGCCCACTCCCAGTTGATTCTGATTCGGCCTCCCACGCCCGCCGACCTGCTGTGGGCGTGCGAACAGGCGCTGCGCTGCCGGGGGGTTGGCGCGGTGCTGTGCGGCATCGACCGGCTCGACGACCGCACGTTTCGGCGATTGCAACTGGCTGCCGAAGCGGGGGCGGGACGGGGGGGGTTGCTGCGTCCGGTCTGTTCGCGGCGTGAGGCCACCTGGGCCGATGTGCGGTTTTTGGTCGAACCCCGCACGGCGCCGCCCGGTTCCCGCGGGCGCTGGCTGGAAGTACGCATTGAACGGTGCCGCGGCGGGTTCGAACAACGCTCGGCAACCCTGGAGATTGACGATGAAACGGGCGATGTGCGTCTGGTTTCCGAACTGGCCTTTGCAACGGCTGTACGCGGCACGCCCCGAACTGAAGGCGAACGGTGTTCCCACGGTGCTGCACCATGAACAGGGGGCCAGGGGGCCGCGGGTGAAGACCTGTTCGCCGGCGGCAATTTCAGCGGGGGTGCGTGCCGAAATGCCACTGGCCGAGGCGGCGGCCCTGCTGGAGGCCCGCCGCTTTCGCGAGGTGTGTCTGGTCGAACATGATCCGCAAGCCGATCGGGCGGCGTTGCGAGCGCTGGCGGCCTGGTGCGGGCGATTCAGCCCCCGGGTGGGGCTCGAACCGGGGCTGCACCCTGAAACCCTGTATTTTGACGTCACCGGTTGCGGGCCGGTGTTTCATGGCGAAGCGGCGTTTCTCCGGCAGGTGCTGCGTGAACTGACGGGGTGCGGCCGGCTGGCCCGCGCGGGGCTGGCCGATTCGATCGGCGCCGCCTGGGCGGTGGCGCACGCGGCCCCCCTGGCAATGGCTTGCGAAACGGCTCAGCCCGTTGGCATGGTTTCAGGCGATCTGCCGCCAGCCGCATTTCTGATTCCCGCCGGCAAGACGCGGGCGGCGCTGGGGGCGTTGCCGGTGGCCGCGTTGCGGTTGCCCCCCGCCAGCGTGGCGACGCTGGCAGAGCTGGGCGTGCATCGCATCGAAGAATTGCTGAATTTGCCGCGTTCGGAGCTGCCGTCGCGGCTGGGAGTTGCCGTGTTGGAACGTTGGGATCAGGCGCTGGGCAGCCGGGCCGAACTGTTCGAACCGGTCAGGCCGCTCGCGCCGCCGCAGGCTGAGTGGAACGGCGAACATCCGCTGACCGACGGCCAGGCGCTGGAGCGGCTGCTGGCGGATCTGGTTGAATCGGTTGTCGATCAGGCCCGGCGGCTGGGGCAGGGGGTATTGCGGCTGGCCTTTCGATTCCAGACGACCGAACAGGTTCAGACAGATGAACAGGCCGCCCCGCGCTGGACGCTCGAATTCGTGCGGCCCTGTCTGGCGTTGCCGCACATATTATCGGTGCTGCGGTTGCGGCTGGAACGTCTCACGTGGGCCGCCCCGCCCACGGCCGCGTGGGTGAGGGCCACACAGATGGCGCCTTGTGAATGGCGGCAAACGGCGCTGCCGGGCGATGGCGAAACCACGGTCCCCCCGCGGGAAATGGCCGGGTTGCTTGACCGGCTGACGAGCCGGCTGGGCCGGCATGCGGTGCTGACCGTTCAACTGTGCGCCGACCCGGCCCCCGAACGGGCGCAGCGGTTTCAGTTGGCCGTGGGGGTACCTGCGGCGGCTGATGCGCCGGGGCCGGTTGTGGCGGCGGGCGCGGGGGCTGTCGGCCGTCGCCCGCTGCGGCTGATGACGTCCCCCTGCCGGGCGCGGGCCACGTTGGCCGGCCCTCAAGAAATTCCCACCTGCATCTGGTGGGAAAACCATGTGCATGCAGTGCGACGGGCGTGGGGGCCCGAGCGCATCGAAAGCGGCTGGTGGCGTGCGGCGTCCGTCTGCCGCGATTATTACCGCCTCGAACTGCACACCGGGCAAAGGTTGTGGGTGTTTCGTCACCTGGAAACGCAGGAATGGTTTATCCACGGCCGGTTCGATTGAGCCACAGGATTCATGCCCGAACACCCCCACCCCAAGGCCCGTACCCCGGTGCATGGTCCGCCGCCGCCCACGCCGGCCGTCGCGTATGCCGAACTGCATTGCAAAACGAATTTTTCGTTTCTCGAAGGGGCCTCGCACCCCGATGAGCTGGTGCGGCGGGCGGTCGAACTGGGGTATCGGGCGCTGGCGATTACCGATCGCCATAGCCTGGCGGGTGTGGTGCGGGCGCACGCGGCGGCGAAAGAATCGGGGCTGCATTTGCTGATCGGGGCCGAAATTGCGCCGCTCGACGCTCCGCCGCTGGTGTTGCTGGCCACCGATCGTGCGGCATACGGCCGGCTGGCGCGGTTGATCACGCAGGGGCGGCGCTGTGCCCCCAAGGGCAAATGCCGCGTGACGTTCGACGACGTGGCCCGGCATGCGGCCGGGTTGCTGGCGGGGGTGGTGATTTCCGGCTGCGAACCCGGCCGGGCTGTGGCCCCCGGGCCCGGGGGGAAGCCGGGCGGGCTGGTCGCGGCGCTGGGGGCGTATCGCGAGCTGTTTTCCGATCGCTGCTACGCCTTGGCCGAATTGCACGCGGGGGCAGCCGATGACCTGGCGCTGGTTCGCTGGCACGCCGCGGGCCAGGCCGCCCGCGTCCCGCTGGTTGCCGCCAACGACGTGCATTTTCACGATCGCGCCCGGCAGCCTGTGCACGACCTGCTCACGGCGGTGCGGTTGGGCTGCACGATCGAACAGGCGGCGGCGGCGGGCCGGCTGTTTGCCAATGCCGGGCGGCACCTCACCCCGGCCGCGGCGCTGTGTGCCCGGTTCGCCCCGTTTGCCGAATGGGTGGCCCACACGGTCGAAGCCGCCGACCGCTGCCGGTTTTCGCTCGAGGAACTCCGCTACGAATATCCTGAAGAGTTGTGCCCACCCGGCACGACGCCGCGGGAGTTTTTGACCCGCCTGACCTGGGCCGGCGCGGCCGAGCGGTACGGGGCCCACCTGCCCGAAAAGGTGCGGAACCTGATCGTGCACGAGCTGAACCTGATCGCCGACCTGCGCTACGAGGCGTATTTCCTGACCGTGTGGGACGTGGTGCAGTTTGCCCGCGGACGGGGCATTTTGTGCCAGGGCCGGGGTTCGGCGGCCAACTCGGCGGTGTGCTATTGCCTGGGGGTGACGTCGGTCGATCCTGAGAAAATTGATGTGCTGTTCGAGCGGTTCATCAGCCGCGAACGCGACGAAGCCCCTGACATTGACGTCGACTTTGAGCACGAGCGGCGCGAAGAAGTCTTGCAGTACCTGTTCGAGAAGTACGGTCGCGAGCGGGTGGCCATGACGGCTGAAATCATTACCTACCGGCCCCGTTCGGCCGTTCGCGACGCGGGCCGGGCGCTGGGGTTGTCGCGCGACTGCGTCGATCGGCTGGCCAAAAGCGTGGGCGCCCACGGGGGGGCCGACCAGTTGCCGCAAGCCCTGCGCGCAGGCGGGCTTGACCCCGCCTCGGCCCTGGGGCGCAGGCTGCTGGGGCTGGTTTGCGAGCTGCTGGGGTTTCCGCGGCATCTTTCGCAGCACGTGGGTGGCATGGTCATGACGCGCGGCCCGCTGTGCGAGATCGTGCCCATTGAAAACGCCGCCATGCCCGGCCGCACTGTCATCCAGTGGGACAAAGACGACCTCGATGTGCTGGGTATTCTCAAGGTCGATTGCCTGGCGCTGGGCATGTTGACCGCGATTCACCGCGGTTTTGACCTGATTCAACAGTTGCCCGCATGGCCCGGCGGCCCGGCCCGGCCCCACACGCTGGCCGAAGTACCCCGCGAAGACCCGCAGGTTTATGAGATGCTGCGGCGGGCCGACACGATGGGGGTGTTTCAGATTGAAAGCCGGGCGCAAATGAGCATGCTGCCCCGCTTGCAGCCGCGTAGCTTTTACGACCTGGTCATTGAGGTGGCCATCGTGCGGCCCGGGCCGATTCAAGGGAACATGGTGCACCCGTACCTGCGGCGGCGGGCCGGGCTGGAGGATGTTGCCTACCCCAGCGCGGCAGTGCGGCACGTGCTCGAAAAAACGCTGGGCGTGCCGATTTTTCAGGAACAGGCAATGCGGCTGGCGGTTGTGGCGGCCGGCTTCACGCCCGGCGAGGCCGATCAGCTCCGCCGGGCGATGGGGGCCTGGCGCCGCCCCGGCCTGATGGAACAGTTCGGCCGCAAGTTGATCAGCGGCATGCAGGCCCGCGGGTACTCGACCGAGTTTGCGCAGCAGGTGTTTGATCAGATTTGCGGCTTTGGCGAATACGGGTTTCCTGAATCGCACGCGGCGAGTTTCGCCTGGCTGGTGTATGTATCGGCGTGGCTGAAGCGGCATTACCCGGCGGCGTTCACGGCGGCGCTGCTGAACAGCCAGCCGATGGGCTTTTACGCCCCCGCACAGCTCGTACGCGACCTGCGGGCGCACGGCGGTGAAATTCGCCCGGTCGATTTGAATTGCAGCGACTGGGACTGCACGCTTGAACCCGCGCCCAGGTGCGCGGGGGGGGCGTTGCGGCTGGGCTTTCGCATGCTCGCCGGGTTTTCGGCCGTCCAGGCCCGGCGGCTGGTGGAAGTCCGTCGCGCATCGGGGCTGTTCCAATCGCCGGCAGATCTGGCCCGGCGCACGGGGTTGGGGCGGCATGTTCTTTCGCAGTTGGCGCAGGGCGACGCCTTCGGCTCATTGCAGCTCTCGCGGCGTGCGGCGCTGTGGGAAACCCTGGCCAGCGAACCCGCGCGACTCCAGGCGGTGCCCGAAACCGGCCGCCAACTGACGCTGGGTTTTGAGACCACCCCCGACGAGCCCGCACCGCCGCTGCGGCCCATGCCGCTGGCGCACCAGGTGGCGGCTGATTACCGCACGCTGGGGTTGTCGTTGCGGGGGCACCCGCTGCAGTTTTTGCGTGCGGCACTCAGCGAACGGCGGGTCATACCGTCTCTCGAATTGCCGCGCGTACGCGTGGGGCGGGTCGTGCGCGTCGCCGGGCTGGTTCTCTTGCGGCAAAAGCCGAGCACCGCCAAAGGGGTGATCTTCATGACGCTCGAAGACGAAACGGGCACGGCGAACCTGATCGTTCGGCCGGAAATCTGGGCCCGGTATCGCCCGGCGGCCAGTGCCGCGGTTGCCCTGCTGGCCCACGGCCGGGTCGAACGGCAGGGCGTGGTGATTCACATTCTGGTCAACCGGCTGGAAGACATCTCCGGGTGGCTGCGCGGCCTGCGCCCGCCATCGCGCGATTTTCGATGAGCCGCCACCACGGCGGGCCGGGCGGCCGGCCGGTCAGCGGTGGGCGTATTCCGGGTCGTAAACCACTCGGACTGTGCCGTCGCCCATGAGAAAATGAACCCCCGCCGGATGATCGCTGCTGAAGCCGAACAGCCGGTCGCCAACTTTCGGGGCGTCTGCCACCTGCAGATCGACGGGCCGCGTCCACGGGATATTGCCGTACGCCGCCTCAGTGACAAACACGGTGTTGGCCATGCCGTCGGGCAGGTCGGCCTGTGGCACACCCGCCGTTCCGCGAAAGGCGCAACGGTTGCCCACCAGAGCCAGATAGGTCGTGTTCGCGCTTTTGCCGACCTGATGCGCGGGGCAGGCATACACTTTGGGCAGTTTTTCAAACAGCGTCACGTTGTGTTCGCCGTCCCACGGTTCGGAAAAGTCGTACATTTCGTACAACTCCTGTTCATCCAGAAAGGGCAGCAACAGCACGCGCCAACTGTGCATGGGCCGCCCCTGATCGTCGGCGACATACGCCGGAGGAAACACGCCATACTGTGCGTGGTAAGCCCGCAGCGCCAAGCCGATCGTCTTGAGGTTGCCCACGCATCGCGTGCGGCGGTAGGGGCCGTCTGGCGCCTGAACCGCGGGCAACACCGCCGCCATCGTCAAACACAGCAGGCCCGCGGCAGCGCAGATTTTCGACCAGCGTGAATACGGCAACGGTTGAGCCGGCGGCGCGCCCGCCTCTGGCAGGTGGCCGCCGCATTGCGGGCACGCCGCCGTATTGATCGACACGACCGCGCCGCAGTTCGGGCAGTTCGAATCCGCTTGGGCGTTTGAAAACATCGCTCCCTCTCGTCATGCGGCGTTGGAAAAACGCCGGGTCGTCCTGACATGCCCGCCACGAACAGGTCGTGCTCGACAGGTTCGCGCGGGCGATCAACGTCACCCCTTGAGCCTGCGGGGCACATCACCCACCGGGCTGGCGGCATTCTACAGAACGATTCGACAGAACGCCAAGAGCAGCCTGGCCCGCGGGCTGTTCTATTTCGTATGCGTTGACATCGGTGCGGCGACTCTGGCAGCGCCTTGAAAACCGCAGTGTATCGCCGGTGCCGCGACGGTCAGCCAGTGGTTTCCAGCGAATCCGTGGCACGCGGCTCGTCTTTCAACGGGCAGGCAGGCTGAGTATGCGCTCGATTGGCTGTGTTGAATTGCGGGGCCCGCCCGGTATGTTATGCTGTGCAAAGGCCGGGCGGCCAGGTTCGTTCGGACGTTCCTGCCGACTGCCAATCACTGGGAATCTTGATCATGCCAGATGCCGAGTCTCCCTTTCTGCACCCCGCTGCTGACCCGGCCCGGCCTGCGCCGCGCTGCCGCCGGGGCGGGCAATGGGCCTTCTGCGGCCTGATGCTGCTGTCGCTCGCGGCGTGCGGGCCGGCGGCGGGCGCCCCGGCTGCCAAAACTGGCGCCGACGGCGCGGTGAAACCGATCTCGCCCGGTTCCAGCGACGCGCAGCAACCGCTGGCCTCGCCTGTCACGCCGGCCCGCGAACTGGCTGCGGCCGACGCCGCAGGGAAGGATGAACGCGCCGCCGTCGAAGACAATCCTTTTCCGGGGCGAGTTCCTGTCGGCAGCCTCGATACGGGGGCCGACGCCGACTGGCTGAACACGTCGGGCCCGATCACGTTAAAGGATTTGCGCGGGAAACTCGTCTTGCTCGACTTCTGGACGTACTGCTGCATCAACTGCATGCATATTCTGCCCGACCTGAAATACCTCGAGCACAAGTATCCGCGGCAATTGGTGGTCATCGGCGTGCATTCGGCAAAGTTCGACAACGAACGCGACACGTCGAACATTCGGGGCGCGATCATGCGGTACGAAATTGAGCACCCCGTGCTCAATGATGCCGACATGGTGTTGTGGCGCAAACTGGGCGTCAGGTCGTGGCCGACGGTCGTGCTGATCGACCCCGAAGGGCAGGCGATTTTCGCCGCCTCAGGCGAAGGCAACCGCGACAAGCTCGACGCGGTCATCGGGCGGGCCGTGTCGTGGTACCGCGCCAAAGGCACGCTCGACGAAACGCCGGTTCGCTTCGACCTCGAACGTGAACGATCCCAACCGACGCCGTTGCGATTTCCCGGAAAAGTTCTGGCCGACCCCGCCGGCGACCGGCTGTTTATTTCCGACAGCAATCATCACCGCATCGTGGTGGCATCGCTGGCGGGTAAACTCCGGGAAATCATTGGCAGCGGGGCGCTCGGCCGGGTCGACGGCAGCTTTGACAAGGCCCGGTTCGATCGTCCGCAAGGAATGGCGCTGGTCGGCGAAACTTTGTACATCGCCGATACCGAAAACCACTGCATCCGCGAAATCGACCTCCTCGCGAAAACCGTCAAGACCCTCGCCGGCACG
>JAJXXL010000077.1 GCA_021781115.1 Planctomycetota bacterium
GGGGTCAGGCGGTTGGCCAGAGCCAAGCCCGCGGCCTCGTGCGCCTGCGGCCTTTCGTTTTTGCCTTCAGGGTAGAGCCCGCCAGCGAAACCGTGATACGTCGCGGCACCGAGTTCGGTCAGTGGCTTGAAGGTCGTGGTGTCGACCGGCGGAGGCGGCGCCTCGCCATCGCGATTACCGGCCGGTCGCTTGCGAATTCCCTCAAGCAGCAGCTTTCCGTTCTTGGATTGCGTTTTAAACAGAACCCGAGTGCCGGCAGGAAACTCCTTCAGGCGTTCGTCAATCGTCGTCGCCTGCGATTCGAAGAACCGGGTCTGCCCGGTGACCTCGACGTCGAGATCGTGGCCATCGACGACCAGCGTGATGACCTGGCGGGCGGCGTCGACGCTTTTAATGCGGGCAGTGCGAATGCCTTCTTGCGCCGCGGCCAAGCCCAACAGAACCAGTGCGGTCGCGGTTGCCATTATCACAATGCGGAGCATGGTCAGATTTCCCCAAGAGAACAGACCAGCAAGCGGCTCAAACGCCCCGACTTGGCGGGGCGAACTGACAACGCGGGCCGAAAATCAACGCGATGGGCTCGGCCGCGCAGTCGCACATTGGCTCCGTCTCGACGAATTGCCATCTCCCTACCTTAGTTTCAACACCGCACGCGAAGCGCGGTTTCGCATTCTCCGGGCAGGATGCCACGAAATTCTTAGGATTCTGTTATCAGAGACCCAGCGTTAGCGACCCGGTGCGGCCGGTGGCAGGTCTTCGAACCGCGTATTCAAGATCGGGTAGTGTCGCCAGTCGCCGTGGTCGAAATGCCACCATTCGAAATCATACACGGCAAACCCCTGGGCCTGCATGGCCTGGCGCAGCAACTCGCGATGCCAGCGGGCCAGCGCGGTTCCACCGGGATAGTCAGGGTACGCGCGGGGCGAGAATTCGTCATAGACCGACGGCATGGCCACCGCGCGGCCGGTTTCGAGATCGTACAACGTCAGATCGACGGCCGAACCGCGGTTATGGCGCGATCCGGAAGACGGGTTGGCTACGAATTGCCGCATGGCGGCAGGTGTGGCCTCGTAAAACATCCGAGTGACATACCAGGGGCGATACGCGTCGTGAACTCGCAACCCATATCCCTGAGCTTTAAGGCTGTGATGCACGCGAACGAGCGCTTCGGCCGCGGGCCGTTGCAAAAAGGCCCGCGGCTGCGTGTAGCATGGTTCGCCCAGGAAATTGTCGGCCGTGGCATACCGCACGTCGAGCTGAATTGTCGGGTCGAGCCGCGTCAATTCGACGAGATCGGGCTGGCGAAACGGACCGGCTTCGTGCGGCGGGCTGGCTGCGAGTGATTCGGCCCTGAGTTCCGCGATCGGCCGCTGCGGATGAATGCGAAACACCTGGCCGTCTTCAGGCCCCTCCTGGCGGCGCAGGAAATTCACTTCCGCAGCCGTCACGCTTGTGGCCTTTCCGGCGAAGTTGCGATGAAAGGCCAGTTTTTCGCCGTGGTACAAGCCATAGTCCGGAAACGCAAACAGGTCAGCCGAAAGTTCACGCAAGGGGTAGTAATAAAACCACTCGATCAGCGCAAACAATTGCCCGTCGCGTTCGAGGATGTAGAGCACGTTATGATCCCATCCGTATTCTCCGATCAAGCCCCGCCAGCGTTCAGGAATCGGTTCGGGCCGCCGCGTGCTCGTTCGCTGAAACGGCTGGCCGGCAATTTCCAGCATGTCGGCATTCTTGTGGAGGATTTCCGGCCCAAATGCCAGTACGCCATCGACAACCAGGCGGTCGGCCAGCGCCCTGACTTCGTGCTCAAAGGCGCCGCGGCGCAACTTGAGGTGACCATTCCGTTCGGCCAGTTCGACGATGATTTCGCCACCCGCATAGCGTCCGGCAAGCTGCCGCGACAATTCGACGGGAACCGGGCCGGAGATCTGCAGTTCAGGCAGCGGCTGGCCGTGCTTTGTGGCGAGCAGCAGTCGCAAGGCAAAGTTCGCAATGCGTTGCACGACACCATTGGCACCATCTTTGGCCGCAGCGGCAGCCACGCCGAGCTTTTCGTCGGGAAGCGCCGCCAGTTCGGTCGCGAAACCGTAAACCGCACCGCCATGGCCGACTCGCCGGCGGTCTTCGAACTGAGAGATATGAAACCCGATTCCGAATTCGGTGGGTTCCCCCGTGGGCGATCGTTGCGGAGTCTGCATGAGGGCGATCGTTTCCGGCTTGAGCAACTGTGCGCCGGTTGGCGTGCGTCCGTCGTCGAACAACGTGATCAAAAATGCGGCAAGGTCGGTCATGCTCGCGTACAGATTTCCGGCGGGGGCCGTACCGAGTTGAAACTGCGGGGCGGGAAAACTCTGCCCGTCGTAGGTCCACATGGTGGCCGCGGCCAGACGGTGTTTGACCTCGGGGGTGACTTCAAAGCTCGCTCGTTTCAGCCCCAGCGGCAGGAGAATCGAGTCGCGCATGTACTGGGCAAACGCCTGCTGGCGCGTGTGCTCGAGTACGTAGCCGGCAACCGCAATGCCGGCATTCGAGTACTTGGTCTTTGTCAACGGAGGGTAAACCAGGCTCGTCCCATTCAGGCTGCGCACCGTGGCGGCGAGCGTTGGCTCCTGCGGATCGAAATAGTGGCCCACCGGAGGTTCACGGACCAGCCCGGCCCGATGCGACAGGAGTTGCCCCAGAGTGATCGCGCCGCCGAATGGATTCTGCGGTTGGAATTCCGGAACGAAACGTGATACCGGCGATTCGAGATCGAGCTCGCCCCGCTCGACCAGTTGCATGATGGCCACGTCGGTGAACAACTTCGAAATCGACCCGACGCGGTAGACCGTGTCGGCGGCGGCTGGCTCTTTTTTTGCGGTGTCGGTCCAGCCGAAGCCGGCGGACCACACGACGCGCCGCCCATCGACCAGAGCGATCGAAAATGCGGGAAGCTGCTTGTCTTGCACCTCGTGTTCGATCAAACGCCGGAGTCGTTCGATGACTTCCGCGGGCAGCCCAGGCAAACCGTCATTGGCCGCTGCACCCGAGGCGATCGCGCACCAGGCCAGCAACACCATGATCGCCCAACGGCATGTTCGTTGCATTTCACGCACCTTTCGAAAGGATCGTGAATCAAAACGCAGTTCACCGCGAATTGCGGTGTCCTAAGCATCGCCCACTGCCTGCGATTGGTCAACCGCCAGCCGCCCCGGTTTTGCCGAGAAACCCGGCTGAGGAGTGCCCGTCGTCGACCGCGCTCTTCGCGCAATGGGTGGTGCTGGGCGCAGCGTCGAGACCAGCCCACGAAGGCGGCGCAACCAACGGTGGCCCGGTCACGGCGTCGCGCCAGACCTGAGACGGCGTGCGTTTTCTCGCCGCCAGGCGTTCAACTGGCGTCGCGGCGCACAGCCAGCCGTTGCAGTTCGTCTTCGCCGCCGCTGAGGAAACAAACAAACACCAGCTCGCCCTCAGACCAGGCGGTCGCCGCAAAATGCCCAATGTACTCGACACGCCCCTGCAAAAAAACCTGGGCAACGGGGGGGCTTGCAACCGCCACCCGCGGTATGGCCAAAATCTGCCCCGGCAATGGCTTTGACCGCGAGCCGGCGCGCTTCTTCAGGGTGAACTGATACACCGCAACCTGGCCGCCAGCGAGCCAGCATTCTTTGGCGGCAGCCGCAATTGTGCAACGGCTCAGGTTCACGCTGTTTGGCAGGCAAACGGCTGTACCGTTTGCAAACCGGGCCAAGTTCGGCAGCAAGGCGCTGTCAATTGGTTCGAGGGCTGCCGCCTGTTCGATGGCAGCAAGTTCGAGGCGCGGCGGACGTGGTGCGAGCAGTTGCCATGTGCCCCAGGCCAGCAGGAGGCAGGCCGCTGCGGCCATGGCGATCCGCCGGCGTGTTTTGCCGCTTGCGGCGGACGGCGCGGTTGTTTGGGCCGCCCGGTTGCCGGAGGCCACCAACACCCCTGTCGCCCCGGTCAGGGCCCGCTGCACGGTCGTGGCTTGCCATTCGGCCGATTCGAGTGCGGCGTAGAGGCGATGTTTCAGCCCCAAAGGAACGGCGACGTCGCGGCACATCTGCCCGGCCCGGCGGTCGAAACGATCCTGCTGCGCGATTGCCGATTGGCAAGCACCGCACGCCTGCACATGTTCGGCCGCACGGGCGCAATCTGCGGCAGCGGGTTCGCTGGCAGCCGGGCACTCCAGTTCGAGCGCCGGGCACGCCAATTGGAGAATTTGTCGGGCGGTCAGGCAATCCATTGGGGCCTCGCAATCGGATCGGAGGATGGCGGGCAGGCTGGGGCCGGTTCGACAACCGGCAATTCCCGCGGGCCTTGGTTCGTAGTGAGTTTCCGCCGCAGTAACGCCCGGGCGCGAGAGAGGCGGCTCATGATCGTCCCCAAGGGAACGTTCATCTGCTCGGCGATTTCCTTGTAGCTGAACTCTTCAAAATAAAACAAAATCAGGGGCGACCGAAATTCTTCAGGCAGTTCGTTCAGGGCAGCTTGCAATTGGTTTTCGTCGAAATCTGGATCTGTCGGTGATTCAAGGGGAGCGGCCAAGTTGTCGAGCAGCGCGGCAACAACGCGGCCCGGACCGCGGCGGTCTTTGAGGTAGGCATTCCGCACGATGGCACAGAGCCACGACTTTGCCGAGCTGGGGTCGCGCAGTTGGGCAATCTTGGCATGAGCCGTGAGAAACGCATGCTGAGTCAGATCTTCGGCGTCGGCGGTGGAACCGCTGAGCCGGTACGCATACCGGTAGAGCAACGCGTAATGCCGCTCTACCAGATCTTCGAGCAATCGAACGGTATCGCTGGGCTGCATGACGTCCTCATGAACCTTATGATCCGTTCGACGGGGCCGATATTCCCGGAAAACGGAGGAATCGCGCCGACGGAGCGATCGTCAGGGTTGATTTTCCGGTTGCATTCTAGCAGTTTTCGGCTGATTTCACGCCCGATTGCCCGACGATTGTTGATTTTCGGCGATTCCGGGAATAAAGTGGCGTGCCTGCGCATCTTACGAGAGTGAACACTGGTCGCAACGGCGTGTGGCGCCAGCCAGGTTTCCACCGTGAACAAGTCAGGTTTTTCAGGAGAATGTCAATGAAACAGTTCGCTGCGCTCGTCATGGTTCTGGGGTTCAGTGCGTACCTGGCTGGTTGCGAAAGCAAGCCCGCCGTGAAGCCGGCCGCCCCGCCCACCGCTCCTGGCCCCGCCGCCCACAGTGGCCCGCCAATGCATGAAGCCGCGAAGCCGGCCGAGGGCGAAACCAAGGAAATGCCCGAAGACGAGAAGAAGGAAGAAGCGGCCCCCGCTGACGAGAAGAAAGAAGAAGCGGCTGCCGAAGAGAAGAAGGAAGAGGCCGACAAGAAGCCCGAAGAAGAGAAGAAGGAAGAGTAATTTCAGTTGTGTCATTTCAGCGGGGCCGGGCAGTGCCCGACCGCTGAAGTTCGCTGCTCAACTCAAAAAGGGAGGACGTGTCTTGCGTCCTCCCTTTTTTGTTTTGTCATGCCAGTTCGACCGGCCGTGGGAATTGTCGGGCCGTCAATCGTCGCCAGTTTCGAGAACCGATAGAAATGCCTTCTGCGGAATTTCGACCTCGCCGAACTGCTTCAGGCGCTTCTTGCCTTCACGCTGCTTGGCCCACAGCTTGCGTTTGCGGGTAATGTCGCCGCCGTAACATTTGGCGGTGACATTTTTGCGCATGGCCGAAATCGTTTCGCGGGCGATGATTCGCGAGCCAATCGCCGCTTGCAGGGCAATTTCAAACTGGTGCTTGGAGATTTCGCCTTTGAGCCGTTTGCACAGGTTGCGGCCGCGGCGTTCGGCCTGCGAGCGGTGCACAATCGTTGCCAGGGCGTCGACCTTGTTGCCCTTGACGAGGATGTCGAGCTTGACCAGGTCGGCCGCTCGGAACCCGATGATTTCGTAGTCCATCGTACCATAGCCGCGGGTCACGCTCTTGAGCTTGTCGTGCATGTCGTAAATCACCTCGGCGAGCGGCAACTCGTAGACGATTTGCGCCCGGGTGGGGCCCAGGAATTCGGTGCTTTTATACACGCCCCGGCGGTCTTCGCAGAGTTGCATGATCGGGCCGATGCACTCGGCAGGCAGAATGAAGTTCACGCGCACGACCGGTTCGCGAAACTCCTTCAGGCCCCCGCTGGCCGGTACGTCCTGCGGGTTGTCGACGCGTAAGACCTGGCCGTCAAGCATGAGCAGTTCGTACGTGACGTTGGGCGCGGTTTGAATCAGGTCGATCTGCGCTTCTTTTTCCAGACGCTGCTGAATGATTTCCATGTGCAGCATGCCCAGGAAACCGCAGCGAAACCCAAAGCCGAGCGCATCGCTCGTTTCGGGCGTGTAGCTGAAACTGGCGTCGTTCAGGCTGAGTTTCTGCAATTCCTCGCGCAGTTTTTCGAAATCCGTGGCCTCGATCGGATACATGCCGCAAAAGACCATCTGCTGCGGCGGGTGGTAACCGGGCAGCGGCTGGGCGGCGGGGCGCAGGGCCGACGTCACCGTGTCGCCGACATGCACGTTGCCCAATTGCTTGATGCCGGCAATCACATAGCCGACCTGGCCGGCCGTCAGTCGATCGCACTTGACGTTGTTCGGGCGGAACTGGCCGACTTCGAGAACTTCGTGCTGCGTGCCGGTTTTCATGAACCTGATTTTCAGGCCCGGTTCAATGGCGCCCTCCATGACACGCACGTAAATTAACACGCCTCGAAAATTGTCGTACTTGCTGTCGAACACCAGGGCCCGCAGCGGTGCATCGACTTCGCCGTGGGGAGGGGGAATGCGCTCGATGAGCGCCAGAAACACGTCGTCGATGCCCAGGCCCGCTTTGCCGCTGACGCGGAGCACATCGCGGCGGTCGAGCCCGAGCACCGTTTCAATTTCGTCGAGAACTTCCTCGGTGCGGGTGACGGGCAGGTCAATTTTGTTCAGGCAGGGAATGATGACGAGGTTGGCATTGATCGCGGCGTAGGCGTTCGCGACGGTTTGGGCCTGCACTCCCTGGAATGCATCGACCAGCAGCAGTGCGCCTTCGCACGCGGCCAGGCTCCGCGAAACCTCGTAATGAAAATCGACGTGGCCGGGGGTGTCGACGAGGTTCAGCTCATATACTTCGCCCTGATGCCGGTAATGAATCGCGACGGCGCGGGCCTTGACGGTGATGCCGCGTTCACGTTCGACGTCGAGATCGTCGAGGATCTGATCGCGAAATTCGCGCGCGGTGATCGTGCCCGTCTTGAGCAGCAATTGATCGGCCAGCGTGCTCTTGCCATGGTCAATGTGGGCAACAATCGAAAAATTCCGGATAAAACGCGGGTTCATGCGGGGTTCGCTGTCAGTTGGAGTTGAAGTCGATGCGCATGCTTTTCGTCCACTCGCGAAAGCCGGCTCGTTCGTAAAAAGGCATGCGGTCGGGCACGCATTGCAGCACGACCTTGTAACAACCGAGCCGCTGACTTTCAGCCAGCAGCGTTTTGATGAGCGCCGCGCCGATGCCGCGGTTTTGCAGATCCTTGCGGATCGCCACATCTTCGAGGTGGCCCACGAAGCCGCCCTGGTGCAAAAACTTCTGCTCCAGCACGAGCGACGCCGTGCCCACGACCCGCCCGTCGACGAGCATGACGTACGTCAGCACCTTGTCGCGCAGCCGGCGTTGAAAGACCGCCACGGCCTCTTCGTACGACAGGCCCACGTCGCCCAGCGCCGACAAAGTTTCCAGCAGGCCGTTCTTCAGGTCGGTGGCATTCATTTGCCGGATTTCGACGCGCGGGGCCGCGGCCTCACCGGTCGCCAAATTTGAGGCGGGCGCAGCCGGCTGCGCCGATGAACCCGGCATCGCCTCCCAGACCTGCGTACTCAATTCGGGTTTGAGCTGCTGGTACGGGAAAGGCCCGTTGATGGACTTCATTGCGAATCTCCTGAATGAAACTGCGACCGAGCAGCGTGGCATTTCCGCCAAAGGTCATCGCGCCGCCAATCAGAACCATTTCCGGGTCGATGGTGTGCATCAGTGACGTTGTTCCGACGCCCATATACCGCGCCGTTTCCAGCACCAGCTCGCGGGCCA
>JAJXXL010000359.1 GCA_021781115.1 Planctomycetota bacterium
GACAGCCGCCGGAATCGAAATCGCTTGAGCCTGTTCGCGGGTGTTGTTGTCGCCGGTTTCACTGACGACCGGTTCGCGCGTGAGAATGAGCTGCCCCAGCGTGGTGGCGCCGTGCGGAGTCGCCAGGCGAAAGTCGCGGACACCGGGTACGGCATTGTCGGCCGCCGTCACGCGGATCTTGCTGCGCGGCTGATTCGGTTTTTCGGCAGGCGGTTTTTCGCCTGGCTTGATTTCGGGGGCGACAACCTGGCCGATGGCGCCATCGGTGGCGAACAGCACCTGGCTGGCTCCGAACAGGTTGTACCGCGCCGAAACCTCATGCTCGCTGGTTTGGCCGATTTGCGCGGCAACGGGCCGCACGCTCATCAGCATGGGGTACGAGTTCTGGGTTTGAGCTGCGGCCGGCGCTGCGCAGGCCATGGCCGCCATGCCAACCAGCACAACGCGCGAAATATTCATCGGGGCCTCATCGAGGGGGGGGCTGAGATTCGAGGTCATCGGGCGCGGGGGCGGGGCGGCTGGCGAATCGGATCAGTGCACGAACAGAAACTGCTTGGAATTCATCAGCGCCCACAACAGATCCTGATAGCATTCGGCCGGGTTGGGGTTTTCTTCGAGAAACTTGACGCTGGCTTCGAGTTCGGCGGGCGAAGGCCGCCGCGAAACCGACGCAAGGTACAATTCGGAAACGATGTCGGCGTGCGGTTTTTTTTCGGCGATCAAACGTGCGACTCGTCCCTTCGTATCGGCGAGCTTGGTGGCGAGAATGTCGCCGTTGAGCGTATGCAGCGCCTGGGCCAGGTTTTCGTCGGGGGTTCGCTCGCATTCGCACACGCTGACCCGTTTCGGTTTGCCAAACGTCACGAGAAAATGGTTTGGGTAATTGGAATCGGGCAGGTCAATCGCCCGCGTTCCCGCGGGCAGATTGGGGTACTTGGTCGGCGAACCGGTGGCATAGTCAATCGCGTCGAGCAACGGTTCGGCCCCGATTCGCTTGACGCGGTAGTGGCTGTAAAATCGCGTGTCGGCGGCATTGGCGGGCGTGGGCTGCGAGTCGAGCTGGTACAACCGCGACGCCATGATCGTGCGAATCAGGTGCTTCAGGTTGAATCCGCTGCTGGCAAAGTCCTGGCTCAGGGCGTCCATCAGCCCGACGTTGCTGGGCGGGTTCGTGGCGCGCAGGTCGTCGATTGGTTCGACCAGCCCGCGGCCGGCCAGGTAGCCCATGTACCGGTTCACGACGTTGCGGGCGAAGAACGCGTTTTCGCGCGAAGTCAGCCAGTTCGCCAGCGGAATGCGACGGTCGAGCGGGTCGTCTTGTGGGGCGCCGTCGAGCGGCGTGGGTTTCATTACCGCCCCGGTTTTGGGGTGCGTCACTTCGCCGCTGGAACGTACCATGACCACCGATTCGCCTCCGAACAGGCCGAATTCCTGGCTGCCCTTCGTCCCCACGCGGGCGAAATACGCGGCCAGCCCGTAATAGTCGGCCTGGCTGTATTTTTCGAACGGGTGATGGTGGCACTTGGCGCACATCATCCGCACGCCGAGAAACAGTTGTGCCGTCGATTCTGACAGGTCGGCGGGGTTGTTGGCGATGCGAAAGTAGTTCGCCGGACCACTGGAAAAAATCGACCCCTTGGCAGTCACCAGTTCGCGGACAAACTGGTCGAAGGGCTTGTTGGTACGCAACGATTCGCGGATCCAGTTGTGCAGGGCCCACATGCCCTGTTCACCCAGTGCCGCGCTGCTGTTGCGAATCAGGTCAGACCATTTCAAGGTCCAGAATGCGGCATACCGGTCGTTATATACGTCTTGAGCCGGGTCGCCCGTCAGCCCCAGCAGCCGATCAATCAACTGGTTGCGCTTGTTGGGGTCCTTCGAATCGAGAAAGGCCGTCGCCTCTTCGACGGTGGGCAACCCCCCGATCGCGTCCAAGAACGCCCGCCGCAAAAAGGTGGCGTCGTCGCACAGGGGCGCGGGAGAAATACCGAGTTCGCGAAACTTTGCGGCGGCCAGCCGGTCGACAAAGTTATTGTCCTGCCAGCCGGCGAGATCGACGTCGCTGGAGTACGGCACGACCAGCATGGCGATTTCGGCCTGGCCTTCGAACCGCACCATGACGGGCGCCTGACCGCGGCCAACAGTTTCGGCCAGCCCTGTGGAGCTGATTTTCACGACGCCATCATCCATGCTGTCGAACTTCGCCCAGGCGGTAACGTCGCGCGATTGCCCGTTGGAGTAAACCGCCTGAACCTGCAATTGCTGCCGAAAGCCCGGCGCGCCAATGCGGCTCGACGGCACGACCCGAATCTGTGCCACCTTGGCCGCGTCGGCCCGCGGCCCCGGCGCGCCTGCGGCGATCCAGGCGGCGAGAATCTGATAATCGACCGAACCGGGCTCGATCCGTCGCCCGCCTCCGTGGGGCACGGCCAGCGTCGGCTTTTTGAGAAACAGGCTTTCTTCGGGTTGATTAAGGTTGACGCGGCGTTGCATGCGATCGCGCACGATGTTACGAAAGTCGGCGTCGGCATCGTAGCCAAACACCGACAAGACGAACCCGCCTTTGCCATGCTGGCTCGCATGACAGGCCCCCGCGTTGCACCCTGCCCTGGAAATGACGGGCAGAACATGATCGAGGAACTCGACTTTTGGCTGCGGCAGAACTCCGATGACTTCGACCGGAACCGCCCGCGTCACGCCCTCGACCGCGACAGTAATCGTCGCCTGCCCATTGCCGACCGCCAGCACGAGCCCGGCCGGGTTCACGACGGCGATGGCCGGGTCAGACGAAACAAAGCTGGCGCGGGACGTGAGGTCGTCAGAGCGTTCACTGACACCGCCGGCGGCATCGACGGCTCGGGCCAGAAGCTGTGCCCGGGCAAAACTTTCGGCCAGCACGACCTGCGGGGGAAACACCTGAAATTCAACAGCCCGCGCCGACGCGCAAATCAGGCATAACGCCCCGCTCATCGCCGCGATCCAAGCCCGGCGAGTCTTGGCCATTGCCTGTACGCGATGGGAATGCACGGGCGACTCCTCAATCAATTCACATGGGGATAGGAAACAGTGCACTCGGTTGGGCTCGCGCCAACGGCACACCCGACGGCGGGCAACAGGTAAGCGGGTAAGCATTTGTTATTATGACAACTCCCTCGGGAGTTTTCCATGCCGGGTTCCTGTATCTCGCCGGAGTTCTGACTGGATAATCCTGGGGTGCGGCGGGCAAATCGAGCACGGGGCCGATCATCAGCCGGGCGGTTGCCGCCGAATGCCGGCGTTGCTGACGGCGGCATCATCGGAATTTTGGAAGAAACCGGCATGACATATCCAAGAGTCAGCCGCGTTTCGTCGATCAATAGAGGAACTGACGTTCGTCGCTGCGCGCCGTGCGGGGCGACGCCGTTGACTGAACGGACGTACCCCCAAGATTATCACAGCCGTTCGGCGGCTTCGCGTGTCATAGAAAGCGGTCATGGTGCACTTCCTCGAGAAACGCGATCCCTGGGGCAATGGTTGGGCGGTGTGGGTGCTGGGGCTGATGGCCTTCATGATTCCCCTGGCCGCATGGGGCGTTTCAGGCATTCGCATGGATCACGGCTTGCGCGAATGGATTCCCGGCGACAGCCAGGTCGCGGCTCAGTATCAGTGGTACAAGACTCACTTTCCGGGTGAGGAACCGCTGTTACTCACCTGGGAAGGCAGCAGCCTGCACGACCCGCGGGTGGCACGATTCGCGGCGAAAATTCGCGGTCAGACCGATGCTTCGGGAGTTCGTCGCGGGGGGTTGAAGCAGGTGGCCCGCGTCATCACGCCGCTCGAATTGATTTCGCAAATGGTCAGGAATGGCGTTGCGGAAGCCGAAGCGGTCAAACGCGTTCAGGGCGTACTGATCGGCCCCGGCAGCTTGCGGATCCGCCTGACCGACGCCGGCCGGGCGGATGTCGATTCCGTCAGAGAACTGCTGCGGCGGCGCGCAAAAGAACAACTCGGCCTGGCGCTGAATTTCGCGCCGCCCGAATCGCCACCAGTCGGCGACGACGCCGACCAGACGACCGATACTCCTTTGGCCAGGCCGCCCCAGCACGACTTTCTGGTGAGTTGGCCCGAAATGGCGGCACGCAGTGAAGAGGTGGCGCGGTTTTGCAGCATGGCGCTTGAGATCAAGACGCCTTCCATCGCGACTGCTGGCGAGGAGCTTCCCCTCATCGAAGACTGCTTTATTGCGGCCGGTTCGCCGGTCGGTGTGGCGATTGAGCTTTCTGAAGCCGGCCGCGCCGACCGCGACGCGACGTTTCGCGTCCTGCGGCAAGTGGCCGTGTCGCTGGGCGTTGGCGAAGACCAGGTGCACATCGGCGGCGGGGCGTTTGCCGATTGGGCGCTGAATCAGAACGTGTTGAAGTCGGTCTGGAATCTTGCGGAACCGTGGTATGCCTTGCACCAGCGCAGTGCGCTTGCAGTGTCCTGGCTCGTCATCGCGGGTCTGGCGTGCTGGTTTCTGGGGCGCACGAAAGTCGCGGCGGCCGTCGTGTTCGCGGCGGCGATCACCACGCTCATCGCAACCGCGCTCGTTCCCCTGAGTGGTGGAACAATGAACATCGTATTGATTCTGGCGCCGACGCTGGTTCTGGCAGCAACCGCCGCGGGAACGATTCCGTTGGTCGATCAATGGCGTCAGGCGGTGCAGGCGCAGAGTCATCAGCCCGTCGTCGATGCGCTGAACGCGGCCTGGCGACCCTGCCTGTTTGCCGGCCTGAGCGTTGCGATCGGGCTGGCGGCATTGGGTTTGAACTCATTGGGGCCGGTTCGTGCCCTGGGAATTTATGCGGCATTGGGAGTCTTGCTGGGGTTGGGCGTGCTGCTGATCGGCCTGCCCGCGCTGCTCCAGTTCTGCCCGATGCAGCCCACGGTTCAAGACCCCGACGATATCGATAGCTGGAGCACAATTGCCACGGGCATACTGCGACATTCGCGAAAACTGGCGGGGTTAGGGGGCGTGGTGTTGCTGGCCGGCACTTGCGGACTCGCTCGAATTCGAACCGAACAACAGGTGCTGCCGCACCTTACCGACTGCGCGCTGAACGCCCGCGAAATCGGCTACATCGAGCGCAACCTGGCCGGTTGCGCCCCCGTCGAGATCGTGGTGCGCTTCGACCAGGAGTCGCAGGCCGAACTCAAGTTCATCGACCGGCTTGAACTCGTGCGCTCAATTGAACAGAACCTGCGTACGTTGCCGGACGTGAGCGGTGCCCTGTCGCTGGCCGATTTCACGCCCGTCTTCGAGGCCGCGCCTGCGCCAACACACGCGCGCAACAAAATTGTTCAGGCGGCGAAAACGCGGGCTCGCGCGGCCCAGTCGCGGGCGATTGAAGAAGCGTTGACGACGACGCATCGCGATCTGGCCCGCGAATTACTGACCGCGGCCAGTGAAGGTGGCCCGTTGAACGCTCCTGGCGACGAATTGTGGAGGATTGTGGCAAACGCCGCAGTATTGCCCCGCGCCGGGCACGCTGCCCTGCTGGCCGATATGGAGCAGATCTGCCAGTCGGTGCTGAAACGTACGTCGGGGCGGAGTGAGTCGAAATACCGGGCGGCGACCGCGCGCGTGGGGTATCACCCCGGCGCGAGCCATGTCATTACCGGCAGCGCCCCGCTGCTTCTGGCGGTTCGGGCGGAACTACCGCGCGGCTTCATCATCACCTCGCTGGCCGCGTTCTTCGGGCTGGTCGGCATCATGGCGCTGATCCTGCGGCATGTCGCTGCGGGCACGCTGGTCATGCTACCTAACGCACTGGCCGTTGGCTGTGTGTTGGGAATCGCCGCCTGGAGCAATGTCGAGATCGACCTGGCGGCAACATTGGCGCCGGCCATTGCTCTCGGTGTTGCCTGCGGAATCGCGGTACCAATGGTTGACCGTTTCCGGAATGAAGTTGCAGCCGGCCAGCCTCGTGGCGCAGCGGCGATCGCGGCGTTTGCCGCCTGCAGCCCGGCCATGCTGCGCGCGGGCCTGATCGCGTGCCTGGGGCTTTGGGCTCTGGGCGTTTCGAAACTCCCGTTTTTGAATCACTTCGGCGGCTATGCGGCCGCAATGATTGCGACCGCCCTGATTGGCAACCTCGTGTTGACGCCCATTCTGCTTGCCGGGCTGGTGGGCCGTCTTCTGGAACGGGCTCACCTGAATCCCGCCGGTTTGTCAGCCAGAGTTGCGCCGCCGCTGCAAACGCATGAGGCGGCGCCGATTCCTAAACCGCACCTCGACACCGCCGCGGCCCGCGTGCACCGCGTTGATTGACGCGCAGCCAGTCGCGCCAGACTGCGGGGCCGGCCCCCCCGACTTGGCCCCAACGCGCTCGCTTCACGCTGTCCAACGGGTTAGCCGGCCATTAAACTTGTCTTGGGCGGTGATTCGGGGCGGCTGACGCATTTGACCCCGGCTTCGCGTGACGCGACGGAATGCCGCTCGTGTTTCGCGTGGGGCTGCCGCCGAGCAGACATCGCATGACTCGCACGATTACCGCAGATACTGAGGTTGGAATTTCATGGTCGATGGCACGAATGCCGCAACGCCGGCGCGATGGGAGCAACTTGCGACACAGGTGCTCGACGGCCGCCCACTGACGTTCGATGAAGGCCTGTCGGTATTGGCGTGTGCCGATCTTGAGCTGCCGGCACTGCTGGCGGCGACCTACCGCGTTCGGCATCGTGTCTGGGGCAATGCCGTGCAGTTGTACTTCCTGAAAAACGCCAAGAGCGGGCTGTGCGGTGAAGATTGCGGGTATTGCTCGCAATCGAAGGTCTCGTCGGCGCCGATCGAAAAATACCGGATGAACGACGAAGCCACGCTGCTGGCCAGCGCCCGGGCCGCAGCAGAAACCGGGGCGAGAACATTTTGCATCGTAACTGCTGGGCGCGGGCCCACCGATCGCGAGCTCGATCACGTCGTGCAGGTCGTTGAAAAAATCAAACGCACGTTGCCGCTCAACATTTGCTGTTGCCTGGGGCTGCTCGAGCCGGCCCAGGCCGAACGGCTCGCCGCCGCGGGCGTCGATCGGGTCAATCACAATTTGAACACCAGCCGCCGGTTTTATCCTGAAATCTGCACGACGCACACGTTCGACGATCGCCTCGCGACGCTGCAAGCCGTGCGCAGCGCCGGCATGGAGTTGTGCTCAGGAGGGATTGTCGGCATGGGCGAAGCTGACGCTGACGTGGTGGATCTGGCGCTGGCCCTGCGAGAATTGAAGGTCGAGTCGATTCCTGTGAATTTTCTGCACGCGATCGATGGCACCCCATTGCAGGGGGTCGATCGGCTGAACCCGCGGTATTGCCTCAAAGTGCTGTGCCTGTTCAGGCTGGCAAACCCCAACAGCGAAATTCGCATCGCGGGCGGGCGTGAATTGCACCTGGGCTGGCTGCAACCGCAAGGTCTGTACGCGGCCAATTCGCTGTTCGTCAGCGATTACCTCACCACGAAAGGTCAGTCGCCTGAAGACGACTATCGCATGATCAAAGACCTGGGGTTTGTGGTCGCCGCGCCGGGGCCTGAAACCGCCGCGGCAATTCGGGCGCAACGCGCTGCGGCTGAGAGCGCGGCAGCTACCGGCCCTGCCGCCGATGCCTCATGCAGCGTCCCGTGTGGCCCCGCCGGGGCCTGATGCCGAATCGGCTCGCGAATTCTGGCGTGACGCACGGCGTATCGTTTTGGCCAATGCCAACCGGGTTTCAAGCCCTGCGCACCACCCGTTTGTGGCTGCCAGCGTCAGGCGTCGAGGCCGTACGCCGTCGATTTCCAGGACGCGGCCCCAGTAATATTCGCCTGGAAACGGGCAGTTCCTGCGAATTGGAACAGTCACATTGCCGAAAGAATGTAGCCCGCGATGATGATGATTCCCCCGATGGGGTAGAAATCGACGATGTCGAGACCGGAGTAAACCGGTTCCGGCAGACGCGGTTCACCTGAATCGTTCGTGCGTGTTGTGTTCATCGTTTATCCTTCCATGAGGCTTGAGAAACAGAATCGGAAAATCCGATTCGCTTTGTCTCAAACGCCAGAGCGA
>JAJXXL010000230.1 GCA_021781115.1 Planctomycetota bacterium
GTTACTGTTCATGGTCGTTTCTCCTGAGAGATTCGCCCCGGTTGATCCTGCCGGTCGTTCAGGGCCACGATGAACCGCTCGCGGCGCACGGTCGCCGCAGGTTTAATCGAGCATTCCCGCCAACACCGCTTGCAGGGCCTGCCGCCTCTTCGCCGACAACTTTGGCCATGCCGCAGTGATGGATTTCATCACGCTGGCGAGGTCGTCATCAACGGGTTCACTGGCCTGTTCGGCGTCGTGTTTTTGGGCCTTGAACTGGCGCGTTTTTGTGGGCGGTTTCGGAGAATCTGTGCAAGCCAGTGTGCAAACGGGTTTTTCGTCTTGCCCTAAGTCGCTGGCCAGCTTAACGGTTGTGGTTTTCGTGCACCGGTTTGCTAAACCGGAGTGCGGGGTAACCTGCACCGTGGGTTCGAATCCCGCTCTCTCCGCTGAACGCCAACACGCGATCGCAAGTCATTGTTAAAAAATGAGTTGCGTTCGCGTGTTTTCATTGACACCGTGAACTGCGTCCATGCGGTACCAATCACGCGCGCACCGACCGCTGCGACAGGGGTGAAAGAGAGCGGCGGGCGATGCACAGTCGCTGAACGTGACGGCGCGGTGCGTGTTCTGCCTTCACCTCCGCCATCAGGCGCCGGTGTAAAGCGGTTCAATCACATCGCCGTTCAGCAGTCGGTTGGGCCGCCCGAGGGGGTCGAGAAGTTCGGCGTCTGGCGAAACGCCCAAGGCACTGAAAAGCGTGGTG
Organism: Planctomycetota bacterium; assembly: GCA_021781115.1. Taxonomy (GTDB): domain Bacteria; phylum Planctomycetota; class Planctomycetia; order Planctomycetales; family Planctomycetaceae; genus JAJXXL01. The sequence continues at coordinate 746 of JAJXXL010000230.1, forward strand.
CACACATCGGCCGGCGACCACGAACGCGACACGGGGTACGCCGCGATTTCGTCGGATTGCCCGATGACTTGCCCGCCGCGCACCCCCGCGCCGGCGAACAATCCGGAATAGACATGCGCCCAATGGTCGCGGCCGGGAACGGCTTGCCCTGGCAGTGTGGAAATTCGTGGCGTGCGGCCGAATTCGCCCATCACGATGACCAGAGTTTCTTCAAGCTTCCCGAGCGTCGTGAGGTCGTCCATCAGCGCAGCCAGCCCCTGATCGAGTTGGGGCAACAGGGTGTTCTTCAGGCGTCCCCAGTTATCGACGTGCGTATCCCAGGTTTGGACGATGCCCATCGCTGCCTGAACGACGGGCACTTCGGCTTCGAGCAGGCGGCGGGCCAGCAGCAGCGACTGCCCGAACTTGTTTCGTCCGTAGCGATCGCGCGTGGCGGGCTCTTCACGCTGAATTTCGAATGCTTGCGCCACTTTGCTCGACGTCAGCAGGTTGATCGCGATTTCCTGCTGCTGGGCAAACGACTGACACCGCGCATCGCCACCGGGAGCCGCGCCAATGCGGTTCAACCCTTCAAGCAAATCACGCCGTGTCAGCAACCGGGCGGGGCTTAACCCCTCTTGCAATCGCAAACCGTCGACATGAAAATTGGCGTCGTTCGGATCCTGATTGATCGCCCAGGGGTCATGCCGCAGGCCCAGAAAGCCCGCATGCTGGCCGGGCCAGGTCAACGGCCCTTCGATCAAATAGTTCGGCAGCGAAACCCCGGTTGGCACGCCGTCACTGCGTGGACGCAGGTAATCGAGGGCCGCGGCGAAGTTCGGAAAGTCACTGCGCGACTGGACTCGGTCGAGGTCGCTGCCACCCCGCGGGATCGGCGTCGGCCGGCCGGTCAGGGCGACATGGGTTGCCAACAGGTGATTATGCTCGCCGTGCGAAAGCGATCGAACGATGGCCCAGCGATCGGTCTGTTGCGCCATGCGCGGCAGATGCTCGCAAATCGAGACGCCCGGCAGACTGGTCGAAATACCGGTGAATTCGCCCCGAATTCCGGTGGGCGCGTGCGGCTTGAGATCGAACGTATCCAGTTGGCTCGGGCCGCCGCTCAGGAGCACAATCAACGCCGATTTCGCCCTGCCGCGCGAGGGCGACAAACTGCGATCAGACCGCGCGAATGTCGGCAGGGCTGCGCCCACGACGCCCGCCGCAGCCAATCCTAGCACGCCACGGCGATGATAGCGGAAAACTGGCTCAGACATCGGTCGAACTCCAGTCCCGCAATGCGTCGCCCGCGGCACCCGGTGGGTTTCGCGGATGAATTCGGCCTGAGGTTGACGGTGGCCAACGCGGCACAAAGCGGTATCGTGGCGACTCAGTCGCCGGGTGGGTTATTGGGTATGTTATCGGCACGACTCCATCATGACATCCACAAGCGTTTATGGCAATACCGCGAATGCCGCACGCAGGGGCGACCGGATCGGGAATCAGGCCGGTAGCGCGAGCGTTGTCTCGTGCCCGCGGGAATGACGGGTGACTTTGAGGAACACAGGGCCCATCGCGTATCCGTCAAGCGAGCAGTCGCCTGAGAATCCGTTGTTTGAATTCCATGGTCCTGAAGATTCACAGGTAAAAAAAAGCGACGGCCGCTGATCGCCGGAAGATGACGATGTTCTCACCCGGTCAACGGCTCGCCGTCGACGTACCGGAGCGAGTTTTTTTCGAGTGTTGCGGCACGCTTTACCGAGTGAGGTTGCGCCGTCGGGTCACGTGCCAAGGTACGAAGTACGCCGGAACCCACCGCGCGGCAAACACAATTTGACAACTGAACACTCCCGCTGCGAAAACGACTGCGTCGCGTGCGGCATCTCGCGCCGCACACGAGCACTGAGAGCAATCAGGTTATTTCTTCTTTCCACCGCCCGGCGGATCGCCGTCAAGAGTGTAGGCTTTGTTGGGGTTGGTGCCGGTTTTGGTCACGCCGCGGCGGGCGGCGAGGTCGGCGGGTTCGAGAGTTTGGCCCTGATCGTGCGATTCGTCGATCCATTTTTCCAAAACGCTGCGCAGACGGCGCAGGGTTTCGGCGTGGCTGGGGTCGCCGACCAGGTTATGGATTTCGTGCGGGTCGGCGGTCAGATCGTAGAGTTCTTCGGCTGGCATGGTGGGCGTGCACAGCGCGGCTTGCTCGGGCGTCAGTTTGCCGGCCGCGTGCAGTTCCTTCAGCAGGTTCCACACCGGGTACGCCGATTCCTTGTACTGGTTTGGCTGCAGGAACGGGCGTTCGGGAGTGAAGTTGCGAATATACCGGTACCGGGCGTCGCGCACGGTCCGAAATCGAAACACGGTTTCATCGCAGCGGTCGCGGGCGCCAAACACATATTTGCGCGGCGGTGCGGCTTGGTCACCCAGAAACACCTCGCCCTGCATGGTTGCCGGCTTGTCGATGCCTGCCAGCGCCAGCATCGTGGGCCCAAAGTCGATCGCCGCGACCAGCCGGTCAGTCACGCGACCGGCTTCAAACCCGCGCGGCGCGGGCAACCCCGCCGGCCAATGGATAATCAGCGGAATTGACAACCCGCTGTCGTAACAAAACTGTTTGCCGCGCACATGGGCCTGCCCATTGTCGCCAAAGAACACGATGACCGTGTTTTCGGCCAGGCCGTCGGCGGCAAGCTGCTTCAGGATCAGCCCGATCTTGCGGTCGAGTTCGGTGGCCGAATCGAGGTACGCGGCCCAGTCGGCGCGGGTCGTGGGGTGGTCGGGGTAATAGGGCGGAATTTCCACGCGGTCGGGGTCGGCGTGTTTCGAGGCTACGAATTTGCGATGAGTTTCCTGAAAATTGATCTGGGCAAAAAACGGCTGGTGGGGTTTCAGGTCGGCCCACCGGTCAGAATCAAACGGCTTGCCGGCCGTGTTGAAATTCCAGTCAGTCTTGCCCACGCCCCGAAACCCGAACCCGGGCGGCAGCTCACGGATATTGGCCGTGAAATAGCCGGCGGGGCGAAACCAATCGGTCAGCAGCTTGACATCGGGTGGCAGCGTGAAACCGTCGTCGCGATGCGAGCGGTGGTTGTGGGCACCGATCGTGGTCTGATACATGCCGGTCATGAACGCCGACCGACTGGCTGAGCAAACGGGGGCGGTGGTAAACGCGCGCGTGTACCGCATTCCGGTGCGGGCCAGCTTGTCGAGATGCGGCGTCGCCACTTCGCGGGTGCCGTAACACCCCAGGTGCGGGCCGAAATCTTCAGCGATGAGCCACAGGATATTCGGGCGGCCTGGAGGAGTACTCTCGTCCGCCGATGCCAAAGGCATCCCGACCAGGCTCGACAGAATGCCGACAGCCACGAGAAGCGGACCGCGCACGTTTGATCTCCCGGAATTCTTTTTTTAGCAAGCCACGCAGGTGAACAAGCGATGAGTTTATCGGTGTGGGCCAATGACGCCAACCCTCGGCTGGCGCGGCGCCCCGCCGATTTCGCCGCGCCCGGCACGAGGTTTCGCGGTGATCGGTCAGGCGGGCGCGGGGGGCAATTTGCCCGGCGGCAGATAAATTGTGAATTCGGATTCCGGCTGAATCAGCACGCTGTGCGGTTGCGACTGTTCGGAAAAAGGCACCAGCCCGAGGCGGTCGAACAAGCCGATTTTTGCATTCCGCATGCGCCCCTCGGTGCAGTGCAGCCGATCGTGCCACACGCGGTATGTGCCCAGTTGACCATCGCGCCGATAAAACAGGCCGATCAGCGGGTGCGTCAGCAGCACCAGGCCCGATTCGAGGTTGTCGAACCCGGCGAGCCGCTCGACCGCGGCCCCCGTGTCTTCGAGTTCGAGTTCGACCGGCGCCCAGGCGCTGCGGGTCGCCAGGTGGTATGTCCGATAGCGATGCGCCGCCGCGTCGTAATCGCAATCGAACTGCATGCGGGCCGCGTGCCAGGGCAACTTCCACAGAAAGCGCGGCACGGCGACAGTCCACGAAGCGAGGGATGTCCCGAAGAACCAGACGCCGCGCGCGCCCGTCGCACGGTCGATGACATAGGTGCGGTAGTTTGTCTGGCCGAACCGGAATTTTGGCCAGGGACAGCGTACGAACCGAAAATCCTGATCTTCGAAGGGGACGATCGACACCCACACGCGGGGCGCCCCGTCGTCGCCCGCAAAGCAGTCGCATTCGAACCGGGGGTGCAGGTGGGGCGTGACGCGGTCGGGGGCGACAGCGTAAGACACGATGGCAAAATGACGCAACCGCGTGACGACGTCGATTTTGCCCGGCGCAGGCCGCGACAGCAGTTCACGGGTAAATCGCAGATCGGGTATCGGCATCAGACGGCACAGATTTTGAGTTCCACAGTGCCGGGCCTGGCGCCATGCCCCGCACGCGGCCGGGGCGGGTTTCAGCGGTTGTGAAATCGCGGGTCGAGCAGTTCGAGCAGCAGGTTGTTGTGCGGGTAGGGGTGGCCGGTGTGCTGGGTAAAGGCCTCGCCATAGGCGACGCCGATTTCCTGGCCGCGTTTTGCGCTCCAGTTGCGGCAACTGTCGAGATATTCGTCGATTCCGTGCTGCCGCAGCAGCCAGTTCCGCTGGCTCTGGTGGCAGGCGAGCATGTTCAACTTCAGGTCAAACTGCTGCGAGATATCGACAATGAACCCGGTGGGCAGGGTGTTGCCGAAGTAATCGACGCCTTCGATCGCATCGACGTAGTACAGATGCGGGATTTTTTCGAGAACCGGGGCCGGCTCCCACTGATGAGTCGCGTAATTCGGAGCCGACGCCGCAAAACATGCATCGCGAACCAGCCGGCTGGTGATTTCATGGTCGCTCATGTAATCGACCGGTGGCGCTGTGATGACGATGTGCGGTCGCGCACGGCGGACCGCCTCGGCCACGCGGCGACGGCTGTCGACGTCATGGCTGATGCACAAGTCGAGGAACTCGAGGCAGGCGTAGTCGGCGGCGAGCAGGTCGGCGGCGGCTTTGGCCTCGGCCCGGCGAACGCGGGAGATTTCGGCCTGATCCATTTCGGCGCTGCCGCAATCGCCGGCGGTCATCGTCATAATCGTAATCTGGCAGCCAGCCCGCTTCAGCCGCGCCAAGGTGCCGGCGCACTGGAATTCGACGTCATCAGGGTGGGCGTGAATCGCAAGCACGCGAACGGCGGCGCTCGAATCGGGCATGGATTTCTCTTTCATGGAATAGGCAGATCGAATTCAGGCCATTAAACTGGAACACATTGCCGGGTACGAACAGCAGGATTCTTCCCGCTGCAGTCAAAGCCGCGATGCGGGCGGGTTGCGCCCGGTCGCCGCCAACTGCCTGGCACTCACCGAACCACGATTATAGGGATTCGTAACGTTTCATGGCCACCCTTCGCCCCCCCGAGCGCACTGTCGCGGCGCACACGTCGCAATACCTCCGCAACACCAAGCTGCCCACGCTCATGTTCAGGACAGCCGCCGAAGCGGCCCGGCACGTCGCCCAGGTTGTCGAAAAGCTGATTCGCGACAACAATGCGGCGGGCGTCGTGACGGTGCTCGGCCTGCCCACCGGTTCGACGCCAATCGGCGTGTACCGTGAATTGGCGCGCATGCATCGTGAAGAACAGCTCGACTTTTCGCAGGTGGTGACGTTCAATCTCGACGAATACTACCCGATGTCGCCCGATTCGATTCAAAGCTACAACCGTTGGATGCGGGCAAACTTTTTTGATCATGTCAATATTCCGGAAGAAAACATTCACATTCCCCGCGGCGACATTCCCCGTGAAGAGGTCGATGCCTGGTGCGATGAGTACGAACGGCGGATCGAACAGGCCGGCGGCATTCAATTGCAGTTGCTGGGCATTGGGCGAACGGGGCATATCGGCTTCAATGAACCGGGCAGTTCGCGCAACAGCCAGACCCGGCTGGTGGCGCTCGACCCCCAAACCCGCAGCGACGCGACGAGCAGTTTTTTTGGCGAAGCCAACGTGCCCCACCAGGCAGTGACGATGGGGGTGGGCACGATCCTCAACGCCAAAAAAATCATTCTCATGGCCTTGGGCGAACACAAGGCCCGCATCGTGTCGCGCGCCGTCGAGGGCGAAGTCACCGACGAAGTGACGGCGAGCTTTTTGCAAAAGCACCCGCATTCAGAGTTCGTGGTCGATGAAGCGGCGGCCAGCGGGCTGACCGCCATCATGACGCCTTGGCTTGTACGCCGCGTCGACTGGACGGCCCAGCTTGAAAAACGGGCGGTCATCTGGCTCAGTCAGCAAACTGGCAAGCCGCTGCTCAAGCTGGCGATCGAAGATTTCCTCGAGCATCATTTGCACGATTTGCTGCGCGAGGCGGGCCCGATTGAGTCGATCCGCCAGCGAATCTTCGATGGGTTGCTGCACGGCATTTGCACCCGGCCCGCCGGCCTTGAGCGCTGCACGGTTCTCGTATTCAGCCCCCACCCTGACGACGACGTGATTTCCATGGGGGGCACGCTGATCACGCTGGCCAGCCAGGGGCACGATGTGCATATTGCCTATCAAACCAGCGGCAACATCGCCGTGTTCGACCACGACGCATTGCGATACATTGACTTCCTGCACCATATGCACGCCCGATTCGGGCTCGAAACCGGGCACGGCCGCGACCTCGAACAGCGAATGCGGCAGGCGATTGCCTGCAAGAACCCGGGCGACCCCGATTCGACCGAAGTGCAGCACGTCAAGGCCCTGATCCGGCAGACCGAAGCAACGACTGCCGCCGCGACGGCCGGTGTGCCGGCCGAAAAGCTGCACTTCTTGAACCTGCCTTTCTACCAGACCGGCACGGTCGAAAAGGCTCCGATCACCGATGCCGACGTCGAAATCATCGCCCGGTTGCTGCGCGAACTCCAGCCGCAGCAGGTGTACATCGCCGGCGATCTTTCTGACCCGCACGGCACGCACCGCATGTGCGCACGTGCCGCAGTTCAGGCGCTCGAATGGGTCGCGGCAGAGGATTTGAAGCCGGAAATCTGGCTGTACCGCGGCGCCTGGGAAGAATACGACCCCGATGAAATCGAACGGGCCGTGCCGCTCAGTCCCGAACTGACCGAACGTAAAAAGCAGGCGATTTTTCGGCACGAATCGCAAAAAGATGCGCCGCTGTTTCCGGGCAGCGACAAGCGTGAATTCTGGATCCGGGCCGAAGAGCGCACGAAAAAGACGGCTGCGATTTACAACCAGTTGGGCCTGCCCGAATACTACGCCCTCGAAGCGTTCGTCCGGTACGGGGGGCAGTTATAGGCTTCGCGAACACGCCCGCATTGAAACGAACCACGCTGCCCGATCAGTGTACGA
>JAJXXL010000371.1 GCA_021781115.1 Planctomycetota bacterium
AGGCCAGGCGTGGCCCAGGTAAATCATGGCCCCCGCGTGCGCATGGCCCCCGCCATTGGCCCCCGACCTGGCCCGGTCGGCGTCGTTCCACTGGTTGCCCACCCAGTGGCGATGCTGCGCAATTGTGGGAATATCAGCATAGGTGTACGGCTGAAAATGTTCGCCCGCCTGGCGCTGATACCGTGCCCCTTGAATCACGTGAAACAGGTGTGGAATGACACAGCAGGTCAGAAAAGCATCGCCCCGGTCATTGAAATCGACGCCCCACGGGTTGCTGGTACCGTATGCAAACACTTCAAATTCCTGTCGCAGCGGATGAAACCGCCAAATGCCCGCATTGAGCGGTGTACGCTGTTCGCGCGGCATACCCGGTTTACCGACCAGCGAATGCGTGAACACGCCATGACAACCATACAGCCAGCCATCGGGCCCCCAGATGAAGGAATTCAGGGTTTCGTGCGTGTCATGATACCCCCAACCGTCGAGCAGCACCTGTGGCGGGCCGTCGGGTTTGTCATCGCCGTTCTGGTCAGGAATAAACAAGAGCTCGGGCGCCGCGCCGACGAACACGCCCCCGAACCCGAGCTCCAGCCCGCTCACCAGATTCAGCTTATCGGCAAAAACCGTGCGTTTGTCGAAGCGGCCGTCACCATTCGAATCTTCAAAGATCACGATCTGGTCTTTGGCCTGATCTACGGGAACCTTGTTCGGGTACGAAAACGCCTCGGCGACCCACAGCCGCCCGCGATCGTCAAGCGCCATGGCAATGGGTTGGAGCACATCGGGTTCGCCGGCGAACGCCGTCACGCGAAATCCTTCGGGCACTTGCATGGCCCGCGCCGCGTCGTCGGGAGATAGACCGGCGTGCGTGAACTGATCGGCGACTGCCAACGGGGCCAGTTGCGAAAACGCTGGCCGGGTTTCATAAAACCGGAAGTCGTCAAAATTCACGTGCCCCCAATGCCCGCTGTGCCTGTCGACCAGGCGGATGAAGATTTTCTTCCCCTGGTGGTCTTTCAGGTCAACCACGACAGGCCGCAGGTTTTCACGCTCGGCCCCCGAAACCCGCAAAAACACCTGCTGCGTATCCTGGCGCACAAGTTCGACACAGGTCGTGTCATGCGGCCCCCCCCCCACCAGGAATGCGGCGAACGGGTGCGTCACGACGAAAGCGGCCGAGGTCAATTCGCCCTGCGGCGGATCCTGGTGTTTTTCGAAACCGCCAATCCAGTAGGCGCCCGCGTGCTCGCTGTGGCTGTCATTGCGGCGGGCAAAAACCGTGTCGCCTTTTATCGGCTGACCGGCAAATGCTGAGCCCGACGCCACCCAGTCGCGCAGATCGCCAGTTTCAAAATCGAGGTTCAGCGACCGCCCGTCGGCCGCCTTGGGCAAAACGCCCTGCGGCGCGGCGGAAACCGGCGCAGCCGGAGGCACGTCAGCGGCATTGGCAACGCCGGCAAAACACTGCACGGCGACAACAAGGCAATACGTCACACGCATGGTCGAATTACTCGCACAACAGGAATTCAAGGTGGCACGGGACGCGTGAGTTTCATGTTCGATGCAACCGGCTGGCCCGATCGGCGAGAAACGTGCGCAATGCGACGTCGAGCGGCGCGTCGGTGCGCAACAGGGCGTAATCAATATGCAAATCGCGGCAGCCTCGGCGCACCTCCTGCAGAAACCGTTCAAATTCGCGGCAATATGCGGCCCGCAACGAGCGCGGTTCGGTTAATTGCTCTGGCAACCTCTCAAGTCCCTTGAACAACGTCAGATCCTGGAAGGGGAAATCCTGCTCAGCGGGGTCGATGACCTGAAACACGAGCACATCGTGTCGGCGGTGCCGCAGGTGCTTGAGGCCCAAAAACATGTCGGGCAGATTGTCGAACAGATCGCTGATGACAACGACGAGGCCGCGCTTGCGGATCCGTTCGGCCAAGTCGTGAAAAATCGGCCCCATGGCGGTTTCACCGAGAGGCAATGAGTTTTCGAGCGTGTGGCAGATCTGCTTCAGGTGCGAGGGGTGGCTGCTGGCCCGCACAAAAGTGCGCACGGCGGAATCAAACATTGCCAAGCCGACCGCGTCCTGCTGTTGCAGTACAAGGTACGCCAGCGCCGCCGCGACATACTGAGCGTATGTCAGCTTCGACACTGGCGCTCGATCAGACTTGTACAGCATCGATTCGCTCGAATCGAACAGCAGGTGGCACGCGAAGTTCGTTTCTTCTTCGTACTGCTTCAGGTAATAGCGATCGCTTTTGCCGAACACTTTCCAATCGACGTACCGCAGGTCGTCACCAGGCGCGTATTCGCGGTGCTCAGCGAATTCGACCGAAAACCCGTGGTACGGGCTTTTGTGCAAGCCCGCCACATAGCCTTCCACAATCAACCGGGCCTTCAGGTCGAGCCCTTGCAGATCAGCCAGCGTCTGCGGACTTAAAAACTTCCGGTAACTTTCCACGCGCGTTGAGCCTTCCGGGGTCGTGGGGAATGAGTTCGGTCAGGCGGCGAATGATTTCGTCGGGCGTGATGCCTTCGGCCTCGGCATTGAAGTTCGTGATGATTCGATGCCGCAGCACTGGCTTGGCGACCGATTGTACATCTTCGACACCAACATATGCCCGGCCATGCAGCATGGCCCGCGCCTTCGCCGCGAGGATCAGGTACTGGCTGGCCCGTGGCCCCGCACCCCAACTTACATATTGCTGCACGAAATCAGGGACTGCGGCCTGATTCCGCCGAGTCAGCCGGCTGAACTGCATCGCGTAGCGAATAACATGGTCGGCCACGGGCACTTGCCGCACGAACCGCTGCACCGAGGCGACCTCGTCGTACGACAACGCCTTGAGCACACCGGGTACCGCCCCGGCCGTCGTTTGCCTGACAATCGAAAACTCGTCTTCTTCGTCAGGGTAATCGACGTACACATTAAACATGAACCGGTCGAGCTGTGCTTCAGGCAACGGGTAGGTGCCCTCCTGCTCGATCGGGTTTTGGGTGGCCAGAACGAAAAAAGGTTCCGGCAGCTTGTGCCGAACTCCGCCCACCGTCACTTGGTGCTCTTGCATCGCCTCCAGTAAAGCCGCCTGCGTTTTCGGCGGGGTGCGGTTGATTTCATCGGCCAAGACGACGTTCGCAAAAATCGGCCCCGGCAGAAATTTGAAATTCCGCGCGCCCGACGCCTTGTCTTCCTGAATCACTTCGGTGCCCGTGATGTCGGCCGGCATCAGGTCGGGCGTGAACTGGATTCGGTTGAACGACAGGTCGAGCGCATCGGCCAGCGTACGGATCATCAGCGTTTTGGCCAGCCCGGGAACCCCGACCAGCAGGCAATGCCCACCCGCAAACATGGCGATCAACAGCTCTTCCACGACGGTCTTTTGCCCGATGATCACCTTGCCCAACTCAGACGTAATGCGGCAGTACGCGGCGGCAAGTTGCTCGACCGCATGAAGATCACCATCGGTAGGAACGCTTTCGCTGGTCGAATCTGGCAGTGGAAAAGCCACTCTGATCAATCTCCTGGCATGAGGCTGCCCGCGGGGCGCTGATCGCCGCATCTGGCAGCGTCACCGCATCTTGACCGGTCGCAACATGAGTTGTCAAATCACTTTTGATCCGAAGGAACCCGCACGAACCGGCAGTCAGGTATCGCGCATCTGGGTTATTCCTATTGTAACGAAGCTGCCGGGCCGATGAATAATACTGAGTTTGTCAACGGCGCGGCCCTTGTCTGACGTGCAGTCTCAGGAAGAACCGTGGGGCAATGCCGTGCAACCATGCCAGGGAATCGGCATGCTGCCCAACCGTGCCGGCCGGCCCCGCATGCCGCCTGCGCAGGATGTACACCGCAGGGGGCGCTTCCCGATTGCGACCCAGACCGAACGCTTTTCCAGGAGAGACCGTTATGTTTAGCAAACCCGTCCGTTCCGGATTGGTCTTTTTGATTCTGCTGGCGTCGGTCGTTGGCCGATCGGCCGACGTGCACGCTGCGGGCCGCGGGCAACCCTACGACTGGGGCCGTTTCTACTATTACCCTTACGTCTATTACCCGCACAATTTCCAGGGCAACGAGCAATACGACAATTTGTACTACCGCTACCCCCCAAGCCGGCAAATTCCGGTGTACAACACCAACTGGTACAATTTTTACCCGGAAGAGAAGCCTTATTATTCGGGGCACCATTTCTACCTCGACGTGTTCTGACAAGCACCTGCTGATTCCTCCGGTGGCACGATGCTTTGCCAAACGTCGAGGGAAAATCGGCGAATCCTGATTCAGAATTGCAATGCCTGACGCCGCCGGCGCGCACGAACGCGCGGGCTCGCCGGCGGCGGCGAAGCATTAATTGCAACTGATTACTCACCAACAGGTTGCACTGAGGATTTGCGCTGTCCAACTCCGCGAATCACAATACGGTATCCACTTCCTTTCACTGGCCGAATTCCCGGCAACAGTCGCTGAAAGCCGCCTGTACCAGGAATTGCCAGGCCGCAGGTCCATCGCAACCCCATGGGCCTGCAAGCTGATTGACGGAGTTCGCCGCCTGCGCCTTAGCGAAATCAGGTTGTGATCGCCTTTGCAAGAATCTTGACCGTCGTACCAGCGGGTAGTGAAGCGACGAGTGTTGATACCCACATTGGGGTGCAAAAAAGGGCAGTGGCTGGCGCCTGGGTCGCTGGAAAATCGGAGGAATTGGGGTTGAAAAATGGTGGCAGAGCCGTTTCAATGGGCATTGAATTTGACGGGTAGAGGTTGTGCCTTGCGGTGCAGCTTCTGGTTTCGGAGAGGCGCCGGTGAAGTTAACTGATTATCTGGCGGAATTCGAAGGAGCCGAACCCGAAGACGCCTTGGAGATGTTGCTGGAGTTTTCCGACAAACTGCCGCAGGCTTCGGCCGGCCGCGCCTCCTTGGGTGTGTCTGCCGGTTGCCGGGTCCAGGAATGCCAAACCCCCGTTATCCTTTGGGTAGACGTTCAGGATGGGGTTGTCCGGCTGGAGGCCGAGGTTCCTGAACAATCTCCCACGGTTCGCGGTTTTGTGGCGCTGCTGGTCAACGGCTTGACCGGAGTTTCCCCACAGGATGTGGCGTGCCTTCCCGATAACTTATTGCCACAACTGGGGTTGCAGAAAACTTTGGGGATGACGCGCGAGCGCGGTTTCGCGGGGATCTTGGCACAAATCAAGCGCCGGGTTGCTCAGCACGCCGGGTGAGGTTTGCCAAAATGATGCAATTGTCAGCGCCCGCCGCTGCATCATTCAAAATGCTGTTTTTTTGAAAATTGTTACTCCAGCTTCAGGCCGAAAGTCGTTACTCTCAAGCTTGATTCACCCACTGGAATGGCCCACGGACTACATTGGAGACGCACCGGATGATCGAAACGGAACGCGAAACGCCCCGTCTGCTGCCTTCGGCGGAATTGCCCCGATACACGTTTGTGCCCGGTAGCGGAACACCTCACCCGGTTCGGGATCCGCGCGGGCACAGTCACAACAAAAAGTTTCCGCCTCCCATGGCGCTCGACCCCGAATCGTGGGCCGAAAACCGCAGCTACCTGTGGGCGATCGATCTGTTCAACTTGGGCTACTACTGGGAAGCTCACGAAGAATGGGAGCGCCTCTGGCGGGCCACGGGGGCCGACACGACCGTGGGTCGGTATCTCAAAGGCCTCATCAAGCTGGCTGCTGCCGGCATGAAGGTTCGCGAAAACAGCCTGCACGGGGTGCGGCGGCATGCGGCGTCGGCCGGCGAGGTGTTCGCTGATGCGGCGGCCGAAGCCAGCACCGATGTTTATTGCGGGCTTGAATTTGTCAAATTGCAGTATGCGGCCGACCGCGCCGCCCAACTCGTTTACAAAGCCACTTACCCGGTCGGCAAGCCAGTGCGGGTTTTTCCGTTTCTGGTGCAACCAAACCCGTTGCCGCTGTCCTATTGACCCCTGCGCGCTGGCTGTACGACCTGCCCGCACTATATTTGCCCCTATTCAATTGAACGGCCTCGCTGCGAGAATGCGGCCCAGCCGGAGTTCGCCAATGCATGAGGCGTTACCTTGCGAGCCCGGTGGCAACACGCCGCGCTTCACGGCGGCGTGGTACGACTCGTACCGCAGCAGCTTGGGCGAAGGGGTTTGCCGCCAGCTTGGAATTTACGCGATTCCCGATGATTTCCTGCTGACGGTGGTGGTTCCGGTTTACAACGAAATCGACACTCTGGAAGCCCTGCTCGAAAATGTGCGGACCGTGCCGATTCGCAAACAGATCGTCCTGGTCGACGACGGCAGCACCGACGGTACACGCGATTTGCTGAAAAGGATCGAGGCGACACCACCCGACCCGTTCAATACGCTCGTCGTCGTGCTGCACGAGCAAAACCAGGGGAAGGGCGCGGCATTGCGAACCGGGTTTCAGCACGCCGCCGGGCACGCGGTTATCGTGCAAGACGCCGACCTCGAATATGACCCTTCAGAATACCCCCGGCTGTTGCAACCGATTGTCGAAGGCAAGGCCGACGTGGTCTTCGGTTCGCGGTTTCTGGGCGATTACTCGCACCGCGTGCTGTACTACTGGCACTACTTGGGCAACCGGTTTCTGACAACGCTGTCGAACTGCTTCACCAACCTCAACCTGACCGACATGGAAACCTGCTATAAGGTGTTTACACGCGAGGTGCTGCAGGAAATCGCCCCGCGGCTTAAGCAAAACCGCTTTGGCTTCGAGCCGGAAATCACCGCCCGTGTCGCCCGCCGCCGATACCGGATTTACGAGCTGTCCATCAGCTACTCAGGCCGAACCTACGACCAGGGAAAGAAAATCGGTTGGCGCGACGGCCTGCAGGCCCTGTGGTGCATCGTGCGTTATGGTTTGAGCGATTGACGGCGCCCGCCTGGTGGTTGGCAACTGTTCAATACGCTCGGCGCGGCGTAGAATCAATCGGGCATAAATGCCCCTCCAACCGGCCGCTTGGTGAAATGGCAGACACGCAAGATTTAGGATCTTGTGCCGCAAGGCGTCGGGGTTCAAGTCCCCGAGCGGCCAATTACGCCCATGTTCCCCTGTCGGCTGGGTTATTCGCGTCCTTGGCCCGATCGGCCGGCTTACTGCGCCGCAGGCCGGCGCGGTAAATCGCTCGATTGGGGAATGACAGGCGCCGATGTTCCCGCACGAAACAATTGTACGCCGCCGATCGCTTACGGGGGGCGACACCCAGTTGAATCGCATTGTGTTGCCGCCGTGTTCAAAAAAGAATTCTGCCCATGTTTCGAGTGACACAACAAATCGATTTTTGCTACGGGCATCGCCTGCTGAACTACGATGGCAAGTGCCGATTTCTGCACGGCCATAATGGGCGGGCGGTCATTTCGCTTGAGGGCGGGCAGCTCGACGAACGGGGCATGCTCGTGGATTTCACCGACATTAAAAAGTCGTTGCGAACGTGGATCAACGACGAACTCGACCACCGCATGATCATGCACGCCGACGACCCGCTGCTGCCCCTGCTGGTCGCGCATGGCCAGCCGGTGTTTACCATTCCCGTCAACCCGACCGCTGAAAACATCGCCCGGTTGATCTTCGACCGCGCACAACGCGGTGGCTTTCCGGTCATCGAAGTCGTTTTGTGGGAAACGGCCAATTCCTGCGCGGCGTGGCGCGGCGCTTGAATCGCCGCGGGGGTGTCATTCGGCGATGGCCCGTCGCCGGTTGTGAACGAGGTAACGAGTTTGGCTGAGCATGTCGACAATGTGGCGTGCACCGTTTGCGGGTGCGTGTGCGACGACCTGCGGCTGACGATCGAGGCGGGAAAAATCACCCGTGCCGAACGGGCCTGCGGGTTGGCCGAACCATGGTTCCTCGAACAGGGTAGCCAGCAACCGCCCGTCGCTGAAATCGAGGGTCAACCTGCCGAACTCGCTGTCGCGCTCGACCGCGCCGCCGAAATCCTGCACTCCGCACGGTCTCCGTTGATTTACGGGCTGTCGCGCAGCAGTACGCCCGGTCAGCGGGCGGCGATTGCACTGGCCGATCGGCTGGGCGCCACGATCGACACCACGGCGTCGCTGTGCCACGCGCATTCGGTCATGGCCGTACAAAATGTCGGCGAACAGACCTGCTCGCTGGGCGAAGTGAAGAATCGAGCCGACCTCGTGATTTATTGGGGGTCGAACCCGGCGGTCAGCCACCCCCGGCACACCGAGCGGTACTCGGCCGATCCTGTGGGCGAGTTTTTGCCCGGCGGGCGGCGTGATCGCACACTGGTCGTTGCCAATCTGGCGCCGAATGAAACCAGCGCCGTCGCAGATTTTTTTCTGCCAATTGAACCCGGGCGTGACTTTGAGGCGCTGTGGACCTTGCGAAGCCTGGTGCGGGGCATCGGTCCGGCGCGGGGTTCGGTGATCGGCGCACCGCTGGAGAAACTCGAAAGCCTTGCCGGAATGATGAAATCCTGTCGGTTCGGCATCGTGTTTTTCGGACTGGGCTTGAGCCTGACCGATGGCGGACGCCAAAACGTCGAGGCGCTGTTGCGTCTGGTGCGCGACCTGAACCAGTACACGCGATTTTACGCCCGCCGGATGCGTGTGCAGGGCGATGTCACCGGGGCCGACCTGGTTCTGGCCTGGCAAACCGGGTACCCCTTCAGCGTGAACCTGGCACGGGGCTACCCGCGTTACAACCCCGGCGAGTTTTCGGCACAGTCGCTGCTCGAGCGACATGAGGTCGACGCCTGCGTGCTGGTCGGCAGTGAAGGCGTCGACCGCTTTTCACCCGCCGCACGACATTGGCTCGAACAAATCCCTACGATTGCGCTCGATCACCCAACGGTCCCTTCGCGCGTTCCACCAACAGTGCGATTCACAACGGCGGTGTATGGCATTCATCGCGCTGGCACGGCCTATCGGATGGATGAAGTTCCGATCCCGCTGCGAGGCTTTCTTGCCAGTTCGTACCCCGATGATGAGGAAGTGCTTGACGGCTTGGGCCGCCGGGTGGCAATCGCCGCTGCGGGGCACGGCAGTTCAGGGTCGTGAGCTATGGGAAAAAGGCGGAATTGGCGGAAAAAAAGCTTGCCGCGCGGTAAACCGGGTTGTTAGTATCAAGATTTCTGGTTGTACTCTCTACAACAAATCGACGAAGTTGCACGCCTTTTTTAGCTCGCGGGCTTGTGCCGGTTGCGCTTTGGTTTTGCTTTTTGCCCCCCTCAGAATATCGGGTGCGGGGCGGGTTGCGCGCCGGCCTGAACCGCATCAAATCTGCCTGCCACGGGGGGGATTGATTCGTGTTGTTGAATCATTGGTTGCGAAAACTGCGGCTGGTTGGACCGCATCAAAGCCTGCTCAATCGTCGGCGGCGCTGGCGCCCTGCAGGCTGTGAAATGCTCGAACCCCGGCTGGTGCTGAGCGGCGGGCCGGTGCTGGTGAACAACACGACCGTTTCGGTTCCGCTGGGCGGCAGCACGACGATCACGCCAACCGAATTGCTGGCGAATGGTGGCACATCGACTCCAGCGACAGTTGTATTCACGCTGACAGCCGTTCCGCAAATCGGCAGCCTTGATTTGAGCGGCAACCCGCTGGTCGTGGGCGGCACGTTCAGCGAGCAGGATATTGGCAACGGGCTGGTGACATACGTTCAAAACCCTGCAGATTCGAGTGCGCCGAGCGATAGCTTCGGGTATACAATTGCAAATGGGGGCACATCGAGTTCGAATTATCTGGCGTCGGTGAGCTTAAGCGGGGGCGAAAGCAACGGCCAATCGTATAACCCCAGCATATCAGCCGACGGCCGGTACGTAGGGTTCGCTTCATTCGCCAGCAATCTTGTGGCAAACGACACAAATACCGCCACCGATGGTTTTATCTATGACACGACGGCGCAAACCACGACGCGGGTAACGACCGATTCCATCAACAGCCAATTGCCGCTGGGCGGCGGAAATGTGAACGAGCAAAATTCTGTCGTCGTTTCGGGCAACGGCCAGGATGTGGTGTTCTCAACGCTGTCGTCCGGATTGCTTCCTTCAGGAACGATCAACGAAGCCAACGTGTTTGAAAAGAACCTGGCAACGAGGAAGGTATCGCTGGTTTCTGCCGTCAACGGCACCACGACGGTCGGCAACAACTTTGCCGATATTGCCGAAAGCGGAATGTCGACATCGACCGATGGTCGCTATGTCGTTTTCACTTCGATTGCGACGAACCTGGTATCGACACCCGTGAGCGGCAACAAGCCCGAAGTCTATCTTCGCGATATGCAGACGAATACGACAACGCTTGTCTCAGAAACCTCGGCCGGCGTTGCGGCAAACGACCAGTCCGATGAAAACGCGATTTCACCCGATGGGCGCTACATTGCCTTCCGGTCGGATGCCAGCAACCTCGCGCCGGGCACACCCGCCGGCGTATATGAAATCTACGTCCACGACATGGTGACGGGAACGACGACGCTGGTGTCCACCGATTCGAGCGGAAATGCGTCAAACGCCGATTCGTCGAATCCTTCGATCACGCTCAACGGCGAATTGATTGCATTCGATTCGGCTGCCAATAATCTGGTCAGCGGCGACACAAATAAAGCGACGGACGTGTTCGTCCACAATACGGCGACGGGGCAGACCGTTCGCGTTTCGGTTGATTCCAGCGGCAATCAGGATTCGCAATCGCTCGGTTCCGGCCAACCCTCGATCACACCCGACGGGCGCTACGTCGCTTTCGCATCGCACGACCACGGGTTGTCTTCGGTCAGCGGGTTTTACGGCGGCATTTTTGTGCACGACATGACAACCGGCCAAACCACACTGATCTCGGTCACGTCGGCAGGACTGACCGGCAATGGCATCGAATACTACGACCCGGTGATCTCAGCCGACGGTCAAACTGTTGCATACAGCGAACTCAGCGCAACGAACCTGGTGTCAAATTCAACGGGCGCATTTCCCGATATCATCGTGGCCCGCCAGACGCCAATTACGATCTCGGGCACGACGAACATTACGATCGACCACCCGCCCACGATTACCGCGATAGCGAATCAGTTTGTCGCCACAAGCACTCCCACGGCCGCGGTGGCATTTACCGTTGGCGATTCGCAAACGGCTGCCAGCCAGCTCAAGTTGAGCGCAGCGACTTCGAACTCGTTCGTGGTTCCCTTGTCAAACATCGTGTTCGGCGGCAACGGGGCCAACCGCACAGTGACTGTCTCGCCCGCCCTGGGCCAGGTCGGCTTTAGCCAGATTACAGTCACGGTGACCGATGGAGTGGGTTTGTCGACCAGCACCACATTTACGGTGTCGGTCAACACGCCGATCTTGTCGCCCATCGTAAACCAGTCGACGCAAGAGGCGACGGTCACGAGCGCGATCCCATTCACCGCGTCGGGCGACCAGATCACACCGGTCGATCAATTGACTTACGCCGCCACTTCGTCGAATACAACGCTGGTTCCCAATGCCAACATCGTGCTGGGCGGAACCGGGGCGAACCGCACTGTCACGGTCACACCCGCGGCGTTTCAAACGGGCAACACGGCAATCATTATTACTGCCGCCGATGGCAATGGCACGACGGCCGTCAGCGTGTTTCTGCTGACCGTCGTGCCCGGCCCGCCGCCCACGATTACGCCCGTCAGCGACCAGTCGATTACGTCTGGGCAAACCCTGCCCCCCCTGGCATTCACGATTAACGACCTCCTGACGCCCGTTGCACAACTGACTCTCAGCGGCACTTCGTCAAACCAGGCGCTGATCTCAAACGGAGGGATCGTCTTCGGGGGCAGCGGCGCAAACCGCACGGTGACACTCTCGCCCACGCCGGGCCAGATTGGCACGTCGAAAATTACGCTGACGGTGACGGACCTCGACGGGCGCAAAAGTTCGACGTCCTTCAGTTTCAGCGTGCTGACCGCCAGCGATGTGCCCACAATTACGCCTATCCCCAACCAGACGATTCCTGAAAACTCACTGACCGGCGGCCTCAGTTTCCAGATCGCCGATCCCGACAACCCGCTGGCGCCACTGACGGTCAGCGCCTCTTCTTCGAACCAGACCCTTGTGCCCAACGCCAACCTGACGATCGCGGCCGGTGCCGGTGGATATCGCCAGTTGTCGGTTGCCGCCACGAACGGTCAGACCGGCAATGCCACGATCACGGTCAATGTTTCGAATGGCGTGCATACCGCCTCGACGACGTTCGTGTTGACTGTCACGCCCCAGGGCCCGCCGGGGCCGGGGCCTGCGCCAACCGCCCCGATTCCCTCGATTTCGTCGGTGGCAAATCAAATCACATTGGTGAACACACCTGTCGGCCCGCTCGCATTCAGCGTGGCCGACCCGCTTGACCCCACCGCAACGCTTTCGGTTCTGGCGTCGTCGTCGAACCCCGGCCTCGTCGCCACGGGCGGGCTGCTGCTCGGCGGCTCAGCCAGCAACCCCACGCTGACTGTCGTTCCCGTGGCCAACCGCACCGGAACGGCAACGATTACGATGCAGGTGGCTTCGTCCTCAGGAACCAGCAGCACGACCAGTTTCCAACTTACGGTCCAACCGGCCGGGCTCGCCGCGCCGCTGCCTCCGCCCGCCACGTCGACATTCGCCGGGCAGGTGAACGCATCGCTGACGTTTGTCGCGCCGGCGATCACGTTGACCAACCCCGTCGGCCCGTTGACCTATTCGGCCATGAATTTGCCGTCTGGCGCCGCGTTCAACCCGGCGACAAATCAATTTTCGTGGACGCCCGCTGCCAACCAGGGGCCGGCCACCTATACGGTCGTGTTCACGGCTACCGACGGCGTGCATTCGTCGAGCGAGCTGGTAACGCTCGATGTTTTCAACCCGACGCCGATGTATGTGGCATTCAATCCTGTCGCCAATGTCCATGTCTTTACGACATCGGCGTGGGAATTCCAGCAGATTGTTCAAAACGGCCTGCAAGATCAGTCGTCCGGCCAGACGGGGTTTGCGGTCGATCAGGGGCCGGGGGCCGGTGCCGTGCCGCTGCACCGGCTGTATGACCCGAACAACGGACTGCATTACTATACGACGAGTGATGGCGAACGGGATTCGTTGGTTAAGCAGGGCTGGAATTTTGAGGCCGACGAAGGTTATGTGTACACCACGCAGGTTCCAGGGACTTCCCCAATTTTCCGCCTGTACAATACGCAAAACGGAGACCATTTCTACACAGCCAGCGCAACGCAGGAAGCGTCGATTCTCAGTCAGTCTCCCGGAGTGTGGCAGGTCACGACAAACCTCGGGTTCGGGTTTGCTACAACGGCGCAAGGGGCCATTTCGCTGCCGAGCACGCCTGCGCCGGAACTCTCATCATCGTCGATCACCGCCGCCGCGATTTCGGCAGCAGAACTTTCGGTCGGGCCGGGTGTCGCCGCAACGTCGGTCAATGCGGGCGCGACTCTGGCCGGCGTTCCTGTGGGCGGCATCGGCCCGAGTGGCACGAACTCTGCCAGTGGTGCGCCCACGCCGCCGGCCGCAAGCGAACCATCGGCGACCAGCGCGACTGCCGGCGCGCCACAACCTGCCCGAAGCCCAGCGGCTCTCGACACCTGGTGGAGTGCGGTGGCGGGCCAAATCGCAGCCGGGCTGGATGGCTTTTCGGCTTGAACCGACGTGGATGACAAGGTTGCGGTCGTATTGAAACGTTCGATTGTAGGGGAATGTGGCCAAAAACAGACATCTGTCGGCCCGAGCGGGATTGCGACGGCTCTGGCGGTATTGCTAGGATCAATGAACCGGTCATCCGCATGGTGTTGGCTACGCGGCTTTTTCCGCCAGGAACCGCGTGACGCGCGGGCGGGTCGTGCCGGTTCTTTCGCCACCGAACTGCTGCGGGCCGCAGTTCGGCGGTCAGTTTGTGTTCGTTCGTCGAGTTATCCGTTCCAGAGGGGACATTGTTCTCATGCTGCTCACATTCTGGTTTCGGCGTGTGCGGGACCGTCAAAGGGGTCAGCAGATTCATCGGGTGACCCGGGCAGAAGGCCGCCGCGTCCGGTACAGCCGGCTGGCTGGTGTTGCGGGCGAAATCCTCGAAGTGCGATGCATGCTGAGTGGCACGCCGGCGGACCCTGGAGTGTCGCATACGACATACATCGTCGCGCACCCGTATGGAGGAGCGGCACCGTATCAGTTTTCGACGCCAACGGGTGGATTCACACCCCAGCAAATCGCGCAGGCGTACGGCATCAATCAGATTCAATTCGGTGCGATTGCCGGCACGGGGGCGGGCCAGACGATTGCGATTGTCGATGCGTATGACAACCCAAAATTCGTGAACAGCACTGCCGCGAATTTTTTAACGAGCGACCTGCATCAGTTCGACGTGGCGTTTGGACTGCCCGACCCGCCCAGCTTCAAGAAAGTCGATGAATTTGGCGGACAGAATTATCCACCCGTCGATCCGACCGGCGGCTGGGAGGGCGAGGAGTCATTGGATGTCGAGTGGGCACACGCGATTGCCCCAATGGCAAATATCATTCTTGTTGAAACGATTGATCCACTGAACTTGTTTTCCGGAGTCAGGACCGCAAGGAATGTTCCCGGTGTGTCCGTTATCTCCATGAGCTTCGGACAGCCAGGCTTCTTGGGCGAAACCGCCCTCGACAGCGTCTTCACGACTCCGGCGAAGCACACACCGATTACGTTTCTCGCGTCGTCAGGCGACACGGGCGCACCGGGGGGGTACCCCGCCGAGTCGCCCAACGTTGTCGCGGTCGGCGGAACGTCGCTTTACACCGACGCGACGGGTAACTATCAGAATGAAACCGGTTGGGGCAACATAAGTGGGGCAAGCGGCGGCGGCATCAGTCAGTACGAAACCAAGCCGATTTATCAGATCCCACTGAAGTTTCCCAGCGGCGGTTACCGCACGATTCCGGATGTCTCGTTCGTCGCCGATCCTGAAACCGGTGTAGATATTTACGACAGCTACAACAATGGGGCAGCGACGCCGTGGGGAGTCATTGGCGGAACCAGCCTTGCCAGTCCCTCCTGGGCCGGCCTCATCGCCATCGCCGACCAGGGGCGGGTTCTCGCCGGCGAAGCGACCCTCGATGGCGCCAAAGATACGCTGCCGATTCTGTACAAGCTGCCGGCCAGCGATTTTCACGACATCACCACGGGCTACAACGGGTTTGGCTTCTTTCCAGGCTATAACGCCGGTCCCGGTTACGACCTCGTGACCGGCATTGGCACCCCCGTTGCGAACAAGCTGGTGCCCGACCTGGTCACCACGCCCGCGCAGGATGTGCCCCCCGTGTTGACGATGTCAACAACCACGCTGAACTATGTCATCGACGCGCCCGCCACAGTCATTGACCCCGCGGCCACGATTACCGACACGCTGCATCTGAACTACAATACGGGCACGCTGACGGTCAATTTCTCAGTGAACGGCCTGGCCGAAGACCGCTTGGCCATTCAGAACCAGGGCAACGCCGCGGGGCAAATTGGCATTTCCGCCAACGTCGTTTCGTATGGTGGTCTCCAGATCGGCACCTTCATCGGTGGCACAAGCGGCCAAAAGCCGCTGACGATTGCCTTCAATGCCAATGCCACGCCCGCGGCTGCCCAGGCGCTGCTGGACGACATCACTTATCAGGACGTTTCGCAAAACCCGCTGACGTTGCAGCGCACGATTCAATTCGTGCTCAGCGACGGCCAGGGCGGCTCAAGCACACCGACGACTGTTCAGGTCAATTACGTTCCGCCACTGTCCATCAGCCCGATTCCTGACGATACCGTCGCTGAGGGCACATTGCCGCAGCCGATGTCATTTACCGTTTCCGACTTGCTGAACCCGGTCGTGAACGCTGTCGTTTCGGCGGCATCGTCGAATGGCATGGTTGTTACCAACCCGAACCTGATCATTGCGGGGGCGGGCGCAGCGCGCACGCTGGCCATTATTCCCAATGCGTTTGGTTCGGGGACCGCAGTCATTACGCTTTCAATTACCGACCCCCCCACCGGCATTTCCTTCAGCCAGGCGTTCAAATTCATCGTTACACCCCTGGGGCCGCCCACGATTTCCACGACGACGCCCAGCCCGATTGTCCCCCTCACCGACGATCAGCAGATATTGCCCGTGCCGTTCAGCATTGGCGACCCGCTGACTCCGGTAAACCAGTTAACTGTGTCGGCCACGTCATCGAACCTGGCCCTGTTGCCGAATGCCAACCTCAGCATTCTGGGCAGCGGCGCCAATCAGGTTCTGGCGATCAATACCCTGAACGAAATCGACGGCGTTTCGGTCGTGACGCTGACGGTGACTGATCTTGATGGCCGCACGGCGACATTGCCCATAACGGTTGACATCAACAGCGACAACGACGCACCCACGATTTCCACCATTCCCAATCAGACCAGCGCCGAGAATTCTTCGACCGGCGGACTCGCGCTGTACGTCGCCGACGCCGACACGCCTGCGAACCAGCTCTCGCTTTCGGCGACATCGTCGAATCAGGCCCTGCTGACGAATGCCAATTTCACATTCTTTGGCAACGGAAATTACCGCCAGATTTCGGCGTTTCCGACCCCCAATGTGACGGGCTCCACGACGATTACCGTAACCGTCGCCGACAACACGGGGGGCACCGCGCAATCGCAATTTCAACTGACCGTCATTCCGTCAAACATTCAAACCACGGTTCCCAATGTGCCCCCGTCCGGGGCGCCCACGATTTCATCGGTCGCCACACAATCGACGGTCGAAAACACGCCCACCAGTCCGATTCCGTTCACAATTGGCGACCTGAGCAACCCCAGCGCGGTTTTGACGGTGACGGCCGGTTCTTCGAACCCCGCACTGATTCCCAACGCCAATCTGTTGCTGGCAGGCGGCGGGGCCAATCGTACGATCAGTCTTGTTCCCGCGGCGAATCAGACCGGCAGTGCCACGATTACCCTGGGCGTTTATGCTTCTGACGGAACCCAGACCACGACTAGCTTCGTGGTCACCGTCACGGCCTCCAGCGGTGGCCTGGGAAACAGTAACGACAACGTCCTCGACTTTGTCAACCAGCCGCTCACGCTCATTGCGCCCACGATCAATTTGACGGGCACGGGAACCGTCGTGTACGCCGCGGCAAATTTGCCGGCAGGCGCCGCATTCGACCCCTCGACCCGCACCCTCACCTGGACGCCCGCGCCGTCGCAAGGCCCCAGCACGAACAATGTCATTGTTACGGCGACGAACGGTACGCAGTCGGCCAGTGAAACGCTGTCAATTACGGTGTACAACCCGACACGCATGTACCAGGCGTATAACGCAAGCGCCAACCTCAATTTTTTCACGACATCCTACGCAGAATTTCGGCAGGACGTACAGATCGGCCTGCAGGACAAATCGACCGGGCAAGCTGGTTTCGCCGTCGATCAGGGTTCAGCTCTGGGCGCTTTGCCGCTGCATCGGCTGTACGACCCCAACAACGGCTTGCACTACTACACTGCGAGCAATGCTGAGGAAACCTCGCTCGTGGCCAGTGGCTGGGTGTATGAACGCGACGAAGGCTACCTGTACACGACACAGGTGCCCGGTTCGACCGAGATCTTTCGCCTGTATAATTCGCAAAATGGCGACCATATTTACACCGCCAGTGCCGCCCAAAGCGACGCCATCGTGGCCCAGAACCCGGCGGTCTGGCAGGTAACGACCAGCCTGGGCTTTGGCTTTGCCGTGTCGAACCAGGGGACGTTTGTCATTACGAATTCGAGTTCGTCGTCAAGCTCGTCGTCGTCGATTTCATCGGCGGCCATGTCGAGCCGTGAACTGGCCGCCGCGCCCGCGTCGTCTGGGGCAAGTTATGCCGCCGCACCGGCGGTTGTGTCGCCCTTGGGCGGAATCGGCTCTGGCAGCACTGGGGCAACCACGGCCTCCAGCGAATCTTCACCCGGCGTCGCCGGCGCACCAGTTGGAATCGCCGGTTCGACGACCGGCAGAACGCCACCGGCTGCCGACTCGGGCGACGCGGCGCTGGATTCGTACTGGAACACGCTGGGGCAACAACTGTTGTCGAGCGGCGCTGCGGTCTTTGCCGACTGATCGTTGGTATGGCCTTCCAAACGGTGCCCGTCACAACCAGCCGCCGCATCAACGATGCCACCTGCTTGCCTCGGCGCGAGTCGACAAACATGGCGCCGCGGCGCTCTGCTTGACACTCGCACGCCCCCGAACTAGCATCGGGTCATGTGCCCCCCCGATGCCTCAGATTCAGTCGATGAACCGTTGATTCGCAGTGGCGAACTGCTGTCGCGGGCGACCAGCCGCCTGCTGGTGATCGACGTTCAGCAGAAGCTGGTTCCACTCATTCCGAACGCATCCCGATTGATCGCCCTGTGCCGTCGGCTGGTCGAAGCCGCACAAATCCTGGGCGTGCCGGTGTATGCCACTGAACAGTACCCGCAAGGGTTGGGGGCGACTGTCATTGAACTGGCTGAAGTGCTGGGCAAGCGCCCAGCGAAGCTGCGATTCAGTTGCGTCGAAACGCTCGACTGGGGAGTGGCCAGCGGGCAGGGTGGCGAGCGGTTTCAGGTCGTCGTTGTCGGCATTGAAGCTCACGTGTGCATTTTGCAAACCGTGCTCGATCTTTTGGCGCAGGGCTATCAGGTTTTCGTCGCGGCCGACGCCGTCGGCAGCCGCGGCGAACTTGACTGCACGCTCGCGCTCGACCGTATGGCCGGCGCCGGTGCGATCATTACGACCAGTGAATCGGTGATGTTTGAATGGTGCGAAGTCGCCGGCACCCCGGAATTCAAGAAAATCAGCCAGATGCTCAAAGGCGGATGACTTTCGAGATGCCCGGCGAATCGCCAATGATTTACAAACAATTCGCCATATCGCTGACCGCCGAACAACTTTTGAATTGATGGAAAGATCATGTCGAACCCAACTTTCGCCCCGCTCACGCCCCCGCGTCGCGTGCTCATGGGGCCCGGCCCGAGCGACACGCACCCGCGCGTGCTGGCGGCCTTGGGCGCCGCCACCGTCGGGCACCTTGACCCCTATTTCCTCCAAGTGATGACTGAAACACAGACTATGCTCCGTCAAGTGTTTCGCACGGCCAATGAACTGACGCTGGCCGTCAGCGGCACCGGCAGCGCCGGCATGGAAGCCTGCGTCGTCAACCTCATCGAGCCGGGCGACAAAATGGTGGTTTGCGTGAACGGTGTCTTTGGCGGGCGCATGGCCGACGTTGCCGCCCGCGCCGGGGCCCAGGTGACGGTCGTCGAGCGCCCGTTCGGCGAAATCTTCGACGCCAGCCAGATCGCC
This sequence comes from Planctomycetota bacterium, assembly GCA_021781115.1. Lineage (GTDB taxonomy): Bacteria > Planctomycetota > Planctomycetia > Planctomycetales > Planctomycetaceae > JAJXXL01. Next base: position 19,266 of record JAJXXL010000371.1, read on the forward strand.
GAGGTGGTTGAGCGCGTCCGCCCCAAGGTGGTGGGCATCGTACATGCGGAAACTTCAACCGGCGCACATCAGCCACTCGAAGACATCTCGAAAGTTGTGCACGCTGTCGGCGGCCTGCTGCTGGCCGATACCGTCACCTCGCTGGGGGGCGTTCCAGTCGAGGTCGACGCCTGGCAGCTCGACGCCGTGTACAGCGGTTCGCAAAAATGTCTGAGCTGCCCGCCCGGCTTGGCCCCGGTCACGTTTAGCCCTCGCGCTGTCTCGTCCATTGAGCGCCGAAGGACGAAGGTTGCAAGCTGGTACCTGGACATGACCCTGGTCCGAAATTACTGGGGGCAAGACCGGGCGTATCACCACACCGCGCCGATCAACATGAATTACGCCCTGCGCGAGGCGCTTTGCGTCACGCTCGACGAAGGTCTTGACGCCCGCTTCGCCCGGCACGCGCAAAATCATCGCGCGCTCAAGGCGGGGCTGGCCGCGCTCGGCATTTCCTACGCTGTCGCCGAAGGCGTGCAGTTGTCCATGCTGAATGCCGTTGTCATCCCTCCCGGCGTCGACGACGCCCGCACGCGGCGGCAACTGCTCGAAGAATTTGGCATTGAGATCGGTGGCGGCCTGGGTCCAATGAAGGGCAAGACCTGGCGGATCGGCCTGATGGGCGAAACCAGCCAGCCTCGCAACGTGCTGCTGTTTCTGGCCGCACTTGAACGCTGCCTGGGCGATCAGGGGTTTGGCTGCCCGCCCGGTGCGGGTGTCGCTGCGGCGAACGATTTTTATCGGCGGCGCACCGCCTGACACTCTCCCGCGGCAAGGTACGATGCAAGACGCCGCATTTCGTGAATTCACGCAGGCAGGCGCCACCGTCATCTGGGGCGACTGCTGCACCGTGCTGGCCGGGCGCGTGGCCGACGCCTCGGTCGACCTGGTCTTCGCCGACCCGCCCTACAACATCGGCAAGCAGTTCGCCGGTTTCGCCGATCGCTGGCCCTCGGTCGAAGCTTACTTGGCATGGTGCCACGTCTGGCTCGACCTGTGCGTCGCCAAGTTGCGGCCAGGCGGTTCGCTGTATCTGATGGCGAGCACGCAGTCGATGCCGCTGCTCGACCTGTACCTGCGTGGCCGCCTGACCGTGTTGTCGCGCATCGTGTGGCACTATGACAGTTCGGGGGTGCAGGCCAAACACAAATTTGGTTCGATGTACGAACCGATTTTGCATTGCGTGAAAGGCGGCGCGACGTACACCTTTAACGGCGATGCCGTTCGTGTCGAAGCCCCTACAGGCGCCCGCCGCCGGCTGATCGACTACCGCAAGCCCACGCCGGCGCTGTATGCGGCCACCAAAGTGCCGGGCAACGTGTGGCACTTTCCCCGCGTGCGGTACCGCATGCCCGAGTATCAGCGCCACCCGTCGCAAAAACCCGCCGCGCTGCTCGACCGCATCGTGCTGGCCAGCAGCAACCCCGGTGATCTGGTGCTCGATCCCTTTGCAGGCACATTCACCACCGCCGCTGCCGCCCAGCGGTTGGGGCGGCGCAGTATCGGCATCGAATGCGAACGCGATTATGTCGCGATCGGCCTGCGACGGCTCGGCATGAATCAGTCGCTCGATGGCGCGGCGTCGCCGCCGAACAGGTCGGCCGGGCGCAAGCCGCGCCGCGCCTGACCGCGGCCGCCGCGCCGGGGCCTACGATGAGAACTCGGGCCGCCGCTGGTGGAGCTGATCTTTGAGTCGGCTGACGATGCTCGAATGCATCTGGCTGACGCGCGATTCCGACAGCCCCAGCGTGTTGCCGATTTCCTTCATCGTCAGCTCTTCGTAATAGTACAGAATGATGATCAACCGCTCGTTCCGGTTCAGCCCCTTGGTGACGAGCTTCATCAGGTCACGCTTCTGAATGCCGTTCGTGGGGTCGATGCCCTTGTTGTCCTCGAGCACGTCGATTTCGCGCACATCCTTATAGCTGTCGGTTTCGTACCATTTCTTATTCAGGCTCACCAGGCTCACGGCGCTGGCTTCGGCCTTGAGCCGTTCGAATTCCTCGGTCGAAATCTGCATCTTTGCGGCGATTTCGGCGTCTGAGGGCGGGCGCCCGGTTTCTGCCTCGGCGGCCTTGCGGGCGTGTTCGACCTTGCTGGCCTTGCTGCGAACCAGTCGCGGCACCCAGTCCATCGTGCGCAGCTCGTCCAGCATGGCCCCGCGAATTCGCGGCACACAGTAGGTTTCGAACTTCACGCCCCGATTCAGGTCAAACGCCTCGATCGCGTCCATCAGCCCGAACACTCCTGCCGATATCAGATCGTTCAGATCGACTCCATCAGGCAGTTTCGACCACACCCGTTCGGCATTGTAGCGTACGAGCGGCAGATATTTTTCGATCAGCGCGTTTCGCAGGTCTTTGTTGCCCTGATCCTGTTTATATTCCTGCCAGACTTCCGAAATATCGCGTTCGACCTTCGTGACCATACAACCCTCCATGGTGCGGCAAGAGCAAGTCGTGACTTATTAGCGGTGAGGCGCCGCGGTTGCGGCGGACGAAACGCCGCCTGACGGCACAGTTTGAACATTTTCTTCGACGACGCGGCGGGCCAGTTCTCCGCAAAGGCAACCGAGCAGGTAAAACAGGCCGAGGGCCGCCAGTGCCCGCGTGAGCGCCGGTTCAAACGTCGACCGGGAAACCAGGCCTTCGAAAGCGGCCGTGGCAAAGGCGATCAGGGCAAGTCGAACTCCAAATTCGTGAGCCACAGTTGCGCCTCAACGGGGGGCTGCCGCGGCGGCCCCCCCCACGGCAGGCGGGGTTCAGTGCGGTTTGCGGTTCCCGTTGTTTAAGTATCGGCGTCCAATGGCGAATAATTGAGGAAATCTTGTCGAGACGGAAAAGTCGATCGGGACATCGCGCGGCTGGGCTGAGCAACGCCGGGCCGCGGTCACGCAGCCCGTTCGGGGTGATGTCGAAACCGCGAAAAAAATGGGCTGTGCACCGTTTGGCGGTGCGACAGGTTGATCACCCTCCGGGCCAATTGCTCGACGGCCCGTGCTGCGGGCGCATCGGGCGACTGCAATACGAACGGCGTGCGCTGATTTACGGCCTGAACCACCGCCGGGTCGCGGGGGACAAACCCCGCCGAACCAACGCTGGCATACAGAAACGTGCGAGCGGTGTGCTGCACGCGAGCAATGATTTCGCGGGCCTGCTCGGGCGAGTCGGCCTGATTGACAAGCAGTTGTGGCTCTGGCAAACCGGCACAGGCTGATAGTGATTTGATCGTGGCGTAGGCGTCGGCGATAGAGGTAGGCTCGGGCGTGGTAACGATCAAAATCATGTCGGCGGCCGACACGAACTGCCGCACCGAACGGTGAATGCCGGTGCCTGTGTCAATGATCAAAAACTCATGCGATCTCTCGAGTTCTTCGAGCTGGGCCAGGATTTCGGTCTGGGCCGCACGCGGGCAATCGGCCACATCCTGCAAGCCACTGGCACCAGGAATCACCTGGATTCCGGCAGGACCTTGCAGCAGAATCTCGCGGAGTGTGCGGGCCCCGCTGATCACATGCGACAGGTTCCAATACCCGTTCAGGCCACACAGCAGGTCGACATTGCCCAACCCCAGGTTTGCGTCGAGCAGGCATACCGAATGCCCGACTTTGCCCAAGGCAATCGCCAGGTTCAGCGCGAGGTTGCTCTTGCCCACGCCGCCCTTGCCACTGGTGATCGTCACCGTGTGCGCCCGGGGTGCCGCGGTCGTTGAATCGGCCGGCGCCGCTTCAGAGCGCTGTTCCATCAGTCCGCGCAAAATCTGTGCTTGATCGTGCATCGCTTCACCACGAATTGAAGGAATTGAGTCCATTGGTCAGGCTGCGCGTCCTCTCCAGAAAGCTCCAGTGAAATCCGGGCGCCGCGGGCCGCACTCCTGGTTCACCGTTCGAAACCGATTCGCTGCGGGTCGGGCCATGTCGGCGGCATGACGGCCGGCTCTGTTGCAACGTCCTCTTAGAGCTGACTAGGCGGCGCGCAGCGCGATTGCCGGCGTCTTTGGCGCGTACAGTCGCTCGTCGCCCATGACCAGTCGGGCAATTCGCCCCGGCTGGGCGTGTTCGATGTCATCGGGAACATCCTGCCCGGTCGTCAGGTAACTGATAGGTAAAGGCACGCGGCGGGCAACCGACATGATCGCCCCCATGCCAACCGCCTCGTCGAGCTTTGTCAAAATCATGGCTGTCGCGCCGGCGGCCGCGAATTGGCTGGCGGTCGCTTCCAGGCTGCGCGGGCTGGCGACGAGGCTGAGCACGAGGTGCACTTCGTCCACTCGGGCCTCGGCCAGCAGGCTTTTGAGTTCCTGAATTTTCAATTCGTCGCGCGGGCTGCGCCCGGCAGTGTCGATCAGCACGAGATCCAGCCCCGACAGTTCATCGAGCGCCCGCCGCATTTCCCGCGGGCCGGTAACGACTTTCATCGGCAGGTCGATAATTTCAGCGTAGGTACGCAATTGCTCGACGGCAGCAATGCGATACGTATCGACGGTGACCAGCCCCATTTTGATTCCGTCTCGCAGCCGGAAATTCGCGGCCAGCTTGGCGATTGTCGTTGTTTTGCCGACGCCCGTCGGTCCGACCAGTGCCACGACTTTACGCCGCCCCGGTTGGGCCGAGATCGGCGGCGCACAGCGCAGTTCGCCCTCGACCATCAAGCTCAACCGCTGGCGGACCACGGCCGGCAGGCCTAACCGCTCGGAGGGGCAGTCCTGCTTGAGGCGGCAGATCCAGTCGCGCGCGAGGTCTTCGTCGACTTCGGCGTCGATCAGTTCGGTGTACAACTGAAACAGTTCGCTGGGCACGTCCTCGCCACCCGGGCCACCGCCCCGACTGAGCTTTTCGACCATTTTCTGAATCGACGTCAACTGCCGGGCGATTGCCGCCTGCTGCTCGACGTGAACTGTCGGCGAGGCAACCGCCCGCGCGAACGATTCGAGCCCCAGATCACGAGCGTGCTGCGAAGCGGGAGCAGATCGCTGGCCGGTCAGCAGCGGTGGGGGCGGTGCCAACTGCTGGTCGGCAGCATGGCGGGCAACGCCGCCCACCCGCCCATTTCCGCCCGTCATGCGCTGGGGGCGGGCGGGCGGTTGCACATTCGTCGCTGTCGGCGGCGTCTGCACGACAATTCGCGGCGACCGCACATTGACGCCCGTTCCCGCGGTGATCTCCACTCGGTCTTTCGACCGCCCGAACTTCCAGAATCGGGGGGCAGGCAGTTCGCGCGTGTGTAAAATCACGGCCTCAGCGCCCATTTCGCGCCGTACGACGTCAAGGGCTTCCTGCATGCTCGCCGCCTTGAATGTTCGAACTTCAGTCTGACTCATTATTCGTGGCACTTTCTTGGTCATCGAAAAACACGAGAAAGGAGGGGGACAAACGGTTTCAATCGCCCGGGCACGAACGGCGTCGTTCGCGTCCGATAGAATGACATTGACATTTCTTGTTCATGCCCTGTTTTTTTACTGGGGTATTGGGAGCGGGGCATCAGCGTGCTCCGGCCATCGCCGCGCGGTTTTTGTTCAGGGCTTCGACGCCGACCTGGCCCGCCGATTCGACCTGCGTGTCGCGGGTCACCTCGCTCAGGCTCAGTACGGCCAGATTCGGTATCGAAGCAAACGTGATTTGCTTGAGCGCCGCCCGGATCTGCGGGCTGCACAACACCACCGGCGGGCGACCCGCAGCGGTCAGCCGCTCAAGCTGGGCCGCAATGCCGCGCGTCACTGCCTCGGTGACCTGCGGCGACAATTTGATGTTCATGCCGCGCTCGTTGAATTCGATGCCCGCCGACAGCATGTCTTCGACCTGCGGATCGAAGGTCACGACGTGCAGCACCCGGTCCTGATCGCGGTATTGCTGGCAAATCGACCGGCTCAGGGCATGCCGCACGTATTCCGTGAGAATGCCCAGATCCTTGGTCCGGTCGGCATAGTCGCCGAGCGTTTCCAGGATCGTTTCGAGGTTTCTGATCGACACCTGTTCGCGGAGCAGTTTGCACAGCACCTGGTGCACCTGCGACGATTTCAACACGTCGGGAATGAGCTCGTCAACAATTTTGGGCGAATTCTGCTTCAAATTGTCGAGTAACTGGTGCACCTGCTGCCGCGACAATAATTCGTCGCTGTACTTCCGCACGACTTCACTCAGATGCGTGACCACGACCGCCGATGGCTCGACGACGTTGTAGCCCATGAGCTCAGCGCGTTCGCGCTGGGCGGCGTCGATCCAGACGGCGGGTCGTCCGAATGCCGGCTCGATCGCCGCCACGCCGGAAATGCGGCCGTTCGTGGCCCCCGTGTCAATCGCCAGCAATCCTTCCGGATGAATTTCGCCCCAGGCCACCGGAACGTCCTGGATCTTGATCTGATATTGCCGTTGATCGAGCCGAATATTGTCGCGAATCCGCACTTTAGGAAGAATGATTCCAATGTCCTGGGCGATTTTATGCCGCACCCGTGTGACGCGCTCGAGCAGGTCGCCCCCGACGGATGTATCGGCCAGGCGAATCAGCCCGAACCCGAGTTCGAGCGCCATGGGGTCGACCAGCAAGTTGTCTTCGGGTTTGGGCGCCGTCTTGTCCGGCGTGCTTTTAGCCGCCAGTTGCTGGCGTTCGGCCGCCTGTTGCTCTTTTTTGCCTCGCGACAGCATTACCGCGATCACGCACAATCCACCCCCCAGCAGCAACAGCGGCAGCTTGGGCAGGCCCGTGAACGACAGCGATGCCAGAAAGACCGCCGACACGACCATCGCTTCCGGGCGAATGAACATTTGCCCCACGATGTCGCCCGGCAGGTCGCTTTCGACTGACGTGCGGGTCGTCAGCAGCCCGGCGGCGAGCGAAATCAGAAAAGCGGGCACCTGCGTGACCAGTCCGTCGCCAATCGTCAGTTTGGTGAATACCAGCGACGCCTCGCGCAAGGTCATGCCGTCTTCGACCATGCCAATGAAAATCCCGCCGGCAATGTTGATCAGCGTGATCACGATACTGGCAATCGCGTCGCCCCGCACGAACTTGCTGGCACCGTCCATGGAACCGTAAAAGTCAGCCTGCTGGGTCACCTCCTCGCGGCGTTGTTTGGCAACCGCCGCGTTGATGACTCCCGCGTTGAGGTCGGCGTCGATCGCCATTTGCTTGCCGGGCATGCCGTCGAGCGCAAACCGCGCCGCCACTTCGCCGATGCGCGTGGCGCCTTTGGTGATAACCAAAAACTGAATCGCGATCAGAATGATGAAAATGATCAGCCCCACCGCCACTTGCCCGCCAGCCACAAATTCGCCAAAGGCTTGGATCACCCCCCCGGCCGCACTGGTGCCATCTGCCGCGCCGCGCGTCAGAATTAGCCGGGTCGAGGCCACGTTCAACACCAGCCGTGCCAGCGTGGTGCCCAGCAGCAACGAGGGAAACACGCTGAATTCCAAGGGCTTTCCGACGTAAATCGTGGTCAGCAAGATCACAACCGCGATCGTGATGTTTGCTGAAAGCAGCAGGTCGAGCACGATCGCCGGCAGCGGAACGACGATGACAAGCACCGACGCGGCGATCAATACGGGGAATATCAACCCCCGGCTTTGCGCCCAGAACCCGTGTCGAACGAACGACCCCGCAGGCGGCATCCGTGCCTCCGCTGTGTGGTTGAAACCGAAAGGGAGAGAGAGTGAAAGTTGAGGAAGTGAGTGGACGGTTCATACTGAAATCACGCTTGGCTGTCCAGACGGCTTTTCGTCTTTTTGAGCCGTTGCCCGCCGCGCATCGGCCGGTTCTGGTCACGGCGCGCAGGCACTGACCCCCGCTGTTTACAACGCGGTAATTTCGCCTTAAACTCAATTCTGGACATAGGAAATGGAACTGGTTCGCCCAGTGGTGCGCACGCTCTTCCCCTGATTCACCTCGATTGAAAATTGAATTTGCGTGGCAGGTTGCCGCCGTGTTCGGTTGCCTTGCGGGCGTCGCGGGCAGCCTGTGCCCGTTTGTTCACGTCCTGAATCGGCTGCCTGCCGCCCGCCGTTTCGGCCGCGGATTTCTGCATACGTCTTGAGGTTCCTCGCATGACTCGTGAAGCAATTTTTGAAGCCAGCCTCGATTATTTTCTGACGCCGATCAGCCCGTTCCTCAAGGACGATACGATCACCGAAATCATGGTGAATGGGTTCAACGAAGTGTATATCGAGCGCCGGGGGCGGCTCGAACAGACGCCGGCCCGGTTTCCCAGCGAAGATGCCCTGCTGTCGGCGGTGCACAACATTGCGCAATACGTGGGCCGCGAAATCGACGACAGCCGCCCTGTGCTCGACGCCCGTCTGCCTGATGGATCCCGCGTGCACGCGATTATTCCGCCCAGCGCCCGCCGCGGCACCTATCTCACGATCCGCAAATTTACGCGAGACATCATGAACCTCGACGAACTCACCCGGCTGGGCAGCATTTCGCCGCCTGCCCGCGAGTTTCTGGAAATCTGCGTGCGGCTGCACAAAAACATCATCGTCGCCGGGGGAACGGGTACCGGCAAAACGTCGTTGCTCAACGCGCTGTCGACCGCCATTCCTGAAGAAGAGCGAATTATCGTCATTGAAGACAGCTCCGAATTGCGGCTCAACCAGCCCCACACCTTGTATATGGAAGCCCAGCAGTCCGACGCCCACGGCCAGGGGGGGCTGTCAATTCGTCAGTTGTTCAAGGCGTCGCTCCGCATGCGGCCCGATCGAATCGTTGTCGGCGAAGTCCGCAGCGGCGAAGCGCTCGACATGATTCAGTCGATGATCAGCGGTCACGCCGGCAGTTTGACTACCGTCCACGCCAGTACGCCCCATGACGCCCTCGTCCGCCTCGAAACCCTGTCGCTGATGTCAGATGTGGAAATCCCCGTGCACGTGGCCCGGGCCCAGGTCGGGTCGGCGGTGCATCTGATCGTACAGTTGGCGCGGTTTTCAGAAGACGGTTCACGGCGGATCACACGCATTGCCGAGTGTTGCGGCCTGGACGGCGAAAAATATGTTCTGCAAGACCTGTTCATTACCCAATTGCACGGCAAAACGCGCGGCGGCAAGATCATCGCCGAACTCGCGACCGCCGGCAACCTGCCCACTTTTTCTAAAGAAGCTTACGAGCAGGGAATGGACAATCGCATTCAATTGACCCGCGACTTGTGGCGGAAATGACGCGCCCTGGCTCGGGCCAACCACCGGCACCGGTTTGCCAGGCCACCCGGCCCAATGCTTCATTTTGCCGCCAAGCTCGCCTATCTGCAAATCAGCGTTTCGAGTACGATGCACCCCCTTGAGGTGGGCCTTCTCAAGGTTTTGCCATGTCTATTCCTGTGCCGCGAATTCAATCTCCACGACGGGCTGTTCGCCGGGCAATCCTCCGGTGTGCGCTGGTCGTCGGTTGCGTTCAGGCCGGTGCGCTGGCCGCTGGTTGTGCCGGGCTGCGACACGCCTGGTTAAACAAGACCGAAGATGAATCGCAACGGCTGACGCAAGAGGCCCGACAAGCCCAAGACCGCGGCGATTCGCGTCAGGCCGAATCGCTGATGGCGGCAGCAGTTCGGCGTAACCCACGTGATTGCGAAGCGCGGCTCGAACTTTCAGACCTGCTCGTACAGCATGGCAGCCTCGATGCTGCTGCCGCCCACCTCCAAAAACTGACGGCCGACAGTCCCGACGACCCTCGCAGCCACTTTCGACTGGCCCAGGTGCGGTACCATCAGCAGCGCTACGACGACGCCGAACACGCCGTCAACGCGGCACTCGAGCTCGATCCGGCACACACCCAGGCGTTGTTGCTGCGCGGCAGGCTGCAAGAGTTGCGGCAGCGCGATAACGAAGCACTGGCCACTTATTACCGTGCGCTCGCCGCCGATGCTGACCAAGTCGAAGCCCCTTTGCGAATCGCTGAAATCCATATCCGTCACGGGCGGCCGCAACTGGCCGCGCCGCTGTTGCGGACTGTGCTCGAAAGTCACAAGGCGTGCGCTGCGCAACAGGCAGCGGCAAATTGGGCTCTCGGCCAGGCGTACGCCACCGAGAACCGGTGGGACGACGCGGCCCAGTCGCTGACACTGGGCAGTCAGGGCCGCGTCATGAACGGCCGCGACTGGTACCAGCTCGCCTATGCCTGCTACCAATCGGGCAACTCTGCCGGTGCGAACGAGGCGCTTGCTGAATCGCTGCGGTTGGCCCCCCAGGATGAATCTGCCACGGCGCTGTTCGCACTGTTGAACAGCGCTCCACCAGCCGCCGTTGTACATCAGGCGGGCGGGACGGTGCCGCCCGGCGACGCGCGGAACGCAGTTCGCGCCAATTGACGCCCGCTCCGCCGCTCTTTGCCTGGTGGCCGACATCGTGTTACGCCGATCGTGCGCCGATCAGCGCGGCTTGAATGGCCAGTTGACGGCAGGTGAATTCAGTGTCGGCGAGCACGGGAGCAAGGTGTGCGGTTGGCACGGCGGTGGGCAGTTCGACCCAGGAACGGCATCCGGCAAAGTGCGGCGAATCGGGCAGAACGATTGCGGGCATGGTGCGATAAACCCGCACGATCAGAACGAACAACCCGGGGCGACAGTAATGAAACCGCTCCGAAAGCGTGCGGTGCGACCACAGGTGCATTCCGCTCAGCCCTGCCAGCACGGTTTCATCGGCCAGTTCGAACACGTCGGTAACTGCCGCGGCAACCGAAAGCCGCAATTCGCCGGCCGGCGGACGGTGCGCCTCAACCTGGCGAATCAGCGGGGCGGCGTCTTCGACCAACCCGCCTGCCGCCTCGTGCATGTAGGTGGGAAACAACCAGAATTCGCGGTGGGCGACGCGAAAACCGGCCTGGCCCTCGTGAATGCCCCCCTTGCGTACGATCAGCGTTTGCCGGCCCGATTCGAGCGCGGCACAAATCACCGCCCAGTCCTTGAAAGCCATCGAAAGCGCGGGTTGCATTGACCAACATTTTCCGGCCGGGTATCGAAACGCGCAGCGCCGCACACACACTGTTGCATCGCGCCCTTTATACGAACGTTTATAAGGAGCGTATCACACTCGACCGCAAAACTGCAGGTCGACCGCAATGGCCTCGCACGCCGGCCACGCCGTCGTTGAATGAGGGCCGGCAGCGGCGTTCACTGGCCCGCTTGCGGTTTCCGCGGCGTTCGTCAAAATGACCCCTGAGACGCCGACGAACGCACGCCGCGGTCGTCAGCGCAATTTGCGAAAAAAAATCGTCTGCTGGCGGCGCGACGCGGTCGACGTCCGAATTCACGCCTTGACGGATTTCAGCACCATGCCCGGATTTCAGCTCCATCCCGACCAGAAGGACCAGTTTCACGCCGACGGCTATTTTGTCGTCGACCAGTTGCTCGACGCCGAAGAGGTCGACCTGCTCCGCAACATCGCTCGGGCTGATCAGGAAATCGAACAGCGGGCAGCCAGCCGCGGCGACGGTGAAGGCGGCGCGATCAAGCTGGTCGTCAGCAATGACCTGCCCGACGATGTTTACACCGCAATCGTTCGCAGCCGCCGCATTGTCCACACGATGGAAGCCTTGCTCGACGGCGAGGTTTACCATTACCACCACAAGATGATTCTGAAGCAACCCCTGGTCGGCGGCGCGTGGGCCTGGCACCAGGATTACGGCTATTGGTACAACAACGGTTGCCTGTTTCCACTACTGGCCAGTTGCATGATTGCAATCGATCGCGCCACGAAACACAACGGTTGCCTGCAAGTTGTCAAGGGTTCACATCGGATCGGGCGCATCGACCACGGCCCCGTCGGCGACCAGACCGGCGCCGATCAGGAGCATGTCGCGGCGGCTCTCGAACGGCTCGAACTTGTGCATTGCGAACTCGAACCGGGCGCCGCGATTTTCTTTCACTGCAACCTGTTGCACCGTTCCGACCAGAACAAAAGCCTCGACCCGCGCTGGGCATTTATCTGCTGCTATAATGCCGCCCGCAACGACCCTTACAAAGACTCGCGCCACCCTCGCTATTCGTTTCTCGAAACCTGGGCCGACGAACGGGTACGCGAAATCGGCCGTCGGCAATGGGCGCAGATCCGCGGAAATTGAACGACAGATATACGAATCACTGCCACAGGTTTCTGTTATCGGTGCAGTCTGTGTCATGCGTGGCGTCAACAATCCGTGATCTGACTTGAGGCGCCCGGTTCCCGCAGTTCGTTTCACCCCGCGCTGTCGACGTGCCCGTCGCCCGTCGGGGCAAAGTTGCCAATGACCTGCCCCCGCACGACGGTAAACGACAGATTGCCTTCGTGACGGCTGACTTCCGGCAGAAGCATTTCATCAATCGCTTCCAGAAGGTTGGGTGCATCCTGATCGGTGATCGCATTGTCCCATACAATCAGGGTGCCCGCGACGCGGTGGTCGACAAGATAATGCAGTTCCAGCGCGGCGAAATCCTTGCCCGCCGCGGTTTGCAACAGGAACCGTTCAGACGACGGTGTTCGCAGTGTGCGCACAAAGCGTAAATCCATGTTGCGTCACTCCATCAAGAGTCAACCCTGGTCAAGTCCCGCCCAATAGACGCAGGGCCGCACACAGCCCGCACCCAGCCCCCGCACCGCACGCCGCGAGCGCTGCAACCACCATGATCAGGCACCCGGCCTGCGGCTTACCCGGAGAACTTGTGTATCGCAAACCGGTGCCGGGAATGCTGACCGACGTGTAGCTGCGGCCCCGGCTGTTAATTCCCGCACGGAACCCCTTTACGCCAACCGAATAGCCGACGCCCGAACGGCTGAAGTTGACGCGAAACGGCCCGATCCTGGTGCTTTTGCGAAAAGACCACCCCATGGGTCAATCGCCCTTTCTTTTACCGAACTGCAACCCGCACACTGCACGCCAACACACGGCCCCCCCAATGTCCGATGACCTGAGACGATGACACGCCAACGCTTCTCACCGCAGAATAAACCAACGAGTGCACTTTGTCGATCCTGCGATCTGAGGACATGTTCTAAAGTCCGTCACGACAATTGCCTACCGTGCCTGGTTCGGGGGATTGGGCCACTCCGGATTTTCCGGTTGAGACTGGGGTTCGCCGGCAGGATCCGCTAAAATCTGGATTTGTGATGAACGACCAGCGATGCCAATGCGGGTTGCGCTGCGCCGGGTATTCCGCCGGCAATTCTGCCGCTGGCTGACATACAGGCGACATGAGCAGATTTTGAATTTACAGGAGAGGCTCCAGATGATGCGATTCGGATTGCTGTTGTGGATGGTATGCGCGGCCGCCCCGGTATTGGCAAACGATTGGCCCCAGTGGCGCGGGCCTGAACGCAATGAGATCTCGAAAGAAACCGGGTTGCTCAAGGAGTGGCCCGAAGGCGGGCCCAAGAAACTGTGGATGTTCGAGAACACAGGGCTCGGGTATTCGGGGCCGGCTGTCGTCGGCGATACGCTGTACATTATGGGCGCCCGCGATGACAAAGAATATCTGATGGCCCTCAATGTCACCGACGGTTCTGAAAAGTGGGCCACTGCCGTCGCCCCGCTGCTGACGAACAACTGGGGCGACGGCCCTCGCGGCACGCCCACGATCGACGGCGAACATGTCTACGCCCTGACCGCCCAGGGCTACCTGGTTTGCGCCCGCACGAACGACGGCGGCGTGGTTTGGTCCGCCGTCATGAAGGATTTTGGCGGTGGAACGCCCGGTTGGGGCTATTGCGAAAGCGTACTCGTTGACGGCCCGAGAGTCGTCTGCACCCCCGGTGGAGGCAAGGGGGCGATTCTGGCACTCGATAAAACCAACGGCCAGGCAATCTGGCAAAGCAAGGACTTCAAGGAAGGCGCCCAGTATGCATCAGTCACCATCGCCGAGTTGAACGGCAAACGGCAGTACATTCAACTCACGCAAAAGAAACTCGTGGGTGTCGATGCTGAGAACGGCAACGTGCTGTGGGTCGCCAGTTGGGATCAAGGCAGCACGGCGGTCATTCCCACCCCCGTTCATCAGGGCGACTACGTGTACATTACGAGTGGGTACGGCGCGGGCTGCAAACTTGTCAAAATCGGGCCAGACAACGCCGTTAGCGATGTCTATGCCAACAAGGAAATGAAAAACCACCACGGCGGCGTTGTGCTCATCGG
>JAJXXL010000489.1 GCA_021781115.1 Planctomycetota bacterium
GAGGTGCTCGCCGGAAAGAAGACTTTCAGTCGGCAGATGATCCGTAAACTGGCAGAATACTTCCACGTTTCTGTCGGTGTGTTGGCGGCAAACATCTGACTCCTCTGCTGAGCCGTCTCAATCGCTCAGCCGATCTGATGCCTCTCCCAGTTGGTCTTGTGACCGCTTCGTAGATCGTGCGGTCGAGTTGAGATTTTCGTGGCCGAGGATCTGGGCCAAGCTCACCAGATCGTTGGAGTTGTCGGCCAAGAACTGATGAGCCATCGTGTGCCGCAGCAGGTGCGGATGGATCTTGAAACCGCAGATCGCACTGTACTTGTCGCACAGATTTCTGACGCCACGATCCGTGAGTGTTCCACGCTCACCAACGAAGACATTGGCCGAGGCGACCGGGGGCCGAGCTTCCAGCCACGTTTGAAGAGCACGCCGGGCCGGGAGTGGCAATGGCACCGATCACTGCCTGTTCCCCTTGCCATACCGGACGACAACTGAGCCACTTCGCTCTGAAATCATCAGGCCAGTCCGTTCAAGGCCGACGGGATCACCAACCCGGCACCCGGTAAAGAGGACCCATTTGTCGCCTGGCAGCCGTGGGAGCGGCACCTGCGAACATTTCGATCACTACGCGCGACGGCGACCTGGCGCGCGTCATGGAGCAACGGACGAGCACTCCTGCGGCCCGGTTACGGGCGATTGCGGCGCTGCGCGCCGCGGGCGTGCCGGTGCGGGTCATGATCGCGCCAGTCATTCCTGGCCTGACCGACCTCGAGATCCCGGCGATTCTCAAAGCGGCACAGGAGGCGGGGGCGACCGCTGCCGGGTACGTCATGCTGCGGCTGCCGCTGACCGGCGCCCCGGTTTTCTCCGAATGGCTCGAACGCACGCAGGCCACACGCCGCGATAAAGTGCTGGCGTGGATTCGGGGCGTCCGCGAAGGGCAACTCAACGCGAATGCGTTTGGTACGCGGATGCGCGGCTCGGGCGAAATCGCCGATCAGATCGGCGCGATGTTTCGCGCTTTCGCGCGAAATTACGGCCTCGACCGTGAGTTGCCGCCACTCGACGCGGCACAGTTCACCCCGCCGCAGAGCGCTTCGGGGCAATTGAGGCTTTGGTTACGACCGCCCGTGCGGCGAGTTCGCGCAGGCGGGCGCGGCGCCAGAATTGTCGCCGCGGCGGCTATTGGCCTTCGAATCGGGTCAAATGCTTTTCGGTGCGAATAAACAAGGCGCCATCGGCGACGGCGTATGACGCCAGGCTGCGTTCGCCGAGCGGGTTGCGGGCGAGTTCTTCGAATTCGAGCCCCGGCTTGAGCACGATGCCCTCGCCGTCTTCGCTTTGCAAATAGATTTTGCCGTCAGCGAACAGGGGTGATGCCGAAAACGTGCCGCCGATGCGCTTCTGCCAATGCGTCTTGCCCGTCTGTGCGTCGAGGCAGGTTGCCACGCCCCCGTCGTCAATCAGGTACAACTCCTGACCGATCAGGAGCGGCGATGGGTTGAGCGGCGCGCCTTTTTTGATCGTCCAGACGACATGCGTGTCGGTCACGTCACCCAGGCCATCGGGCCGCACGGCGATCAGCGAGGGCGAATCGTAACCGGTGCCAATAAACAGCAACCCCAGCCCAAACACCGGACGGGGCACGGTGGAATAGCCGTCGTACCGCACGCGCCAGATTTCATGGCCATCGCCCGGGTCGAAACCACCGACTGAATTCGCCCCCGAACTCACGATTTGCTTCTTGCCACCGACCTCAATGACCAGCGGCGTACTAAAGGCGAATTTTTTGGGCGCGTCGCCCGGGCGCGGAGTCTTCCAGCGGATTTTTCCGGTGGCTTGTTCGAGTGCGGCGAGGAACTGCAGGTCGCCGCCGTCGCAACTGACAACCAGAAGGTCATCGACGAGAACGGGAGAGCCCCCATTGCCGTGCACTGGTGCATACTTGAGTTCGCGGGTCTTCCAGACGATTTTGCCGTCAAAATCGAGGCAGGCGGTTCCCTGGGCGCCGAAATGCACGAACAGCCGCTTGCCGTCGGTAATCGGGCTGGCACTCGCGTGGCTGTTTTTTGAGTGAATTCGAGGCGACGACTGGCCATCGGCCTGTTGAAATACCTGTACGTTCCACCGAATTTCACCCGTACCGGCGTCAAGGCACACAGCCCGCAACGACTGCTCGCTGCCCGCACCGGGCACAGCGGTCGTCAGATACAATTTTCCCTGGCAGAGCACGGGCGAAGACCAGCCCTTGCCGGGAATGGCCTTTGACCAAGCGACATGATCGGTGCTGCTCCAATGCAGCGGCAAGTTACGGGCGGCGGCGTGCCCCTGCCCGGTTGGCCCGCGGAACTCGCTCCATTCTTCGCCGCGAAGCGCGGAGACGCATAAGGCCAGAAACGCCAGACAGATTACGACTCGGTGCATGGAGACGCCTCTCCTGATGAACGACAGAGGTCACGGCCTGCACGGGCACACCCGGCGACATTGCTATTCGGCTTCCTTCACGCTGACAACTTCAAAGCGACTGACCCCCTTGGGCAGCGCAATTTCGACCTGATCGCCCGGCTTTTTTCCAAGGAGTCCCTTCGCCAAGGGACTGCTGGTCAAAATCTTCAATATCTCGCCGCTGTAATCCTCTTCGCCCGGACCGACGAATTCGTATTGCTCTTCAAAGCCGTCCGTGAGGTCGCGCACCGTAACCAGCGAGCCGAATGTCACGACGCCCTTGGGCAGCGACGACTTATCGACAATGTACGAATTGGCCAGTTTGGCTTTCAACTGATTGATGCGGGCTTGCAACAACCCCTGGGCGTCGCGCGGGCCATGGTACTCGGCATTTTCACTCAAATCGCCCTCAGCGCGGGCGTCAGCGATTTTCTGCGTAATCTTAGGCATTTCGACGTCTTCGAGGTTGCGAATTTCCTCGCGAAGCCTGTCATAACCTTCGCGCGTCGTGGGCTGCCGTTCGTCCATCACTGCACTCACTGCTGAAATCGGGGCCTTCAGAATCTTTAACCCGTGTTCCTGGCAACGCCAGCGGGAGAACAAACGGAAAAGACTGGCGGTTCGCCACGCAGCAAAAAAGCGGCCCCCGGTCTTGAGGGCCATTTTCTCACCACGCCGGTTGCGACGCACCAGCCTGCCTGCACAAGTATTATCGCCGGAATGAATTCAGGATGAAAGTGAAAACAGGGAAAATTGCGGCGTGGCGGGGTTCCAGAATCAATGTGTGCTGTGCACACTGCAAATCGGCAGCGCTAACGTCGCCTATGAGTCGACGGTCAAAATCGGAGCGCGGCAATCAGCCCGGGCCGGTTTGCGTTTCGAGATCGAGTCGCACGATTTCGCCGGTTTGGGCCGAATGGCGGGCTGCCGCAATCAGTCGCAAAACGCGGCGCGCGTCGGCGGGCGGCCCCGGGTTCGGGCCTTGCACACGCAGGCATCGAAACACGGCGGCGTAGAAATCGTCGGAGGCCGTGGGCAGCCTGTCGAGGGGCACGTCGACAATTTCGCCCTCAGACGTGGCCATAAACTCGGTAAACTGAGCGTAGGCACCGGTTTCGCCTTGAATCATCCACCCGGTTTCGAGTGGGGCCAGCGCGGTTCGATCGACTTCGATGTGGGCGAAAGTTCCCCCGGGGAACCGCACCTGCGCCACAAACGCCTGGTCGACGGCCGCCGGGCATTGCGACACCGCGATTTGCGCATAAACCGACTCGGGCAGTTGCGGTACAAGCTGCAACAACTGGTCAAAACAGGGCGCCCCGCACTCCCACAGACATCCACCACCGCTTACCGTCGAACCGCGCCAGTCGCCAGCCATTTGCCGTACCGGGGCAGCCGGGGCGCTCAGCCTTGCGGCGATCCGGCGAATCGCCAACGGCCGCCCCAACGCGCCGCTTCGCAAAGCGGTATGCGCCGTACGAAAGTCGCCGTCCCAACGGCCGAATTGCACGACGCAGGCGACCCGCTGCTGCCGAATCGCCGTCTCAATGATGGCATCGGCCTCGCGAAGGCCGAGCGCCAGCGGCGATTCGACGACAATATGTTTGCCCGCTTCCAGCGCGGCAATCGCCAGAAGCGGCAGCGTGGCGGGCGGCGTGGCCAGCAAAACGACCTCGATGCGCGGGTCGCCGAGCACGCCGGACAATTCCGTGCAGATTTCGGCGGGATGGCGGGAAAGGCGGCGGCAGGCCGCGGGGTTGGCGTCGTAAACCCGAAGCAAGCGAAAGTCATCACGCAGGCCAAGACGTTCGACATGAAACGCCCCCATGCGCCCGACGCCGACGACGCCGACCCCCACCGGAACATTTTCGCCCAACTGCACCATGAATCCTCATTCGTGCCAGACGAGCGAAGCCGCCGATAAAACGTCGTGATGCCAACGACGATGCATCTTTGCCCGGCCGGGCAACGTGCCAGATTCGCCCGTCATTTCTTTTGTTTCGACAGTCCGCGGGTATACGCGTCGTAGCCATCGCGGTATTCAGCGGGAACGGGAACGCGGCGTGCATCAATCTGTTTCGTTCGGCGTTCGCGCAATTTGTCGCCCGCCCGATTCTTCGTTTCGCCGCCGAGCTCGAGACTTTTGAGGGTTTCCTCAAATTGCAGACGACGGGCGGCGGCCTCGAGCGAGTCGTCGTCCGATTCGTGAAGCTGCCGGTCCATGCGCTCGACAAACCGTTGCACGTCGGCTTTGGTCCACCCCAGTTCCTTGAGCAACTCGGCGTCGACCTCGCCCCGATCGAGTTCGTTTTTGAGCCGTTTGAGCACGAGATTGGTCGCCTTGCGGGCGTACTCCAGTTTTGCGGCTTCGGGCACGTCATTGGTTTCCGAACCGCCCGCAGGCGCCGCCCCCGCGTCAGGACCGGTTTGACCGCCGCCATGTCGATTGCCTTCGGGAGCAGGTTGCGAGCCTATACCGCCGCCCGATTTCTGCCCTTCCACAGGATTCGCCGCGTCACTGGGCACACCAGGCGAACCCTCGCCAGATTGTGGGGCCGAACCCGATTTTTTGTCGCCGCCTGAGCCCGCCGGGCTTGACCCTTCGCCACGCGGCTGCGCGTCGGCAGATTTTGAAGGCTGTCCTGTTGCCCCGGATTTGGAAGCTTTACCTTGTTCCGATGGCTGGGATTTTGAACCTGGGCCTTTCTGGTCGCCCGATTGCCCACCGTTGCGTTCGCCGGCGGGGGCCGCGTCGCCGGGCTTGTGGTCCTGGTCGCCGGGGCCGTCGGTATTGCCTCCCTGGCTGCCTTCACGCGATTCCTTGCTGCCCCCCGCTTCGCCACCTTGCGGTTTCTGCGATCGTTGGCCATCTTTCCGGCCCTTACCTTGCATGATGTCGTCGTGATTGTCGGCCTGGCCGCCACGCTTTTCGGGCTTTTTCTCAGGGTTGTCGGTGGGGCGAAATGCCGTGGCTTCGCCATCGTGCGGCGGTTTGTCGGGGTCGGTCTTTCGTTCGGGGGCGGGCCGGGCATTTTCAGCATTACGGTCAGCCGGCTGGGCTTTTCCCGACGCCGATTGACCGGCGCCATCTTTTGGTTTTGACGAGTCGGGCCGAGATGGAACGTCAGACGGATCTCCCGGCTTGTGATCGGGCTGAAGCGTCGTTTTTGAGCCAGGTTTTTTCTCCAACACATTTTTCGCCCGGGTGGCGTTGGGGGTGGGCTTGTCAGCCGCCTGTGCAGGGCCTTTTTCATCACCCGTCGCCTTTTTCTCGATCGCGTCGGGCCCATCATCCGCAGCCGACGCTTCGCCCTTGTCGCCGCTGTCGTTCGTCTTCCCACCCGGCTGTTTTTCGGACCCGGGTGGCGGGGCGGTCTTTTCGCGTCCCGCGGCGCCAGGCTGACTGTCCACAGGTGCATCGGCTGGCGGCGCACTCATGCCTTTCTTGCCGGGATCATTCTGTCCACCACCCGGCGGCGGGGGTTGCCCGCCTGCTCCCCCGGGCGTGTCGTCCTTCTTCGAGCCGCCACCCGTGTTGTCTTTCGAACCCTCGCCCCCGGCAGCGTCCTTCGGACTGTCAGGTTTGTCGCCTGCCGCAGACTTGTCGGCTTTGCTCTTTTCACCGCCCGGCGGGTTCGCCACATCTTTTGATGGATCGGACTGTTGATTTTTACCGGCGTCTTGCGGCTGTGGCTTGTCGCCCGAGCCAGGCGGATTCGTGCCAGGCGGATTGGTTTCTTTCGAACCAGTCGATTTCGAATCTCCCGGCTTCGTGGGAGCTTGCCCGGAGGGTGGCTGAGTGCCGTCGCCGGTCTTGTCGTCATTTGGTTTTTGCTTTGAATCGCCGCCGCCCCCGGGCTGTTTTTCATTTGTCGGATTGGCGGGAGACGGATCATTCGGCCCCGGCTGTTTCTTTTCGCCCGGTTGCCTTTCAGGTTGGGCCTGATCACCGCCCTGCTTTGGGCGATCGGGTGATTTGGCGTTCTCGTTCGATGAAGACGGCTTCGAGTTCGCGTTTTTCTTCGTGTCGGCCTGACCAGGGTTCGGTTGCGCAGGCTGAGGCGCGGGGGCAGATTGCGGGCCGGAGTTCGAGGCGGGGGGGGGGCTGGAAGGCGAACGCCCGGCACCTTTTGGCGCAGCCGATTGTTTCTCGCCACCGGACGAACTCTTTTTCGCTGACGACCCCGCGGCGTCGGACTTCTCTCCCCCCGACTGGCCCGATGCATTGCTCTTGTCATCGGGTTGAGGCGCCGGGTTTGCCTGGTCTTGCTGTTGGCGTTCCTGCTCCTGCTTTCGCAGCAGTTTTTCGAGAACGCTCGCGTCGTCGTCGCCATTGTTCTGGAACTTTTGCGGTTGCCCCGCCTGCCCCTCCTGAGGGCGGTCGGCCGGTTCGGGCGGGCCGGGCGGCGAATCATTCGGGCGAGGCGAAGGCGGTGCGACTTTGTCGGCCGGTTCATCTTGAGGCTTTTGCCCGTCTGTAGTCGGCGGGTTCGCTGTTTCCGGCGCTGAAGGCGGCTCAGCCTTTTCAGCGTTGACGGCGGTATCAGCCTGCGCCAACTGCTCTTGCTGCTTTTGTTTTTCTTCGGCAAGCTGTTCGCGAGCTTCCTGCGGCGTGATGGGGGGGGTAATCGTCACGTCGATTTTCGTGGTGTTCTTGCGGTTTGCGGCCGGTTGTTTGTTGTCTTTCGCTTCGATCCAGAACTCGAAATGATCGCCGGTTTGCAACTTGAACGGTGCGAGTTCAAAGTCGTGGCTGCCGCGAAAGGACTGGCCCAGGGCCTGGTCTTCAAACAATCGCTGGTCAACGAACATTTCGCCGTCTTTTTCAGCCTTGAGCGTCAGAAACCGCAATGAAAAATCAGGATCGGTCGCCTGAATGACCAGCGGAATTGTGCCATTGACCGGAATTTGCAAATTGCTGCTGGTGGGTGCCAACAGCGCGACTTCCGGCGGCTGATCAGGGCGGATCAGAATGGAATACTGTGTGGGGTCGGGGTCGATTTCGCCCCGGGCCGTCGTGCACTCAATCCGATAGAACCGGGCATACGTACCATCGGTGCGCATGGCGAGTTTCCACCGGGCGGCCAAATGTGTACCGTCGACAATGTCGAGATGGATTTCCTCGCCCTTGGCGTGGGCGCCTTCGGAGTCGGTCAACACAATGCGGGCCGATTTGACCGGCATGTTTGTCGTCGCGGCGAGTGCCACGACGGCGCCTTCCCAGCCGTCGATATGACCGCCGGGTTGCGTTTTGGGGTCGAGCTGCATGTACGACGGAAACGTGTAGCTGATATCCGTAACGCGTGCTGAAGGGGGTTGAATAACCCGAATTGCGAATTCTCGCGTATGGGCGTCGTCGGCCTCGACGCGGTAGCTCAGATCCTGCAAGACACCCCGCCCGTTCTCGCCGGCAATCACGCCGCGGAACCGCGGCTGCCCCTCTTCGACACGCCGCATTTCAATCAACTGATCGACAAACTTGCGGTCGCTCGTGGTGTAATACAGATGCGCTCGGTCGCCGGCGCGACCGCGAATCGTTGCTTC
>JAJXXL010000302.1 GCA_021781115.1 Planctomycetota bacterium
TTTGCTCAGGCCGGTTATAAGACAGGCCTGTTCGGAAAATGGCATCTGGGCGATCATTTTCCGCACCGTCCGATCGACAAGGGTTTTCAGGAAAGCTTCTACCACCTTGGTTGGGGGCAGCTCAACAGCACGCCGGAGTTCGACTGGCCCCTGATCGACGGCCGGTGCTT
Source organism: Planctomycetota bacterium (assembly GCA_021781115.1). GTDB lineage: Bacteria > Planctomycetota > Planctomycetia > Planctomycetales > Planctomycetaceae > JAJXXL01. The sequence continues at coordinate 171 of JAJXXL010000302.1, forward strand.
TCACAATGGCGTCGAACAACGCTATCAGGGCCATTGCACCGACTTCTGGTTCGACTCGGCCATGAGCTGGATGAAGCAGTGCCGGGAGCAGCACGAGCCGTTTTTCTGCTACCTTCCCACGAACGCGCCGCACGGGCCGTGTCTTGACCTCGAAGAGTACGTCGAACCTTATCGAGGTAAGGGGCCGGCCGGCTTCTTCGGAATGATTGCCCACCTGGACAAACGATTTGGCGACCTTGAGAAGTTCCTCGTGGACCAGAAGCTTCGTGACGACACGATTGTGATTTTTATGACCGACAATGGCGGCACGGCGGGAGTGCCCGTGTTCAATGCGGGCTTGCGCGGCCACAAGACCGAATACTATGAAGGCGGTCATCGTACCGCCTGCTGGATCCGTTGGCCGAACGGCAATTTCGGCACGCCGCGGGACATCGACGACCCCGCCCAGAATATCGATATTTACCCGACGCTCGTCGAACTGTGCGGCCTTCGGCTCGGGGCCGGCGGTCAGGCTGTCGACGCGCTGTACCGCGGCAATAGCCTTGCCAGCGTGCTCAAGGGGGCCGATCTCCACCTGCCCGACCGCATGTTCGTGGTTCAATATGGCCAGATTCCCCAGAAATATGAGTGCTGCGTCGTCGGGGGCAACTGGCGGCTGGTCAACGGGAAGGAGCTTTACGACGTGGCCACCGACCGAAGCCAGAAGGTCGATGTTGCCGCCCGGCACGCAGACGTGGTTCGGGCAATGCGGGAGTATTACGAGCGCTGGTGGGCCGGCGTCGAACCAATGCTCGCCGACTTTGTGCCCATCAGCATCGGGGCCAGTCAGCAGCCCGTCGTTGAGCTGACGAGCGGCGACTGGGAAAACATCTACGCCGACAACACCGGCCACGTCCGCGAAGCGGTTGGCGGCCCGACGGGCGGCTACTGGTGCATCAAGGTCGAGGAACCGGGCCGCTACGAATTCATGCTGCGCCGCTGGCCCAGCCAGACTCGCCAACGGCTCGGCGACAAATACGAGCCCACCGACAAGTCGCCGGCCGTGAAAGCGCAATTGACAACCCGAAGTTTTCCGACGATTGCTCAGGCGAATCTGGAAATCGCAGGCTTACGAGCCGAATTCAGCGCCGAACCTGGCGAACTCGGCGCTCCGATCGAGATCAATCTGCCGTCCGGCGTCACGAGGCTCAAGGCCTGGTTCGCCGACGCCCAGGGCAACAACCTGTGCGGCGCATTCTTTGTCACTGTGAAAAAGGTGAAATGAATCCACCGCGCCCGGCGTCTTGCCGCGCTGGGCTTCAAGAAACTCGCGAAAACCTGCGGGTTGTTGTGCCGTTGCGGGCGATGTGCCCCGTCGATTGAACCGCGACCCCGTGTTGTGCCCGACGGTTCAAAAACCGTAAGGCTGCCACTACAATGCCTGGCGCCGGGCGGCTTGCCTGCTGCTGGCCGCTACCGCCAACCCGATCAGGCCGGGGCCGGCAATTGCTCGGGGCAAACGGCGGGCTATGGCCCGCGCGGGCGGCGACCTACGACCGAAAGTCGACCAAATTCATGACGCGAATCTTTTTGACGCTGGCACTGCTCAGCAATTGCACGCTGACGACGGCTTTGATTCTGGGGCTGGGCATTGGCGACCCGCATCGGTTCGACGCCCGCATTCAGCACGCCGTCGGCGTGCATTTCATCGTGGGCGTGGCTGCGCTCGTGTTTGCCGTCATGGTCCACGCCCTGGTGCTGACCTATTTCATGGGCACAGGGCGCTGGCTCGAGGAAACGGCCCAGGCGTACCGCCTGCCGGGCGACTCCAGCGGCGCCAACCGCAACCTCAAATGGAAGGTCCTGCCCGCCATGTTGTTGAGCCTGATCCTACTGATTTCGACCGGGGCGTTCGGGGCCGCGGCCGACCCGGCTTCATCGGTGGGGTTTCAAGGGCTGGCGGGGCTGTCGGCGGCAACCGTGCATTGGCTGGTCGCCGGGGTGACCCTGGCGGTGAATCTGGCCGTCAATGCCTTGGAGTTCGTGGCCCTCAGCCGGAACAAGGCTCTGATCGATGCAGTTCTTGCCGAGGTCCGCCGTATTCGCGTGGAGCGCGGGCTGCCGGTGTAATGCGCCACGCGGCCCAACCGGTTTGTCTGGGGCGACAATGCGGCGTGGTCTGAAAGACGCCGCCCCGCCCGGCCGTTTTCACACGATGTACTGCGGGATGGGTTTGAAAGGGGCCGAGGCAGGGCGGGACTTAACGCGTGGCACGATAGCCATACTCAATGGCGAACCAGTTGGCGAACCGTTCGCGATCGAGCGACCGAGTGTTGCGGGTGTCGTTCAGGTGCCCGACTTCGTGAATCAGCACGTTGTTCAGGTAAAAATCCTTGATAGCGCTTTCGGTCCAGGTGAGCCGCCACAGGTTGCCATGCTGGGTCCATTGCCCGCCATACATTCGCGCCTCGATCAGTTGCTGCGGGTTGGGAACCTGAATGTAGCGCTCGACGAGTGATTTCTCGATCGGGTACAGGTACACCGCCGGCCCCCATTGCATGCCGTAACACGGAAACGTCTTTCGCTTGCGGGTCATCGTGCTGAACTGCACGACTTCGAGGTTGCGCGTGAAACGTTCGGGCAGTTTGGCCAGCCGTGCGCGCACTTCGTCAGGCGTAACGGGGTGCGTGTAGTTCTCGCCCGCTCGCTGCACGATGTAACGCACCGCGTTGCGGCACGATGGCTCATGCCAGTCTTCGGGCGCGTTAAAATCCTCGCGCTGACGGCTGGCGCGGATCCCGCGTTGCCTGAACGCCGCCACAGGGCGCAAGTCGCGCGAGCTGCGCCGTGCCCCGCCTGGTCCGGCGCGGTGCGTCGCCGTGTGCTGGTGGTTGTTCGACGGTTTCCGGCCGTATTGCATCTTGGGCAATCCCCGATCAGTGCTCTCCATCGTGGAGAGAGAGCAAAGCTCAGCATGGCGTGTGTCTCATCCTGAGGCTGCCGAAGCGTGTCATCGCCTGGTTTCCCGACGGGTACGATCACCCCCCCGGAAACGCTCGTGTTTACACCTTCCATGCTAAGCCCCGGTTCCAGCTCATTGCAAGCTGTACACCACAAGATGTTTTTTGGTATGAGGTTATGGCACATAATTTGCGAAAGGCGAGATCCGACAGAGTAAAAACCACCCGGAAGAGACGGCGGGGGGCCGCACTAACACGGCATCGCCGAATGAGTTGTGCCGCGCCCCGCAACACCCCGCCGCCGGCCCTCGCTGTGCGACGCCGTGTCCGTACAGTATATTTTTTTAACTCAATGGCAATCAATGAGTTGCGGAGAGGCCTCTGACGCGAATCTTGCTGCCAGGCTGCCCGCCCGCCAAGGATTCCGACATACGGCGTGGCGTTGCCCCTACGCACTTCGCGTAGGTTTGAACTCCACGTGGCAGGGCCGGCGACCTGGCAAACCGAAACGCGCGCCGCGCCCCCCGGCAGCTCATTTGACCGGTTGGGCGCCGATCTGCGTGCCGCCAGACCTTTGTGCGCCGTTCGGCGCCGGAGCGAGAAAATCGGGGTTGGCGGGGTCAGTCGAGACGAATTGAATCTCTTTCACGTCGCGTCGCCCGCCGCCCGCGTCGAACAGTTTGATTTCACCAGGCTGGGGCGCGGCGGGGCCGTCGATCCAGTTGTTGGCGGCGCCCGAACGTTTTGTGCTGTACATCGAAAAGAACTCAATTTCGTTGAAGTCTTTTTCGACGGCCACCGCGGGCCCCTTCATTTGCGCGAAGAGATTGTTGTAAAAACCGAACCCGTTACTGCCGGCGCCGGGCATGTGCGTGAACAAAATGCCGCGCTCATTTTGAAAGAACGAATTGTTGTTGAACACGATTTCGGTCCACACGCGGTTGTCGCCTTCCAGCCGCACGCCATTGGTTGCCAAGGCGAAAATGTTGCCCGTCATGTCAATGTCGAGCGCCTGCGATTCAAACTTCACGCCGGCCGCCATGAGCCCAATGAACCGGCAGCGGTCGACCTTGATGTGGGCGGGGTCATTTTCGCCCTTGCGAATGACGACGCCGGCCGATTGCGGGTTGCCCGGTCGAAACGTAATGCGATCCAGCCGGATCTTGTCGTCATCAGAACTGTACGATTGCACGCCTTCGGCGACAATCCCTGAATTGCCGTACCCGCTAATCGTCAACCGTTCGAGCCGCGCGCCACTGACCCAATTCACCAGCTTGACGGCAATGTCTTTGCCCGCCGCATCGAGCTTGAACCCCGCGATTTGAAATCGTTCGTATTTTCCCGTGACCTCGACAATGGGCTCGCCACCGGGCGGTGCGAGCGTCGCCTCCTGGCCTTCAGCCGTTTCGATTCGTATTCCGGGAGGGTAGCTTGCGTCGATGACGATTCGCTCGGTAAACGTCGCGCCGCCAGCCACTTTGATCACCTGCATTGCCCGGCGATGATCGTTGGGGTGTTTTTTTGTATCGGCAAGCGCCTCGGCAATGGTTTTGAACGGCCCGGTCGGGCCGACCACGAGTTCTCGCCTCAATTTGGAGTCGCTTCGCGCGGAACGCTCTTTGACGCGTGGTTTTTCGACGTCTTCTGCATCGTCCGTTGCGGCCACGTGGGGCTTCGTTGTTTTTTTGGACGCCTTCTTTTTTCCTGAACCCGACATCGAATAGCCGACGATCGCCAGCAGCAACACGGCCACGCCGCCGCCGCCGAGCAGTTTCTGTTGTTTCGTCAGTTGAACCGCGGGGCGTTTAGCGCCCCCCTTATGCGGCGTTTTTCGGGCGGCTGTCGTGGAACCACGTTTCGCCGCCGATTTCGGCGCCGGCTCTTCTTCATCGGCAACGATCTCGGAGAATGCGCCGATCGGTCCCTGAAAGCCTGGGGACGAATCGGTCGCGGCGACCGGCGTTTCGCCGTGGGCTGACGGCGCGAATGCGGGGGCCGCGTCGTTGGGCCCAGCGCCCGGCCATGCCAGCTCGATTTCCGGCTCGGCGGCCGCCGCTTTTGCCACGGCTTTCGATTCGGGGGAGGCTGCCGGCGGCGGGGCCGGTTCGGCATCGACGGCGAAATCGCCCACATCGAATGCAGCAAACGGGTTGTGTTCTTCAGTTTCCGTCGCTGGCGGGGCCGCGGCAGTTGGTGGGGAGGCAACCACCACCGGGCGCGGGCCCGCAGGGGCGTGAGCGACTTTAACCGTTGGCGGCGGAACCGGGGGCACGACAGTCGCTGGCGGCAGACGCGGCTCAGCAGGCTTCGCGGGCGCTGCCACAGGCGGCGCGGGCGGTGCGGCAATTTCAGGACCGCCCATGTTCGAGAAGAAATCTGCCAGGTTCGAATCGCCGGCGCCGTCGCCACCGGGCGTTGCTGTGGCCGCCGGGCGGGGTTGTACTGGCGGTACGGCCGCCGGCGGCGCCACCGGGCGCGCAATGGGCACGGCGACAGGCAGAGCCGGCGCGTCGGACCGCGCCAGCGTTTTCGCCGCAACATTGCCCGCGGTCGTCGACTGACCGCTGGCGGCCGCAGGAATGATTTCACCGAGCGCTGCGGAATTACCGGCAATCAGCGAGCTCGCGCCGCCCACGACGGGGTTCATGTGCGACCAGGTCGCCCCGCCGTGCTCCATGAGCCAGTGGGTGAGCGCCTGCGACGTATCGCGGGCCGTTTGAAAGCGGTCATCGGGTTTTTTCGCCATCATTTGATCGACGATCGCCAGCAGCCCGGCATCAATGTCGGGCCGATCGGCGGCGATCGATCGCGGCTGTTTTGTCTGGTGCGCCATGAGTCGCTGCGCGAGCGTGCCTTCGGGAAACGGCGGGTGGCCGGTCAAAATGAAATACAGCGTGCAGCCCAAGCTGTAAATGTCGGCCCGAATATCGACCGAATGGCTGTCGATCGCCTGTTCGGGCGCCAGGTAATCGGCAGTCCCCAGCACCTTTTCGTCGTGTTGAATCGTCAGCGAATGTTCGTCCTTATCGTCGAAGAAGCGGGCCAGCCCCAGGTCGAGCAGCCGCACCGTGCCTTTTTCATCGACCAGCAGATTTCCCGGTTTGATGTCGCGGTGCACCATGCCCGCCCGGTGCGCGTGCGCCAGCCCCTCGGCCGCTTGGCGGATGTATTCTGCCGCGACGACAAAATCGAGCGGCCCCTTGCGGACGACGAGTTCCTGCATGCTTTGCCCGGCGACATATTCCATCACCAGGAAGTGCGTTTTGCCTTCCTTGTCGACGTCGTAGGCCCGCACAATGTTGCGATGGTCGAGCGCTGCCACCGCCTGGGCCTCGCGGTGGAACCGTTGCAGGTACGAGGTGTCATCGACGCGCTGCGATGGCAGCACCTTGATTGCAACGCGGCGGCGCATCAGCACGTGTTCAGCCAGATAAACCGAACTCATGCCTCCGGTGCCCAATAGCGACAGCAGCCGGTACTTCCCCAGAAAGAACCCCTTGTGCTTGCCCTGCATCAGCTTTTCGACCTGCCAGCGGGTAATCACGTTGCGGGCCACGAGCTCGTCAGACAGTACCTTCGAATCGTTGATGTTCAGGCCCTGGTCTTTGAACTCCTTCCATAGGCGTTTGAGTTGGTCAAAATCGACCAGCCCGCTTTGCTTTAACAGAGTCAGAAACACTTCGCCGGAAATTCTGGTCGACATGACGCGCTACCTGCTCCCGGCTGGAACTGTGCCAAGGCGAATTCTCGCCTGCGGCTGCAAACCGACCCGCCGGCTTTCTCGCAGCGCATGCGCCACGTCAGGTCGAGCCAACCAGGCTGCCCGCGAATCGGCGCGCCGGCTGAATTCAGGGTGATCAGATTGGTTCCGGCGCACGGCGCGTTTTGACATCAGGGGTCTTGCATTTGCCGAATTCGCGGTATTTGTCGGCAATCGGATTGGATCGTGAGCGGCCTGGCACAGACCGCGAAAAGGCCGGCAGGGGGCCATCGACATCGAACGACAAATCGGCGCTACATGAGCCAGGCGTTTGTCGCAGCGAACGGCCGTGAATGGGCAAAACCGATCGGGTCTGCCGCGGGCGAACACGCCCGCGTAAAATTCGCGGCCGCCCGAAAAGGGCGACACATAACCGAGGCTCGTGTTCCCTGTGCCATTCATGGGCGGTCACGACTTGTTGCGCACTGACAGGGCTTCGCCTGCTGAAGACGATCTTTTCATTCCAGAGTAACAATCGACATCAGCGCTTTCCAGCCTTGCCGCGCCCCCCGCCGGGCGATTTCGACCGACGTCGACGGGCCGCGCTGGACCGCCCGAATTTGCGGGCTGGCTGACGACCCCGCCCATCCTGCGTTCCGGCTTGCCGGCCTGTGCTGTATACTGGCCCTCAAATGCCCGAATCCGAACCAGTTCTGGCCGCCACCGTGCGCGCCGTTTGCCCGCACGATTGCCCCGACGCCTGCTCTGTGCTCGTGTCGCTGGAGGGAACCCGCGCCGTGGCCCTGAGGGGCAACCCCGGCCATGCGTTTACACGCGGGTTTTTGTGCCACAAGGTCTCGCGTTACCTCGAACGGGTCTACCACCCGGAGCGGTTGCAGGTACCGCTCAGGCGTTGCGGCCCCAAGGGCCGCGGGCGCTTCGAGCCGGTTTCCTGGGAGGCGGCCCTCGACGAAATCGCGGCCCGGTTTCGCGAAATCGCCCTCAGCCCTGACGGCCCCCAGGCGATTTTGCCCTACAGCTATTGCGGCACGATGGGGGTGATTCAGGGGGCGAGCCTTGACCGCCGCTTTTTTCATCGCTTGGGCGCTTCGCGGCTTGACCGTACGATTTGCGCCACCGCCGGCGGCGCCGGCTACGCCTACACGA
>JAJXXL010000581.1 GCA_021781115.1 Planctomycetota bacterium
GGCTACCACCGGCGCGCCGCGCGGTGCACAAACCGGCACCAGATTGTCATGAACGTCAAATGCCAGATCCTGCAGCGGTTCGACGATTTCGAGGTCGGCCCGCCCGGCGACGAGCGGCCGGTACGCCTCGCTGACAAGCACCTCGCCGAGTTGCAGCGTGTTGCGAATTTGCACGACTTTTGCCTTTTCGGGAGGAGTCAGGCCGATCGTGGTCAACGCCGCAGTCAGCACTTCGCGGTCGGTGGCGAAGGCAATGGGTAATGCGGCCGAGGGCGCATGGCCGCCGGTGATCGCGTTGATCGCCGTAATTCGCCGATCGACGGCGTCAATCGTCCGCTGGTTGGTGAATTCAGCCATGCCCAGGCCGCAGGCGTTGCCGTGGGTGGCGGCAGTCAGCCCGCGGACGAAAATCGTTTTGACCGCCGCGCTGTCTTTATCGGTGGCCTTGTGGTCGTTGTATTTACGCCCGATGACGTTCGTATCCATACCTGAGCCGCTGATGTTTTTGCCCAATTCATCGACGATCAGCAAATCGACCTCTGCGAACGGCAGCCGGGGCATCCATTGGCGGGCCAGACGCAGCAATTCGCGTTCGCGGCGGGCGAAATCCTGCGGCCAGACCGCTTCGATCAGGGCCGTTTCGTCGTCGGCGTTTTCGACGATGCCGACGCCGCACAAGATGTTGCACTTGCGCAACACCGAGGCGGCGACCACTTCAACAATTTCAGGCCAGCTCGCGTCGATGATGGCCCGGTGGTACACCTTGGCCCCCTCGTGCTTGCCCAGGCCGATCAGCAGCATTTTGTGCAGCCCGCTTTCAATTTCGCCCACAAAACCGGTATGTGGCTTGATGCGCCCGGCAACGACCACATGGTTGGCTGCCAAGGCGTGGCGGTCAAAATGGACGGGAATTCCCTGCGGTGTCTGGTCGATGACAACGGTTTCCATCGACGCCCGGATTTCGGCACCCACGTACCGTTCGGTAATGTCGTACCCCGCCAGGATTTCGCGCTGGCCTTCGGCGGTGCCCCCCCCGTGGCTGCCCATGGCCGGAACGATGAACGGCGTCGCCCCCAGATTTTGAAAGTGCGCCACGATCGCCTTGATGATCTGGGCGATGTTGGCAATGCCCCGACTGCCGGCGGTAATGGCGACAGTTTCGCCCGGCTTGACCCGATCGGCCAGGCACAGGCCCGACAATTGCTGCTCGACCGCATCGCGCACGTCGGCGATTCGGGGGCAGTCGAACTTTTGGCGAAGTCGCAACATTTTCGGAAACATCAAGTTGCTCCTGGGCAGATTTTGAACCGTAGTTGAGTATACTGGACAAGCGGGCCAAAAAGTATACCCGGCCCGCCCTCTGCAACCTGCCACCCGACGGCGTTTGCCATGCCCGACACCCCGCCCCCGACCGACCCGACCGCGCTGGCCAAGTTTGGCAAGCTCGAGGTCGTGGCCCGGCTGCTGGTCGAGGGGTTCATGGCCGGGCGGCACAAAAGCCCGTTCAAGGGGTCGAGCGTTGAGTTCGTCGAGCACCGGCAATACCACCCGGGCGACGAAGTGCGGCACATCGACTGGCGGGCTTATGGAAAAACGGGGCGGTATTTCATCAAAGAGTATGAAGACGAAACCAACCTGCGGTGCCACCTTTTGGTCGATTGCTCGGGCAGCATGGCCTACGCCGGTACGACGCTGAGCAAGTTCGATTACGCGCGGCAACTGGCAACGGCTCTGGCGTACCTGTTGCTGGCGCAACGCGATGCCGTGGGGCTGATGACGTTTGACACAATGCTGCGCGACCGCGTCGACCCGACGTCCCGGTCGCATAATTTCGTGCGCATCGCCGAGCTGCTGGAAGCCCGCGCGCCGGGTCGCGAAACGAGCCTGGGTGCCCTGTTTCAAACGCTGATTCCGCTGATCAAACGGCGGTCGCTGGTAGTGATTCTCAGCGATTGCTTCGACGAGCTGGATCCGCTGACGTTGGCATTGCGGATGCTGCGGCAGCGCCGGCACGAGGTGCTGCTGCTGCACATTGTCGCGCCCGAGGAAGAAACGTTTCCCTTCAGCAAGCCGACGCAGTTCGTGAACCTCGAACGGGCCGACCATCGCGTGCTGACCGACCCGCACCGGTTGCGGGCCGAGTATCGTCGGCGGTACGCCCGGTTTTGTGCCGCATTGCGCAGCAATGCAGCCAATGCGGGGGTCGATTACCACAAGATCGTGACAGACGAACCCTACGCCGCCGCACTGGGCGCCTACCTCGACGCCCGCACACGCAGCAGCCGCAGCCCGCGGTGACGGCGCGGTCCGCCGATCAGAAATCTATTTTATCCGTGATTTCAGTGAAATCCGTGGTTTGATAATGACGGGCCGGTGAACACGGCCAACGCCGGGCTATTGGCCCAGCAGCGTCGTCAGCAGATCGGCGCCGCCGGAACTCGACAGCGACTGGCCCGCGGCACTCCACAATTGATCGAGCGACGATGTCACCCCGGTGGGGCTGGTTGTCGGGGCGGGCGCATTCGCGGGGGTCGCCGGGTTGCCGGTTTCGCTCGCCTGCACTGTCGACGATGGCGACGAACCGATCGCGACGTTGCTGGTCAGGCCCCCGGTGTTCGCTGGACCGCCGGCTGCGGCGGTGCCTGTCACGGCGGGCGCGCCCAGTTCGGCGGCCGTTTCGGCGGCGCTGCTGGCCGCGAGCGAACTGCTGGCGATTCCGGGCACGACCTGGTTCGACGGTTCGGCGAAGGCAAAACCCAGGCTGGTGTTCAACTGCCAGATGCCGGGGAACTGGGCCAGGATCGTGTTGGCGGTACCGGCGTTTTCGGTGTACAAGTGGTCGCCGCTGAGGACGTTGTACAGTTTGAAGATCTGCACCGAACCGGCCACCGGCGTCGTAAAGATGTAGCCTTCGGTCTTTTCATAGATCCAGCCGGCGTTCACGAGGAAATTGCGTTCACCAGAATTCGTGGTGTAATAGTGCTCACCTGTGTGGGGGTTCATCAGCCGCAGCACGGGCAACTCGCCGCCCGATTGCGACGCCGTGATGTCGAACCCGGCGCGACCCGTCGTTTCGTCGGAAAAGCCATGTGCGACAGCGTTGTTGAACTCGACGGTCGAGGTGGTGAAGAAATGGTATTGGTCATTCGGGTTGTAGGCCCGCAGGAACCGCACCAGCGCCAGCCCGTTGACATTGATCACCACGGGTACCGGCGTCGTCGAGCTGAATGTGCCATTCGTGGCAGTCAGCGTGAAGGCGGTTGTCGGGCCGGTATCGCCCACGGCGGGGGTGAATGCGACACTGGCATTCGGGCCGATCAACGTGCCTTGGGCTGCCGTGACCCCGTTAACGGTCAGCGTGCCGTTCGTCATCGTATTGACGACAAAACTCAGGGTCACGCCGGGGTCGGGGTCGGCCAGGTTCGACGCGCTGACCAGTTGTGCGTACGTCAGCGCGTAGGGCGCGTTGACGGTCGCTCCCGAGAATTGGCCCATCGTGGTGAACGTGGGCACTTGCAGCACGTGGGCCACATTGACCGACACCTGCACGGGCACGCCCGACGTGAACCCGCTGGCGAACGCCTCGACCGTGAACGCGGGCAGCGTGCCGTAGGCGTTCTGGCCGGGTGTCCAGGTGAGCGTTCCGCCGCTCGACAGCACGCTGACGCCGGGCACGACCGGGGCGCCGTTTTGGGTCAGCGTGCCGGTGGTCACGCCCTCAATGATGAAACTGATCGGGTCGCCATCGGGTTCCTTGGCGTCCGAAGCGCCCAGCAAGGTGCTGTAGGTGATGTTGAACGGCGTGTTTTCGGCGGCGTTGGGCAGCGTCGTCACCTGCGTGAGCATGGGCGGCGTGGGCACGCCCACGAACACATTCACGGGCACGGCGGGCGACGACGTGAGATTGTTCACCGTGTCGAGTGCCACGGCGGCAAAAGCATTGTACGTGCCCGACGTGGCCACCGACGGCGTAAACACCAACTCCTGGCCCGCACCGATCACCTGGCCGGCGCTGACCGGCAGCCCGTTTAATGTCAGCGTGCCATTCGTGCCCACCGACGTCACCTGGAAGCTGAACACGTTGTTGGTATCAGGATCCGAAGCGTCAGAACTCGAAACCAGCGTGCTGTACTGAATTCCAAACGGCGTGTTGTTCTGCGCGCCGGGCAGCGTGCTCATTTTCGTGAAGATCGGCGGCAACAGCCCCTGGGCGAGGTTCACGCTGATCAGCGCGCCGTTCGGCCCGCCGGTGAACACCGAACCGTCAGTGGCTTCGACGTAAAACGCCGGAATCGTGCCAAACCCGCGCGACGGTGGAACCCAGGTGATTGTATCGCCCGGGCCCACCAGGGGCGACGAACTGCCGGGCACGAGCGGCGCGTTGTTGAGCTGCACGCTGCCGTTGGCCGTCGATTCGATCTGGAACTTGATCGTCGGGTCGCCGTCGATGTCGGTGGCGCCGGTTGCCGCCAGCAATTGCGCGTAGGGGATGACATAATTCTGCGATTCGGCGCCGCCGGTCAGCGTCGCGGCGGAAAAGCTCACGCCGGGGTCAACGACATTGAAACGGACGGGAACAGGGGTCGTCGAGAATTGGAGGCCCACAGGCTCGGCCGGGTCGTAGGCTTCGACCAGGAACGCGGGGTTCACTGTGGCGCTGGCCGTGCCCACCGCGGGAAAGTTGGCCGGCGGGGTCCAGTACAGCTTGTCGGCACTATTGAAGATCGTGGTGCCCGGCACAATGGCAATCGGGTTGCCGGCGCCATCAGTCAACGACAAAGTTCCGGCGCCCAGGCTCTGGATCAGGAAGGACAGCGGGTTGCCATCGGCCGCCACGGCATCGGAATTCGGGGGCAAAAAGTCGCTGAACGGAATCAGGTTGTTCGTGCTGTTCTTGTTGATGGTAATCGGGCTGATCGTGGTCAGCGTGGGGGCCGCCGGCGGGGCGACGACCTGAATTCGCACCGTGACAGCCGACGCCAGTGAGGATGTCAGCTCCGAGTCGGTGGCGCCAATCGTGAAGGCGTTGACGGTTCCAACGACCCCGATATTGGGAGTCCAGGTCCATGTATCGATGGAAGACAGCCGCGTCGAGCCTGCGACCGCGGGTTGACCATTCACTGTCAGCGTGCCCTGTGTCGTGTCGATCGACTCAAGCAGGTACGACGTGGGGTTGCCGCTGAGGTCGGCAATCGTTGCAACGCTCTGAAGGTTGCTGTACTGAATCGACAATGTATTCGCCGGGGATGTCGAAGCCAGATTCTCCTGCACAGGCCCCAAGATCGCGGCATTTGCAACCGGAGCAATCGTTGGCGGCGCGTTTTCGGTGATCTCCCAGACGCCGCGCCCGTAGAGGCCGGCTGCAATTACATTATTCGTCTTGTCAATCTGAAGAGAGTGCACGGCTGAATTCGGAAGCCCCTGGCCGACCAGCGCCCAGGATCGCGTCTTCGAGGCGGCGTTGCTGTCGTGGGTCACATACACGCCGGTGTCAGTTCCGACAAAGATCTCATCATCGGCGGTGCCCGCTTGTCGAGGATCCATGGCCACTGACCAAACCGGGGCGTTTGGAAGCGAACCAGGGGCAGCGCTCGTGACATTCGCGCCAATCCCGCTGATATCATAAAATGTGTTGCCGCCGTCGTTGCTCTCGAAGAGCGTTCCTCCACCGACCGTGTTGGTCCTTGCATAGGCGACAAACACCGTCAGGGGATCCTGCGGATCGACATAGACTGTTTGAATTGGCGCCGTCGGGTCCGCCCCCGCGGCCGCGAGGCTTGGTGCTACGTCGGTCCACAGGAGTTGGGCTTGCGGTATGCCCTTGACGAACACATAGGACAAGCTCGATACGAGCAATTCGGGTGCGTAATAGACACCGCCCACGATTCCTGATGTCGCCGCATAGTTGATATTAGGATTCGTGGTGGCGGCAATTGCCGTGATGACCCCGGTCGTGTCCCATCCGTTGACCGGCTTCGCCTGAGTGCCAACCGCTGAAATTGCCGTCCAGGTCCAGGCGTTGGTCAGTGGTTGATAAATACCTTGATAGACGACATTGGTGCCAACCAGGAGGCGGTCTGAGTTGGAGGGGTCCATGGCGAATGCCGGGTAAAACGAGTCTGAACTTGACGCGCTCTGGGCAACCGTGGCGTTGGGAGTGATGGCGGTCCATGTTTTCCCCCCATCGATCGATTGGTTAATCAGTTGGCTGTAATACCCCTCGCTTTCGTAAATCGTCTTGTTGTTGCTGAAGTCGAGGATCACGTTTCCCGCATTTTGCGTGGTCGTGACGCCCAACTTCGCCGACGCGGCCGTTGTCGGCGGCGTTACGTTTTTCCATTGCAATGTGCCGGTGAATTGGCCCGCGCCGGTGCCGTCAGTCGCAACAAAAATGTTGTTCGGGTTGGTGGAATCGAGGCTCAGGCCCGTCACGTTCGCAATCTGCAGATTCGTGTTCAGGTCGGTCCATTTGATCGCGCCGAGGATCGAACCGTCGAGCCTCCAAATGCCTTCGGCGTTCCCGTCCAAAAGCTTTCCGTTGGCGTCGAACGCGAAGGCAAACTGGTTTTGCCCCACCGACAGGCCGTTCGAACCGGTGGAAATCTCCGTCCAGCTTTGCCCCCCGTCGATGCTTTCCATGAGCCCGTTCGGGGTGGGGGCGACGCCTGGGGTGTACGGGTACTGCCCGCCCGCGAACACAATGTTGGCGTTCGTCGGGCTGACCGCCAGCACATTGTCGTAGTTTCCTTGCTGCCCCACGAAATCGGGGGTGTTGGGAAGGTTGTACCAGGTCAGGCCGCCGTTATCTGTTCGCTCCATCAAAAACAGTTGGCTGGACGTGTTCGGAAAATCGGTTACGTCGGCAGGATACGAAATTGCGGCATACACCTGGTTGGGCGCTGCGGGCGAGACTGACAAGGCGATCCGGCCAACGCTCGACCCCGTGGGAAAACCGGTCTGTCGGAACCAGGTCAACCCGCCATCGGTGCTTTCGTAGACCCCGTTGCCAAGAAAAAAGTTGTTGGCATCTGTCACGTCGTTCGTTACGCCGACATACAGCGTCTGTGGAGCGCCGGGCTTCATGATCAGGCTGGTGAAGTCAGCCGTGTCGGAAATGGGCCCAGCAGAGGTGGCGTTCGCCTGATTGGTCATGTTCGTCCAGGTCACGCCACCATCAATCGACTTCCAGACGCCGCCGTTGTTCGACTGACCGCCGACGACACTTTCGACGGTGGAGGCATAAATGATATTGGCGTTCGTCGGGTCAATGATCACGTTGGAAATGGCGCGGCCGTAAAATGGATTCAGTTTGGTATTTCCGGTCGGTTCAAGTGTCCAAGTAGCGCCGCCGTCAGTAGATTTGAGCAACCCTTTGCCAAATGCCGTTCCTTGGGGATAGTAAGTACTTGTTGAAATTGTATACCAATTGATCGCTGAATTGACTGGATACACATCGTTGGCGTTGCCGGTGCCGGCAACAATGATGTTGGGGTTGGTTGGCGATACGGCTAATGCGCCAATCACCAGCGACGTATTGAAGTTCGAAACCGCGTTTCCGGCGGCGTCTTTGATGTTGGCGAGATTATCGGTGAGTGGCGTCCACGAGGCGCCGCCGTTGACGGTCTTCCACACGCCACCGCCATCGGTGCCAATATAGGAGACGTTGGCGTTGGTTGGATCGGGAGCGATCGAAAGAACGGTTCCCGAGACCGCGCCAAACGTGGGGTTCGCGATCGTGGGGCCGATCGGTGTCCAAGTCGTCGGGTTCAGCGGAATTTCCGGCGCGGGCGGCGTCGTCGAGACCGGCGTTCCTGCCAAAAGCGTGCGCGGCTCAAGGTGTTCAAACCGCCCGGCGGCGCGGCGGGACGAGCGGCGGCGCGGCGGTGCGGCAATCGTCAAGCGGCCGGCCAGCCGATTCCACAGGCTGACCCACGGGTTGACGCGTCGCGGACGACT
>JAJXXL010000584.1 GCA_021781115.1 Planctomycetota bacterium
CCTCTTTCTCCATTTTTCCTGGTCCAGCCAGCGATCGGCGTCAATTGATGCTGATCTGAAAGTGACGCGCTGGCGGCGAACGTGGCGTTGGGGCGTCGCGGCCATGAATCCTGTTCGCGTAGGCCGGTCGGTTTGGGCCATACGTCCGTTCCTGGCCGTGGCCGTCGTGGGGGCCGTTGCCCTGCCGTGGTACATTGCCGTGGCGGTCAAGACCAACGGAAGCTGGGTGCTGGGTTTCCTGGGGACACACAACGTCGGCCGGTTTTTGAATGCCATGGAAGGCCACGGTGGCCCGCCGTTTTATTACCTGGTTGCCATTCTGGCGGGCATGTTTCCCTGGTCGCTGTTTTTGCCGCGAGCTATTTTTGAAGCCTTCGAGAGGGCAAAAATCGACCCCGCAAAACATTGGGGTGATTTGTTTCTTCTTTGCTGGGCCGGCTCCTACATTGTTTTCTTTTCACTGGCCCGCACGAAGCTGCCCAGCTATGTGCTGCCCTGCTACCCGGCATTGGCGGTGCTCGCCGGCCGATTTGTCGACGGCTGGTTGAGTCAGCCTGGGCCGGTTGGTCGACATGCATTGCGGGCGACGTTTGCCTTAGGCGCTGGGGCGGGCGGCCTGTTTTGCGTTGCCACGCCCATTGTCGCCAGCTTCCTGCTGCCCGGCGAATGGAAAATCGGCATTGCAGGGCTTGTGCCGCTCGCAGGGAACCTTCTCGCATGGCGATTTGCCGCGCAAGGCCGCCGCGTTCTGGCGGTCAAAACCTTTGCCGGATCCGCCGTCGCTTTTGCCGCCCTGTTGTTCGGAGTCGTTTCATTGCAGGTCGATCGCCATCAGATCAGCCGCGAGTTTGTGAACGTCGTCAGGCAGTTCAACTCCGAATCGGCCCAAATCGCCGCGTTCGATTATTTTCAGCCCAGTCTCGTGTTTTACGCCCGCCAGCCGGTGCCAGATCTGGCAACGTTCGAAGCGGTCGGGCAGTTTCTGAATGCCAGTCCCCAAGGTTACGTCATCACTCGCAGTGACGATTTCGAGGCGCTCCGCCCGGTCCTTCCCGCGGATGTTCATGTATTGCGTCGCAAGCGGATGTTTCTCCGCCGCAGGCATGACGTTTTGCTGCTTGGCCGCCGCACGCTGTCGGGCTCGCAAACGCCGCCGCAAACCGCGAAATCGAATGACAGCGGACCGACTCGCTGAATTTCGCAGTCGCCGCAGGCACTGCGAATTCGCGGTTCAGGCGATTGGGGGGGGCAGTTCGGGTGGGGTGGAGTGCCGCCGCGGCCACCATTGGGGCGAAGTCAGGCAGGCCGCGACGACCAGCGCATAAAACACCCACGAAACGGCGTGGTAACGGCGATGTTCGATATTTTTCCAGTCGGCGGCGGGCCATTTCTTTTGAAACCACAACCGAACCGTGGAGTGCCATGTTTCGGGCACCCATGCGGGCAATGACTGCTCGCACGCACCCTCGTACATCTCGTCGATGGTGTTACGGTCTTCTTCGCTGCGAACATGTTGCTTGAGCTCATCGCGGTGTTGGGCTGTCATGACACCGATAAATGTCAGGCGTCCGCCTGTGCTGCCGAGGGCGGGTTTGAAGACGACCAGCTCGCGCAGTTCGGGCGAAAGCTCATGGCCGACAACCCAGTCGGCGATCGGTTTACGGCTGATGAGCCATTCGTCTTCCCACCGCGACGTCAGGCTGAGGTGCTGGCTACGAACGAAGTACCCGGCAACTTCGCGGTCGCCAAGCATCATTTCTCCGGCGGTCAGGGCGAGAATTCCCGCTCCGAGGTACACGATCCAGTTGAAGCGATTCATCAACCTCGCGATGTACGAACTGCACGTCATGATGATGCCAATTGACACCACCAGCCCAAACAGCAGAATGACCGCGTTGCCGTGTGCCGCCCCGGCCACCGCCAGCATATTGTCGAGGCTCATCACAAAATCGGCGACAATGATCATGCGAATTGCGGCCAGCGCGCTTTTATCGGCGTTGCCGGGGGTAACGGCGTGTTCGTCTTCGTCCCACAAAAGTTTGCAGGCGATCCAGGCGAGCACCACCCCGCCGATCAGCCGCAGTGTGGGCACCATCAGCAGGAAGGCCATGATCATCGTGAAGATGATCCGCAATCCGATCGCCGCCCCGCCTCCCCACCAGATTGCCCGCTTGCGCTGGTGTTCGGGCAACTTATGGGCCGCCATGGCAATGACAACCGCGTTGTCTCCCGACAGCACAATATCGATCAGAATGATCTTCAGAACCGCAAGCAGATCGAAATCCATATCGTTCCGGCGTAATTTTCCAGGCGGGAGACGGTCACAGGGCGGGCCGCAAGCAGGCGCTAGCATACACTGGCGCCCTGGGGCAATCCAGTGCTGTCGGCCGCTATCGGGCTCATCGGTCCGCACGGACGGGTGATGCACCGCCCGGCATGCAAAACGGCGCCGCAGCACTCGACAATGCCGGCTCCCGAGCGCCGGCTGCTCGGAGCAGGTACCGTTGCCACGCCACCAGGTTTGCCGGTTGCGGAAACAGGTCCGGTCTGTGTGCGCATGCGCTCTCCACGCGGGGTGCGGTTCAACGCGGCGCGCGGCCTGAGAATTTGGTGTTCGGCTTTCGCCGCCCATTTTAGCTCCGCCCGTCAGCTTTCAGGATGCACGCGCGGGGCCTGCCCCATGGCGACGCGCGCCCGTCAGCTTCCCGTCAGATGATCCCGTGCGCGAAATCGACCCACTGAGTCACAACCGGCCGACTCACAATGCCATTGGGGTAAATCCGTTGCCGTGAAGGCGCTCCTGATTCATAAGCTCTGGCCGACATCTTCAAAAAATCCTACGGTCTGTTTTAGCCGCATGTCGGTCCAATTCCAGAATCAGTTCGATCACCGTCCGCCATTGCCGGCCGTGCCGTTGGTTTGAGCAAATTCTTGCGGAATGTACGCTAAATTGGCGCGCGACATTTATCGGCAAGCTTATCGACTGTTGCTCCATCCGCTATAACCATGACGGTCGGCATGCCCTCGCGATAGAGGGGCTCCCTGTCGGCACAGATCTGCCATGGTTGAAGGAGGAAACGATGAATTTTCGTCCCGTGTTTGTGGCGTTGACGATCGCCGGGGCACTCATCGTTGCGGCATTCGCCGTCAGTTCTCGTCGCCCGGCTGCGGTCGTCGACCAGCCCAGCGCCGCATTGGTGCGGGCATCAGGAAAATGTGCCGAGTGCCATTCAAATCAACAGTTTTCGATCGTGCACGAATATGAACTGAGTGTGCACGCGCAACGGCATGTCAACTGTCTCGACTGCCATCGCGTGGTCCAGGGGCAACAGGGCCGGTCACATCACGATTTTGAAATCACGACCAGGGTTACGGCCGCAAATTGTCGGGCGTGTCACGAGTCGGTTTACCAGCAGTTTCTGCGCAGTCGCCACGCGGCGCCAGCGTGGGCCGCCGTTGCTGGCGACGAACCTTTTTCGACCGAGCAGGTCGCCTTCAGCGAGCAGTTTCACCCCCATTCGGTCAAGCGCCCGCCCCACCCCCTGGCGAAGCTCGAAGGAAAATCAGCGACTCAAAGCGGCTGTGTGAGTTGCCACAGTATCGGCCAGCCGAATGTCGACGGCACGATCGGTAGTTGCTCGGCATGCCACTCGAGGCACACCGCCAGCGTCGAACTCGCCCGGCTGCCTTCGACCTGCGGCCAATGCCATATGGGGCCTGATCATTCGCAATTGGAGATTTACGCCGAAAGCAAACACGGCGTGATGTTTAGCGCTCAACGCCGTCAGCTCAATCTGGCGGCCCACCCCGAAAAGTTGACGACGCGCGACATGTTCGTACCCACATGTGCCACGTGCCACATGAGCGGGCTCAACGGCTTGGCCGTGACGCACGACCCTTCTGAGCGATTGTCGTACAACCTGTTCGCAGAGGTCACTGAGCCGCGGCCCAACCACGCCCGCGCCCGCGCGGCCATGCAAGAAGTCTGCAGCAACTGCCATACTCAGCCACTCATCGACCGCGTCTATGCCGAGGCTGATGCGGTCGTTGCCAGCACGAACAGCAAAGTTGTCGCCGCGCGATCGATCATGGACGAATTGCGGCGAGATAACTTGCTCGGCAAGCCGTTCGAGAAGCCGATCGATTTTGAGTATTTCGACTTGTGGCATTATTACGGCCGCACTGCCAAACACGGCGCCTTCATGGGCGGTGCCGACTTCGTGCAATGGCATGGCAATTACCCGATTCTCAAGCACGCCGTCGAGATCAAGAGCCTCGCCGAGGAGTTGCGACGCAATCATGGCAAAACGCCCTGACGTGCCGGTGAATCACCGCTTGTGGCTGGAACTGTTTGCACTGGTCAACCTGCTGGGCTTGGCCCCCGACATTTTTCTGGCGCACAGTACGAACTCCTTCCGCGAATGGACTGAGTACGTGCCGCTTGTGTTTTCAATCATCGCCCCTGGTCTCTTGTTCGTCGCAATCGTGGCGCTGGAGTTTCGCGCGCGGGTGGGGCTGTGGCGCTGGCTGGGCGGCGGATTGGGTTGGGCATCGATCTCGATCGGTGTCGTGGGGCTGATCCTGCATCTCGACAGTCGCTTTTTCCAGGAACGCACGCTTGACAGCCTGGTTTACGCTGCGCCGTTCGCGGCCCCGTTGGCGTATACCGGCATCGGTTTGCTCCTGGTCATGAATCGAATGGTCGATCATTGGTCAGAAGAATGGCCCGGCTGGGTCTTGCTTCTTGCGCTGATCGGGTTTGCCGGAAATTTCGTGTTCAGCGTGACCGATCACGCCCAGAACGGCTTTTTCCATTGGACAGAATGGATTCCCGTTGTCAGCAGTGCTCTGGCCGTCGGATTCTTGACGGCCCCGCTCGTAGCCGAGGTTGGGCGGCCATTTCTAGCTGTGTGCGCAATCCTGCTTCTGCTGCAAGCTGCGGTTGGACTGCTTGGGTTCTATTTTCACGTGGTCGCAGATCTGGCCGGCCCCGCGCCCACATTGTTTGACAACATCGTTTTTGGCGCGCCGATCCTGGCGCCGCTGCTGTTTCCGAATCTCGTCGTGCTTGCATTTCTCGGCCTGTACGTGCGGAACCGGCAAATGCCTCCCGCGCCGCGAGGTTCCGTCGATGCTACTCCTGCACGTCAGCCCCAAGGGGATCGTCACTGACTACCTGCGTTCCGCGGTGGCCTTCGCCCTGCGTCCCGCCGCCGAAAGCCCAAACGCGCCCCTCAGCCCATGAATTGAAGCCTTGCGGCCCCCCGGCCCAAATCAAAAATTTCCCCACCCACGATTCGAACGTGGACTGAATGATCCAGAGTCATTCGTGCTACCGTTACACCAGCGGGGAGAATTTGCCCGCGCGGCCCATTGGGGGCCTGAAAATCGCATCCGTCAATCGGGGCGATCCTCAGCAGACGTTTGTTACCTTAAAGGCCCGGCGGTTTTGAGTCAATACTTTGACTGGCCAGGAATCAGAAAGACTAAAAAAAGGCAAATCCTTCATATTTCCTCGCATCAACCTTCTGAAGTCGCCCCCAGCCATGCCGTCCACGCACTGCCGTTTCGACGGACGAATTCAGGTGCCAGGTCGCCCCGGCGCCACCGACAGTAGGCCGCTGCCGCGCCGAGTTTGATTTTTTGCTTTGCCACCCTGCCGCCAGCGCGTTCGACCGGCGCTCGACGTTCGCCGTCAGTTGCCCGCACCCCGCAGCCATGCCGCCGCATCTTTCGCCGAGTAGGTGATGATCATGTCGGCCCCCGCACGCTTGATCGACGTCAGAATTTCGAGTGTGAGCCGTTTTTCGTCGATCCAGCCGTTCGCTGCCGCCGCCTTTAACATGGCATACTCGCCGCTGACATTGTACGCAGCCAGCGGCACACCGGGGTGCGCCTGCTTGACCCGATGGATCACGTCGAGATACGCGAGCGCCGGTTTGACCATGAGCATGTCGGCGCCTTCGGCCAAGTCGAGAGCGGTTTCACGCAGCGCTTCGCCGGCGTTGGCCGGATCCATTTGATAGGTGCGGCGATCTCCGAACTGCGGCGTGCTGTCAGCCGCTTCGCGAAACGGTCCGTAAAATCCCGATGCAAACTTGGCCGCGTAACTCAGCACCGGTGTTTGTGCGTAGCCTGCCGCGTCAAGCCCGGCGCGAATCACGGCAACCATCCCATCGATCATGCCGCTGGGCGCCACGATGTCGGCTCCGGCGCGGGCATGGCTGACCGCCTGGCGTGCAAGCCAAGGAAGCGTCGCGTCGTTGTCGACGTCACTCACGCCGCCGACTTCGTGAATGACCCCACAATGCCCGTGGTCGGTATACTCACAGAAACACAGGTCAGTCATGACCAGCAGGCCCGGTACGGCCTGTTTAATCGCCCGCACCGCCTGCTGAACGACGCCGTCGTCACGGCAGGCAGTTTCGCCCACGGGATCCTTGACGTCTGGAATTCCGAACAGAATCACTGCCGGAATTCCCAGTGCCGAGGCGGCCAGGGCTTCGTCGATCAGGCGGTCGACGCTCCATTGTGAATGGCCTGGCAGCGAACGGATCGGGATGACAGTGTCTTTGCCGTGCCGGGCGAACAACGGCAAGATCAGGTCGCGCACATTGAGTTCGGTTTCACGAACCAGATCGCGTAACGCAGCGTGGCGCCTTAGCCGGCGCATGCGAACCGCCGGGAAACCAGTCGGCGCTTGCGTGGTAAAGGATCGCTGAGCTATTTCTTCAGGCATGATGCAACCGCCCGACAGTTCGGGTGGGAAATTGGACTCGTTGAGCCACCACCAACATTGTCGGCTGGAATTCCTCCCGTGGCTCTTGAACTCCAGCATAATACATTGTCGTCCCGCTCACCATTATCCCCAAAACATAATCAGACACCCAGAGTTAAGAACGCGAAAACGATCGATGGGCGATGGTCGCATGGAACTTGCGAAAACCAGAAAAATGCCCGTAATCTGCCCGCATTCAGCGACAACCGACGCATCGTCCCCAATGATGCCCGTTTCACGCCCTTGGCATACCGGCCGGCACTTGAAATTGCCCAACGCCCCGCGACACACCCGCGTCAGGTAAACGCCGACTGCGCGTGCGCCAGGCCCTGAAACCACTGCCGACCATTGCCCGCCGCCGCGTCGGCCAGCGAAACCGCCCGGCCGGCGGCCCGCTTGAACCAGACGCCGAAGTTGCGCACCGTTTCGACCCAGTTGTCGCCATTGACCTGCAAGCGTTCGAGAATGGGCGCCAATTCGCTGGGAATGGCCCCCCGCTTGTCGCTGCGCACGGAACGCCCCGTCCAGTCGAGGAGCTTCAGGTATTCGTCAATCCGCAGCGGCAGAAAGCCTTTGTTTGATGCCCGGCGGCCGATGGTGGCAGCCGTTTCGCCGGGATGCGTCGCTGACTGACTGCCGGGGTTCGATCTGTGGGGTGGCGTCGAACCCGTTCGCCGCGGTGTGTTAATCTGCCGCGGCTGTGCAGGCAGCGGTTCGGCGTGCGGTGACGTACCGATGTCGCTGGCACGAATCGACGGCCCGTCATTGAGTGTCAATTCACACAGCCAACCATCGGGGGCTTCGCCTGCAAGTGCTGCCGTAGGCGTCAGTTTGCCGGCCGATTTACGATTCGACGGGCGACGATCAACCAGCCGCTTGCCGCCGGTCGGCTTCACACCGTGCTGGCGCAATTGCCACGATTCGATCCGATCGCGGGCTGAAGTATATTCCGATTCTTCAGGCGTTTTCGCCACGCCTGCCCGCACCGGGTTCAAATCGACATACACGCTGCACGCCAGGATTGCCGCGTCGTCAAGTAAGGCTTGTGAGCGAAACCGGCCTTCCCAGAATCGGCCGGTGCATTCGTCTTCACGATTCGCCCGGCGGGCGATCGGTTCGCACAGGCACCGCATGAACCACGACAAACTGGCCAGCCGCTTGCGGCGTTCGG
>JAJXXL010000220.1 GCA_021781115.1 Planctomycetota bacterium
GCGTGCGGTTTGATCGTCAGCATCCAAGGTAGGAGCCGTATGCGGTAGTTCCGCACGTACGGATCTGTGCGGGGGGTGGCCCGTAAGGGCCATCCCTACCGCGATTTGATCGAGCCGCAGGCACGGGCTTTTCGCTGATGCCGGGGCCGGGTACGCTTTCCGTGAGCTGACGGCGCGCACTGGTGCGCCTGGACAAAGCCCCGAATTCGAAACGCGACCAACCACAGGATTACCCCACATGACCACGCGAGCAGCGACCGAGTACCGCTATGAAAAGCTGACCTGGCCAGAAATCAACGACGCCGTCGATCTGGGCAAGGTGTGCATCGTTCCTTGCGGGGCGGTCGAGCAGCATGGGCATCACCTGCCATTGGACGTCGACCTTGTCTGCCCCGGCGGCATTGCTCAAGGTGCGGGCCTGTCGTTGCCCGACAAGATTCTGGTTTTGCCAATTCTTGCGTATGGCTACACCGGGCACGTCATGGATTTTCCCGGTACAATCAACACGCACTACACGACGTTCATCGAACAGGTGCTCGATGTCGCGCGATCGCTGGCTTATCATGGTTTTAAGAAGATCATTCTGCTCAACGGGCACGGTTCAAATATGCCCAACCTCGATCTGGCCGCCCGCCGCGCAAACCTCGAAACTGACGCCGAATGCGTCGTCATCGCCTGGTGGAACCTGTTGACCGTCGACAAGACTTTTCTACCGAATTGGCGCGAAAGCCGGTTTCCCGGCGGCTGCTCGCACGCCTGCGAACTTGAAACGTCACTGTACTTGTATCTCGACGAAGCCGACGTGCGCCGCGACAAGATCCAAAGTGGAACCATTTCGTTCAACAATGAGGAGAATCCGTTCAACTGGGTCGATCTGTTCGGCGCGGGGCCGGCGACGGCAGTCTCCTGGACGAGCAGCTACTCAGAAACCGGCGTTCTGGGCGACGCCGAACTGGCGACGAAAGACAAGGGCGAGCGGGTCTACAAGGAAGCGGTCCTGCAACTCTGCCGATTCGTAAACTATTTTCACCCCCGACCCAAAGACGTGCGAAAAGATCTGCACCGCCGCACGCCGACCATGCCGCTGCCCTGGGGCCAGCAACCCCGACAGGTGCCTTGATATGTCGATAACTCATTTATTCATAATGACTTATGTCTGAAGAACGCTTGTTGTTTGAAGCGCATGGCAGGGCATACCAGAGAAGCTGGGGCCGATGCGACGTTTTGCGGCGACTTTTCGGAACGTGCCGGTCCCGATATAGTCAAGGCGGTTGCCGACTTTGACGATAATTCAGGATGAGCACCGATGCGAAGTCTCGTCGCAATCGGATTTTGCAGGTTCCGATGGACGAGCTGTCGCTGTCGGCCAGAAACTTCCCTGATCAACCCGCTGCGGCAGTTGCGCAAACCACCGGCGACGGGCGGCTTTTATCTGAAAATCGCATGCAACCGATTTCACTGGCCCTGTTTTGGCATCAGCATCAACCGTATTACCCCGACGATGTGAGCGGCGAAACGCTCATGCCCTGGGTGCGGTTGCACGGAACCAAAGACTATTACGGCATGGCACTGCACCTCAAAGAGGTGCCCGAGTTCCGCTGCACGATTAACCTTGTGCCGAGCCTGCTGGCTCAGATCCTGCGTTACACAGATCGGGGGGGCAGCGACCGGCACCTCGATGTGTCGCGGGCGTCAGCCGAAAGCCTGACGGAAGGCGATGCGCACTACCTGCTCGACCAGTTCTTCATGGCGAGCGTCGATCACATGATTCGCCCGTTCCCGCGGTACCACGAGTTGTACATGAAGCGCGGGCTGGGTCGCGACCCGGTCGAAAGGGCACTGGCCCGGTTCACGGCCCGCGACCTGCGTGATTTGCAGGTCTGGAACAACCTGACCTGGATTCACCCGCTGGCGTTCGAACAAGACGCCGAGCTCCGCGAGCTGCGCAACAAAGGCCGCTTCTGGACCGAAGCCGAAAAGCACCGGCTGCTCGACAAACAGTTGCAGATTCTGCGTGAGATTATTCCCCTGCACCGCGAACTGGCCGCGAGCGGGCAGATCGAACTCACCACGACCCCCTTTTACCACCCGATCATGCCGCTGCTGTGGGACAAGCGTTCGGCGCGGCAGGCGATGCCTGAGTGCGACCTGCCGAAGTTTCTCGATTCGTACCCCAACGATGCACGCGTGCATGTCGAGCGCGCGGTGGCGCTCCACAAGGAACTATTCGGTTCAGCCCCGGTCGGCATGTGGCCGTCAGAAGGCTCGGTGGCCCAGGAGGTGATCCCCGTCATTGCCCAGGGCGGCATTGAATGGATCGCCACCGACGAGGAAATTCTGGCTCGCTCGACCAACGGCTGGATCTCGCGTGATTCGCAGGGTTACATGCGGCACCCTGAAATGCTGTACCGCCCGTGGCGCGTCGAAGAGCAGGGACATCAATTGCAGGTCGTGTTTCGCGACCACGGGCTCAGCGACCTGATCGGCTTTCATTACCAGCGCAGCGACCCGAAACGGGCCGCCGGCGACATGCTGGGCCGCGTCGAAGCGATCGGTCGCGCCGTCGAAGCCAACAATGGCGGCCGCCCGGCGCTCGTGCCGGTCATTCTTGATGGCGAAAACTGCTGGGAATACTACCCCGACGGCGGTGTCGAGTTTCTGCGAACGCTGTATCAGACCGTAGCAAAACACCCGGCGATTCGACCGTGCCGCATTCGCGATTACGTTCGCGAACACCCCGCGACCGACCGCATCGGGCGGCTGTTTGCCGGGAGCTGGATCTCGCACAATTTCGCGATCTGGATCGGGCACCATGAAGACAACACCGCATGGGATCTGCTGCACCAGGCCCGCCTGCACCTGTTGCAGGTGCAAGCCCAGGGTAACGCCTCAGGAACGGCGCTCGCCCGCGCGTGGGACGAAATTTACATTGCCGAGGGCAGCGACTGGTACTGGTGGTTTGGCGACGACCACTCTTCGGCCCAGGACGAACTGTTCGACCAGTTGTTCCGCAAGCATCTGCAAAACGTGTACACACTGCTCGGGTCGCAACCGCCCAGCGTGCTCAACCGGCCGATCGCCCGATTGCAGCGCAAGGTGATTCATACCGACCCCAAGGGGTTCTTGAACGTCAAGGTCGACGGCCGCCGCACCTATTTTGAATGGATCAACGCCGGGCACTACATTGCCGGCAGCGAACGCGGCACGATGACGCTCGTGACCGAAGGCGTAATTCGCGAGGTGTACTTTGGGTTCGATCTCGAGCGGCTCATGCTGCGCATTGACACGGCCCACGCCGCGAAGGACGACCTGGCGCAGGTCAGCGAATTGCGGCTCATTTTTCAGGAACCGGCCGGTTACGAAGTTCGCATTGCCCAGCCGGGCCACGCGACGGCCGAGGCAGTCGTGTATCGCGGGGGCGAACGTGTGGCCCACACCGCGGTGTGCACAGCCGCCGACCTGATCTTTGAAATGACGATTCCCTTCACCGAACTGGGGCTTGCGCCCGAAGACCCCGTGCACATGTTTCTGGAAGTGCTTTCCGACGGGCAAAGCGTCGACCGCGCCCCACGCGAGGGGGCATTGGAACTGCGCGTGCCCGGCGCCGATTACGAGTTGATCATGTGGCAGGCCTGACCCAGCCCCCCGAGGCGGCGCACTCCGTCGTGGGGCCCGCCCGCCGCCCCAACGGGCGTACGATGACGTTGCTTCGCCCTCAATTCCTGTGCCTCAGCCTCAAACGACATTGCGGAAACCAGCACCATGCCCGACTTGCGAAAAGACCCGATCGTTGGCCGATGGGTCATCATCGCCACCGACCGCGCCAAGCGTCCGCAGGATTTCCGGCGGGATGACAACGTTCAGCTCGGCGGGTTCTGCCCGTTTTGCGAGACCAACGAAGACAAGACCCCGCCCGAGATCATGGCCTACCGCGAACCGCATTCCGGGGTTAATAACCGCGGCTGGCGGGTGCGCGTGGTGCCGAACAAGTTTCCGGCGCTGCAGGTCGAAGGGGCGCTCGACAAGCGAGGCGACGGCATTTACGACCTGATGAACGGGGTCGGCGCGCATGAGGTCATCATCGAATGCCCGCACCATGAATACAGCATGTCGCGGTTGTCGGTCGAGAACATTCGCGAAGTGCTGTGGGTCTATCGCGACCGGCTCGTCGACCTGAAGCGCGACCCGCGGCTGGTGCATGGGCTGATTTTCAAGAACGTCGGCGCCTTGGCCGGCGCGTCGCTCGAACACAGCCACTCGCAGCTCATTGTCACGCCCGTCGTGCCGATTTCCGTGTGGGAGGAAATGACCGGCTCGCTGGAGTTTTACAACTACCGCGGGCGCTGCATTTATTGCGACATGATCCAGCAGGAACTGGCCACCGGCAGCCGGGTCGTGCTCGACACCCCCAGCTTCGTGGTGTTTTGCCCGTTCGCCAGCCGGTTTCCGTTTGAAACCTGGGTTCTGCCCAAACAACATTCCAGCCATTATGAAAACATCCCGCGGCAGGGCGTCGAGGAAATGGGCGTGGTGCTCAAAACCATACTCTCGAAACTCGAACTGGCCCTTGACACTCCTCCGTACAATTACATCATCCATACCGCGCCGTTCGACACCAAGGAAATTCCGCATTACCACTGGCACCTGGAAATCATCCCCCGCCTCACGCGCATCGCCGGCTTCGAATGGGGCAGCGGGTTTTACATCAACCCGGTGCTGCCCGAAAAGGCGGCGGCCTTCCTGGGCGAGATCGACGTCGATTTGTCTCCCCGCCAGGCGTATTGACGGCGACGCGGGTTGTGGCCGCGCAACAGCCTGCGACTTGACTGATGCTTTTCCACCCCACTGGGCGGAAGATGTGCCGATTACGAAATTCCGGTTGGGTCTGATGTTTATGCCGCCTCAGACGGACTGGGTGATGTCGAGATTCAACCCTCATCCTCGTCGCCCACCCGGCTGCGTCGCGGTGAGGTGGTGGGCCATCCTGGCGACGTTGCGCTGATTGCCGGGTGTGCGCTCGCGATGAAAATAATTCAAGAATCTCTGGCGCGAACAGCAGAATTGTGCTTGCGGCTGCGCCAGCCGAATGAGATTATTCGCCACAGGGGCGCCAGGCTCCGGGCGGATTGGTGTGTTGCGATGGTCGGCGAACGGCGCGATTTGCGCTCCGATCGGCCCATGCGGTGCGCGTCGTGTACAACAAGCGGGTAGGAATAAACCTGCGATTCGGAGTGGAACGGCTCCGAACGGTGCTTAGTCTACAGGCCATCTGGAGGAAAGGACGCTGTCCATGACATGCCGCATTCGTCTTGTGCTTGCCCTGCACGACCATCAGCCGATCGGAAACTTCGACGGTGTTTTTGAGGCCGCCTACCAGGACAGTTACGCCCCGTTTCTCGATGTGCTTGAGAAATACCCCGAAATTCCGGTGTGCCTGCACACTTCGGGCAGCCTGCTCGAATGGATTGCCGACAAGCACCCCGAGTACGTCGATCGCGTGCGGATGCTGACTGATCGCGGGCAGATTGAGATTATCGGGGGGCCGTTTTACGAACCAATTCTCGCGGGTATCCCACGGCACGACCGCGTCGGGCAGATCACGGCATACACCCGCTACCTCGAACAACTTTTCGGGGCCCATGTCAGCGGCATGTGGGTTCCTGAACGGGTTTGGGAGCAGGGCTTTGCTGGCGACATCACCCAGGCAGGAATTGAATACACGATTCTCGATGATTTTCACTTCCGCAACGCCGGCCTGAACGCCGACGACCTGCACGGCTATTACACGACCGAAGACGAAGGCCGGCTGCTCAAGATTTTTCCAGGCAGCGAACGATTGCGGTACACGATTCCATTTGCCGAACCGCACGAAACGATCGACTACCTGCGACAGATTGCCGATCAGCACCCGAATGCCGTGGTCACGTTTGGTGACGACGGTGAAAAGTTCGGCACCTGGCCGGGTACGAGGCAGCACGTGTACCAGAACGGCTGGATTTACAGGTTTTTCGATGCGTTGCGGCACAACGCCGACTGGCTTAAGGTTTCGACGATGCAGGAGGTCGTGGCCAATGTGCCCCCCAAGGGCGGTATTTACCTGCCCGACGCCAGCTACCGCGAAATGACCGAGTGGGCCCTGCCGCCAGAACGGCAAACCGAGTACTTCCGGCTGGCGCACAATCATGAGCACGACCCCGATTGGCCGGCCCTGCAACGGTTCATGCGCGGCGGCTTCTGGCGGAATTTCCGGGTCAAATACCCTGAAAGCAATGAGATGTACGTGCGGATGCTCGAAGTCAGCCGCAAACTCCAGGAGCTGGTCGGCAGTACGGCGGGTACCGAACATGCCGATCTGATCTCGGCAGCCCGCATCGAGCTGTATCGCGCCCAGTGCAATTGCAGCTATTGGCATGGCGCGTTCGGCGGGCTGTACCTGCCCCATTTGCGAAACGCGGTCTACCACCACCTGATCGCCGCCGACTCACTGCTTGAACAGGCGGCCGGCCAGACGAGCCCCTGGGTACGCATCGACGCGGGCGACTTTAACCTCGACGCCCGCAAGGAAATTCGCATCGCCAGCGACCGGCTGGCGGCTTACTTCGCGCCGAGCCGCGGGGGGCATTTGTACGAGCTCGATATTCGCACAATCCGGCACAACCTGCTGGCCACGCTGAACCGCCGCCCCGAAGTATACCACGACAAGGTTCGCCAGGCCGGCGAACACCAGCACGACTCGCAGGGCGGTCAGGCTGTCAGCATTCATGACCTCGTGGCATTCAAGCAGCCCGACCTGCACAAGAAGCTGCAATACGATGCCTGGCCCAGGAAGAGCTGCGTCGATCATTTCCTGCAACCGGGGTTGTCACTCGAACGCTTTCAACGCGGCGAAGGTGAGCTGGGCGACTTCGTGACCGGGGTTTACGACTCGCTGATTCGTCGCTCGCCGCTGCACGTGCAGGCGAAAATGACGCGTAATGGCCGAGTTGGCCCCTATCTGATTCAGCTCACGAAAACCGCTGACTTCGATCGTGAAAACGGCGGCAACCTCGAGTTTCTCTACGAGTTGGAAAACCTGCCGCTGAACGTGCCCCTGCATTTCGCCGTCGAGTTCAATTTTGCCGGCATGGCGGCCGGCGCGGCCGACCGATACTTTTACGATGCGGCGGGCCGGCAATTGGGGCAGTTGGAAACGGTGCAAGACCTTTCCGCCGCCGATCGCGTGGGGCTCGTCGATGAATGGCTCGGCCTGGACGTGGGGTTGGAACTGTCACAACCGGGGGGTTTTTGGGCATTTCCCATTCAGACGATCAGCCAGTCGGAAGGCGGCTTTGAAGCAGTGCATCAGAGCTGCGCCGTGATTCCGCACTGGGAATTTACCGCCCCCCCTGACGGCAAATGGAGCGTGAAAATCACGCTCAATCTCGATACGTCAGCCGCGCAGGCCCGCCGGCTGCGCGAAGCAAGCGCCGTTGGCTGATTGCCGAAACTTGTGCCGATTGGTGCCGTTCACCCCGAACCGGTCGCGCCCGCAGCACGGCGGCGCGCACGGGCTTATTCGCCATTGGCCATCACTCGGCCTTGCCGACCAGTTCGGCCCCGCGGGTCGGGCCAAAGCCGACGTTTGACTCCGATTGGCACCGCACTTCGTCGCCCGAAAACTTGAAACGGGCGGTGATGACGAACGGGGTTTCATAAAAGCAGATTCTCGCCGTGAACGTGTCGGCGGCAGTCCAGGCACCGCTGGCGGCCATGGGTTGGTCGGTCAGCGCACCCCACGCGGCACGCCCCTTGACCCACGTGCCGCGCCCGCAAAGAATGCGCTGCTCGGCGCCGTGCAGCCGCACGGCCAGCGTTGTCGCACTGGCCTTGTCTTCTGCGAGCATT
>JAJXXL010000287.1 GCA_021781115.1 Planctomycetota bacterium
AAATGCGCGACGAAGCCCAGGCGCTCCTGGCCGACGCCCGACGCTGGGAAGCCCAGGTCGTTGACAATCTGCTCGATACGGCTGACGTGCTGTGCGCCACGACCACCGCACTGGACAGCGAGATTTTGGGGCGCCGCGAGTTTGATCTCGTCGTGATCGACGAAGCATGCCAGGCGACTGAGCCCGAATGCTGGATTCCCCTGTTGCGATCCCGGCGGGTTGTGCTGGCCGGCGATCATTGCCAATTGTCCCCCACAATCGTGTCGCCCGAAGCGGCCCGCCGGGGGCTGGGGGTCAGCCTGCTCGAGCGATTGATGCAGAAAGATGCCGCCGCCATCGCGCGCCGCCTGACCGTGCAATACCGCATGCACCACGAGATCATGCAGTTTTCGTCCAATGAGTTCTATGACGGCGAGCTGACGGCAGCGCCCACTGTCGCCGAACATCGGCTGTGCGACCTGCCGCAAGTCGAACGCATCGAGCTGACCGAAACGGCGGTGCGGTTTGTCGACACCGCCGGTGCCGGTTTCGATGAAGAAGTCGAACCCGACGGCACCAGCCGGTTCAACCCCGCCGAGGCCCGCTGGGTCGCCACCCAGGTTCAGGCTCTGCTCGACGTGGGCGTCGAAACCAGTAAGATCGCGGTGATCGCGCCCTACGCTGCCCAGGTGCGGTTGTTGAGAGATCTGCTGCCCGCTGGTCTCGAAATCGACACAGTCGATGGCTTTCAGGGGCGTGAAAAGGAGGCGGTCGTACTGACGCTCGTGCGATCAAATGCTGAGGGCGAAATTGGCTTTCTGGCCGACGTGCGGCGGATGAATGTCGCCCTGACCCGCGCCCGCCGAAAACTGCTGATCATCGGCGACAGCGCCACGATTGCCGCCCACGAATTCTACCAGCGACTCCTCGATTACCTGACGTCGATCGGCGCATACCACACGATCTGGGAAGAACCAGGCGGCGATTGAAAGGGCGCGGCCAGCGCTCAGAGCGCCGAGGGTGGATTCACGCGGCAGGACAGCGCCGAGGGGTTCTGGCCACGTCCCGGTGGTTGCCGGGAGATGTAATTCGGCGTGCCGCGTATATAATTCGGTACATCGGCATCAGCCGTCGCGCACCGCGCAGGAACTCCGGCCGCGTCGTTCGTCGGCGATCTTACCCACTGTCAGAGAAGTTGCGCACAGCATGGCTCGCAAGACGATTCGGATCGGAAATGGCGCCGGGTTTTGGGGCGACAACCTCGACGCTCCTGTGGCGCTGGCCGAAGCGAGCCCGCTCGATTACCTCACGCTCGAATACCTGGCAGAACTGACGCTTTCGATTCTGGCGCACCTCAAAGCCCGCGACCCGGCGGCCGGCTATGTGAGTGATTTTGCACTCATTCTGCCGCGCTTGGCCCGCGTACTGGCAGTGCAACCCCAACTGAAAATCGTGACCAACGCTGGTGGCATGAACCCAATTGCCTGCGCGCGAGCCGCTGCCCGAATCCTGGCGGCCCAAGGGCTTGACGGCATTTCCATTGCTGCCGTCGCGGGCGACGACCTGGCGCCGCACCTCGCCGCACATCAGGCCGCGGGCGAAATGTTTGCAAATCTTGACACCGGTCAGGCGCTGAGCGACCTCGGCGCCCCGCTGGCCAGCGCCAACGCCTACCTCGGCGGCGGCGGAATCGCGACCGCGCTGGCGCAAGGCGCGCGGGTTGTCATTACCGGGCGCGTGGCCGATGCCTCATTGACTGTCGGTCCGGCGGTTTACGAATTCGGCTGGAATTGGACGGACCACAAACGTTTGGCGGCGGCGACTGTCGCCGGGCATCTGATCGAATGCGGCGCTCAGGTTTCAGGAGGCATGTTTTCCGGCTGGACTGATGCGCTGCCGCTGGCCGATGTCGGCTACCCGATTGCCGAATTGACCGACGACGGCGGAGTCGTCATTACCAAGCCCGCCCGAACGGGCGGCGCTGTCACCGTACCAACGGTAGCCGAACAGTTGATTTACGAAATCGGCGACCCGACCCATTACCTGACCCCCGATCTTGACGCCGATTTTTCCCAGGTACAGTTGAGTCAGATTGGCGCCGATCGCGTGGCGGTTACGGGGGCGGCCGGCGGCCCCGCTCCGCCGCGCTACAAGGTTTCGGCGGCATGGCGCGATGGATTCCTCGGCGCGGCGACGCTCGTGTTGTGCGGCGACCACGCCGAGCACAAGGCCCGGGCGGCGGCCGACCTGATTTTCGCCCGTTTGCGGCGGGCCGGAGCGATGCCCCGTCGAACGCATGTCGAATGCCTGGGCACGGGCGATACGCTGCCGGGCGTCTGGCCGCGAACCGGCGACGCCCGCGAAGTCGTATTGCGAATCGCCGCACACGACACCGCGTGCGAAACCATTGAGCGCTTCCTGCGCGAGTTTTCACCGCTGGTCGGGTCGGGGCCGCCGGGTGTCACGGGGTATACCGGCCCACGGCCGAAGCCCTACCCGGTGTTTGCGTACTGGCCGTCAAGCATCGCCCGCGAGCGAGTCGTTCCTGAGGTGTTTGTGCACGCCGCGCGCGACTGGCTTGCCGGTGCGCCCGCCGACCACGCCTCCACCGGAGTTACTCCATGAACCCCACGATTCGACTGGCCGAAATCGCTCACGCCCGCTCGGGCGACAAGGGCTCGCACGCCAACATCGGGGTGATCGCCTACACGCCGGCGGGGTTCGAGTTTTTGGGGCAGTACCTGACAGAAATGCGCATGGCACAATACCTGTTACCACTCAAACCGCGCCTGGTGCAACGCTTCGCCATGCCGGGAATACTGGCGTATAACTTTCTGGTGCTCGACGTGCTTGCCGGCGGCGCCAGCCGTTCGTTGCGCACCGACAGCCAGGGCAAGGTCTTGAGTACGGCGGTGCTGGAAATGCCAATTCCCGTACCGCATAATCTCGACGCGATGCGGCCGCCCGTGGGCAGCGAGCAAAAAAAAAACGCCCGATGAACTAATTCGACGGGCGGTTTTCGTGAGCTGATTGCGGCAGGGGCGGCTTGCGCGCACTTGCGGCAAGAGGCACCTGCATCGCGCGTCCTACGCCACTTTCTCAGGGACGGGCAGTGCCAAAGTGCTGAACCGATCGCGGTAGCCGCTGACGAACTGCTCGTACAACCGTCCTAATCCTTCGCGAATCAGCGGGAAAGGCGATTCGAGGGCTTTGCGCAGCCGGTGGGTTTGCAGCGAGGTTTCGCCGGCGCTGACCGACCGGCCCGCAGTCGCCGTTTCGACGGCCTCGAGCGACGCGGCCGAACAGCCAAATTCATCGGCCAGCAGGCAGGCAAACCGAAACGGGTTGACGCGCTCGGCACCGGCGAGGTGCCAGGTTCCGTGCAGGCGGCGTTGATACGCCTGTTCCAGCAGTTCGGCAAAGTCGGTCGCGAGTATGGGCGTCGCGTGGCGCATGCAGTCGAGGGCCAGCGGTTCCTGGTTTTGAACGGCGGTCAGGATATTTTCGACCCAGCCGGGGCGGCCCGCGCAGGGCGACCAGCCGAAGGCGTTGGTCCGCACGATCAATGCGGCAGGGTTTGCTTCGGCCACTTCCTTTTCAAGCATACGAATCATTCGTGCGGCGGCGCCGTCGTTCAGCCCTGCGTCGGTCTCGCGGTGAAACATCCACGGACCGGTAAACAGTGCATCAGAGGAAACCAGCGTGAATTCGGCGGCAAACTCGGCTGCGGCCTTCGCCCAGGCCCCGGCGGTGCGTACCGCTTCAGGTCGGGGCGCCGGCGCGGGTGCATGCCACGACGACTGCGCGGCCTCGCCGCAGTGCACGATCCATTGCGGGCGTTCGGCGGCAACCCAGTCGCGTGCGGCCGCGGTCGATTGGCCTTCGCAAACCGCAGTTTCGCAGCCGGCAATGCCGATCGGTGCGCTCCACGACAGCCCGACGACGGTATATCGGCTGGCCAGCAGGGCCGCCAGATTGGCCCCGAGAACCGTGTCAATTCCTGCAACTAAAATCTTGTCCACGCAATAGCCTCCCTGCAATTGGCGTGTGCAACGAGTCACGGCGGGCAGAGCGGTTCTCCCGCAACGGGACGGGAATATAGGCGACGGCGCAATTTGAGCCAATGGCAATTTTTCATTTTCTTTCACGCAACTTGCCCACCACGAATTGGCCGAAGGTTTTTTAAGACTCCAGATCGGCCCTGGTGGGCGGCGGCGATCAATCTCGATTGACCTGCCGACAAATTCTCCGTATTGTTCCGCTCGGCCGGTCGACGGCCTCGACGCAATGCACCACAAATACGTTGACGGATCCTCATCGAATCGAAGCCAGCGACACACGCCGGTTCTGTTCCGATTCGACTTCCGGCGACGATCAAGAGGCCACGGATGGCAGAAACCGCTCAACTTCCTCAACTGCCCCTGATGCTGGCGGGAATTCCCCGCCCGATCGCCGACTTGCTGCGCGAAGCCGGCGTACCTGTGGCGCGGTTGAACCGCGAACCGCTGGCAGCGCACGGCGGCGGGCGATTTGTACTGTTCGATTCGCGGAGCAGCGAAAGCTCGACGCGGGCCCGGCAGGCCCGCCGGCAGGGGCTCGAACTTATCGACCTGGCCGAATTCACCACGGCGTTCGGTCGCAGTCTGTTTCCCTGGATCCGCCGCGATTCAGCCGCCGACCGCATCATCGCTGGCGAGGTGCTCGACCGCCTCAAGGTCGAACTTGAAAACCGCGGCGGAATCTGGCTGCGCGTGGCCGACTACCCGTTTCCGTATCAAAGCGCCGTGGCCCTGGGGGTCGATCACGCGTCGCTCGATGCAACCGACGTCTTCGCCGCGGCCGCAGAGTACCCGCCGCTCACGACGCATTTCGTTTCCAGCCGCTTGAAATTTGCCACCCCCATTGCCGCCCCCCCCCAAGCTCAGGCCGAATGGGGCTGGCTGGTGGGCGGCGACGTGCGCGCCCCCTCGCCTGACAAACACGCCGCCCGCTGGGTGCGGCAACTCGCAAGATTTCACGCCGCAGGGGTGAACATTGCCGGTTTGTCGCTCGGTGCGCCGGATGTGCGGTTGCCGCCCGTGAAATCGCTGCTCGAATTGGGCTTTGAATATCAACTGCGGCACGACGCTGCCCCCAGTTGCCGCATGGAGCCAGTGGCTCACGACTCTCGGCGACCGCCGTGGGTGCGCATTGGCGCTGCACCCGTGCCGGTGCCTGGTGCGGCGGCGTCACGGTCAAACCACCCGGCCGCCATCGGCGACCTGCCGCGCGGCCGCCTGAACGCGACGCACCGCATCGACGCGGCCCACGTCTTGAGCGACGAAATTCCCGACAGCGATTTTACCCGCGCCCTGCACGCAGAGGATTGGGTACTGGAGTGGGTGACCAGCCATTACAAATCCGGCACGCCGATGTTGTTGCGTCAAATCGCCGGCAGCCCCCACCTGGCGCAAACTTTATATGACGTATCCAGTAATGCATCGCGCTGTTCGCTGATGTGGCGCACTTCGTTTCGCGAGTTTGCACAATGGTGGCATGTGCGCAGCCAATTGGCCTTACAGGTTTGGCGCACCGCCAACGGTTACGAAATTCACGCCGATGGCGATCTGGCAAGTTTTCCGCCGGCGATTGAAGTCTGGCGCGGCGGTCATGTCGCAACCTTGCCCCTGCGACAGCCGATTCTGAAATTGCAGGATGAAGGGCTGGTGTTTCTCAAATCTCAATCGAAACGCCCAGCCGGATTTTCCGACGTGCATGAACTGCCCGTCAGCCCGGCGCAACACACCGCGCCATTAAATATCGGAAACACGCCGTTCTGAGATTTCAACTCTGCCATCCGCGCTAGCGAGTCTCATCGGCCAGGTCACCTCAACGCCCGTTCGCACGCGAAGCCACCTCTCGTCACCACTTCAGTTCATTTCTGTTCGGCACATCTCCTCGAAAGGAACATCGTCACATGAAACAGGTTCTCTTCAGTTTGATCGGGTGCAGCCTGCTGCTGGCTGCGGCGGGTTGCGAATGCTGCAGTGCCTGCGGACGCTGCGGCTTCAAACGGCTTGGGTGCAGCCCCTGCCAGTCAATGCAGTACCAGCCGCAGTTCCAGCCCATGGCCCCCGGCAGCGGCGCCTACCTTGCCCCCTCGACGACAACTGGCGCCTATATTTCGCCGGTACCCGCAACCGCTTCGCCAACCCCCACGCTGGGGCAACCGGTTTCGACCACCGCGCTCATGCCGCTCGAATCCCTGCCCACATACTGAGCGATGCCCGCCACTGCGGCACGAGTTCCAGTCGGCCGCAGGTTGTACCGCAAGCCCGTTGCATGGCGCGCTGCCGCCATCGCATCCGGCCGTTCGCGACGCGTCGTTTCGACGCGACGGTTCGTGGTGCGCGAATTGCCTGGTTACAGAATCAGCATCGCGTCGCCGTAGCTGAAAAACCGGTATCGCCGTTCTACGGCCAGGGCATACGCACGCTGCATCAATTCCTGACCGGCGAATGCCGCCACCAAAACCAGCAGGCTCGACCGGGGCAGATGAAAGTTCGTCACGAGACAATCCAGCCCGCGAAAATGATGCGGTGGCCGAATAAAAATTCGGGTTTCGCCGCGCCAGGCCTCGAGTTGGCCGCCGCCAGCGGCGGTTTCGAGCGTACGGGCCGCAGTCGTACCGATGGCCACGACGCGCCCCAGGCGGTCGCGCGTTTCACGCAGGCGTTTGGCGGCGTCTGCCGAGATTTCGCACCACTCAGCGTGCATGACGTGCTCGGTAAGGCGGGCCGCCGAGATCGGGCGAAATGTGCCGATCCCCACGTGCAAAGTCACGAACGTGCGGGCGATTTTCCGGTGGTCACAGGCGGCAAACAGTTCCGGGGTAAAATGCAGGCCAGCGGTGGGCGCGGCCACCGAACCCGGCCGCTGCGCATAGACGGTCTGGTATCGCACAAAATCGTCGGGCGTCGCCAGTTCTCTGCCAAGGTACGGAGGCAGCGGCACCGTGCCAAACCGTTCGAGAGCGGCTTGTGGATCAAGATCGGTCGCAGCGCGGGCCTGCCACACGCCGTCGCCAATATGGGCCAACAGTGTCAGCAAGAGCGTTTCTTCAAAGGCCGCGGCGTGAGCCCGCACGATCGTAATCTGCTCGCCCGGTACAAGCTTGCCGCGGGTTCGGCAAATCAACTTCCAGTCGCCCATATTGATTTGACCGAGGTACAGGCCTTCCCATTGGCCGCCGGTGGCCGTGCGGTGGCCAAGCAGTCGTGCCGGCAAAACACGTGAATCGTTGAGAACCAGGCAGTCGCCCGGTTGCAGAAGGTTCGGCAAATCGCTGATCACTGCATGTTCAATCGACGCCGTCGCCCGGCGAACAACCATCAGCCGAGCGGCATCGCGCCGCGGCGGGGGTTGGCGGGCAATCAGCTCATCGGGAAGATGATAATCGTATGCGCTCAGCTCGTCGGTCATGGCCAGGTCGCGCGGCTTCAGGTCAAAATGGTATGATAGATACGCTGGGCAATCGATGGCAACACGCCACGCCACAGCACAGCAGGACGTGCGTTCGATCAGCCCGGCCATTCGCGACCATACCGGGCCGCTGGTGATATGCGTTTCGCCAAACATTGAACGCGCCCGGCGAACCAACCAACCGTGGCGGCGCCTGGCCGGTGGCGGTTCTCGCGTTCCGTGGCGCGGGTTTTCGACAGGCCGATTATGAAATCTCCAAATCCAGCGAACGACCCCGGCGCCTGCCGGACCGCAATGCCCGCCCTGACAGGAGCTCGTGTGCGTGCCACCTGACTCTTCCTGCGTTCGCCTGGCGTTTTGCATTACCGACCTCGATGCGGGCGGCGCAGAACGCGCGCTCGTGCAGCTCGTATGCCGGCTCGACACGTCGCGCTGGGAACCACA
>JAJXXL010000368.1 GCA_021781115.1 Planctomycetota bacterium
CAACGGACGTGGCCAGTGTCAGCCATCGCGAGGTTTTCATGCGTTCGGCTCCTTCCTGGGAATTCGCAACGACCGTTTCAACCGGGCCGCGGCGGGCATAATGCCACGCGCGGCCGAATCATCCGGTGCCGCCGGGATGCTAGCAATTACCCTGGTTTCGGGAAATAGGAATTCGCCCGATGTTACGCTGCAGCGCAGCATGGGCAACGAACCTGTTTTTGCCCAGCCATGCGAACAAAACATGGCAAGTTTGCTAAACAGGAAACGTCTCTTGAGTCAAATCGCCATTTCGGGTATCACGCCCTCACACGTCTCTCCATTCCATTCGTAACTTACCTGGGAACTGTCGCTCAACTTCGCGACGGAGTTCTTCTGATGCGCTTGATCGTCAGCGGATTTTTGCTCGTATGCGCGGTTGCGGCGCGCGGCGCGGCGGCCGAGCAAAAATTTCCCTATGACGCAGTCATTGAATCCGACGATGTCTATGCGCGGAGCGGCCCCGGTCGCAAATACTACCCAACGAGCAAGTTAAAACTGGGTGATCACGTGCGCGTGCATCGCCACGACCCCGGCGGGTGGTACATGATCGCTCCCCCGCCAGGCAGTTTCAGTTGGATCCCGGCGAAATACGTGCAGCGCGTAGGCGAGCGACGCGGAAGGATCCGCCAAAATGGAGTGGTCGTACGCGTGGGCAGTTTCGAAAGCGATATTCGCGACGTCGAACAGCGCCGCCTCAATGAAGGCGATGAAGTTGTCATTCTGGGTGAAAAACGGCTCGAATTGGGAAATGAGCCGCAGGAGTTGTGGTACAAAATTGAACCACCCCGCAATGAATGGCGCTGGGTGATCGGCCAGTTTGTCGTTCCCGCCGACAAACGCAGTCAGGCCCGCGCCCAAACGACCGACCCGTTTGACCCGCGGTACACCGAACGCCGCCCCGGCGAATTGTCGGCGCCGCGTGAGAAGTCGGGCGAACGTTCGCACCTGGCCCAAAAGCCCGATCGCTTTGACTCTGACAGCCCGGCCGAAAGCGTGTACAACGGCACGGGCGAGGGAGAATTCAACCATTCGACCAAGCCGGGCAAATTGATCGAGCGCCCGCTGGTTCGCAAGGAGGAGAAGGGGCGTAAAACCAATGACGGGCGACCTGCCACAAAAGCGGCTGACACTAGCGCCGCTGCTGAAGATGTTGCGCTCGATGCGCTCGATGCGCAGTTCCGGGCCATGTTGACGAAAGAGACCAGCGAATGGGATTTTCGTGAACTCGAACAGGCGTATCTCAAACTGCACGACGACGTGTCGCGCGTGGCGCTGCAACGCATCATCGAAAGCCGGCTGGCGACGATTGCAAAATACGAACAGGAACGCAAAGACTACGTCGACCTCGTCCGGCTGACGTCGGAAACCGCGCGGCGCGACGCCGAACTTGCCGCGCGGCAGCGTGAACTCGAATCGCAACTCGTCCGCCGAGACCGCCGGTACGATGGTGCCGGAATCGTGCAACGTACGAATGGCGGCTCACCCGGTGCGCCGCAATTCGTGTTGCTCGCTCCCGGCGGGAGGGTTCTGGCGTATTTGCAGGCGGAACCAGGCGTGGAACTTGGGGCGTGGGTGGGGCGATCGGCGGGAATCAGCGGAAAAAGGTGGTACCAGCCAACATTGCAAACTGATGTGATTTCCGTAAAGAAGCTGACGCCCGTGCAGCTTTCGAATTGACCGGCTTCGGAGCCGCCGCGCAGTCTTCGTCTCCTGGAGGGCGCAGCCGTTTCCCGGCGGCAATGTTCAGCGTCACGGGAAATACCGTGATCGATTAGTTCTTTTTCTCGCCCCGGTTCCGCTTCTTCAGTTTGCCGCGCTTTTTTGCCGGTTTTGGCGAGCCGGGCGGCGGCACGGCGCTACTTGCCTTGCGCGCTTTGCCCGAAGCAACGGTCGGCTTAGTGGGCTTGGACCGCGTTGGCGACTTGACGTTTGCCAGGCGAAAATCGAGTTGCCGGCGATCGACATCGACGCGGGCCACGATCACGCGCACAGGAGCACCCAGTCGAAACTCACGGCCTGAACGGCGGCCAATCAGCGCGTGTATGGCCGAATCGAGATAATAATAATCGTTGGCCAAGGATGATACGTGGACCAGCCCCTCGGCGGGAATGTCGACCACCTGGCAGAAAAAGCCGAATTCCTGCACACCGGTGATAAGCGCTTCGAATTCTTCGCCGACATGGCCAGCCATAAAGGTCAGCAGTTTTACCTTGGCCAGCTCACGCTCAGCTTGTTCGGCCCGCCGCTCGGTTTGCGAACAATGCCGCCCGAGGACGATCAACTCGACTTCTCCGGGCACGGCAATCGTTGCAGGCCGGGCCGACCGGCGCGCGGCCACCGCATCAAGCAGCCGATGAATCGTCAAATCGGGGTAGCGGCGAATAGGGCTGGTAAAGTGGCAGTAATTCTCGATCGCCAAGGCGTAATGGCCCAGCCGTTCGGGGGAATACTCGGCCTGCTTCAGGCTTCGCAAGAGTGCATAGTTGACGGCGCGATGGTGCGGCGTGTCGGTCACGCGGTTCAGCAATTCCTGCAATTCGTGACGGCTTTGAAACCGATATAGCGGGTAGCCCAGCGACTTCACGAATTCGGCGAAGGCTTCGAGTTTCGTGCGGTCGGGGTTGGCGTGGACCCGTCGCAGAAAAGGTATCCCGCAGTCAGCGAGCGCGCCGGCCACGGCCTGATTGGCAGCGAGCATGAATTCTTCGATGATTTCATGACTGGCATCATGCGGCGCGACGTGAGCGCCACACACCTTGCCGTGTGCATCGAAGTCGATTTTGACTTCGGGCAAGTTGAGTTCGAGAGAACCGGCTGCAAACCGCCGGGCCCGCAGGATCATCGCCAGTTCGTACATTCGGCCCAACAATTCGCGGACTTCGCGGGACACCGTCTTGTGCGGGCGACCGTGGTCTTGCACAAGCGGCATGACCTGTTCGTAGGCAAATCGCCGGGTGACTTTGATTGCCGACCGGGCGAATTCTGCGTGCACAAATACCCCGTCGGCGGTGAATTCCATCAGCGCTGAACGCGTAAAACGAATGCGCCCCTGCTGCAAGCTGGCCAGGCCATTCGACAAGACTTCTGGCAGCATGGGCAACACGCGATCGGGCAAATAGACGCTGGTTCCGCGACGCCGGGCTTCTTTGTCAAGTGCCGAACCAAGGGGCACAAAATGTGCCACATCGGCAATATGCACGCCCAGGTGCCAATGCCCGTCGTCTGACCGGCTGAGCGAAATGGCATCGTCGAAATCACGGGCGTCGACCGGGTCAATGGTGACGATGGTGGCGTCGGTCAAATCCAGCCGGTCGGCGAGATGGTGTTCATCAAACGCCACCGCCTGCTGGCGCGATTCCTCAAGAACTTCGGGGGGAAATTCA
Source organism: Planctomycetota bacterium (assembly GCA_021781115.1). Classification (GTDB taxonomy): domain Bacteria; phylum Planctomycetota; class Planctomycetia; order Planctomycetales; family Planctomycetaceae; genus JAJXXL01. The sequence continues at coordinate 3,423 of JAJXXL010000368.1, forward strand.
TCAGGCAAACCGAATTCATGAATGATGGCCAGAGCATCGACGCCAACGGCGCCACGCGGGCCCAAGACGTGGGTGACGACCGCCTCGCCGGAATCAGCGTGGCTGGGAAACCGCAGCATTTCGAGTACAACGCTGTCATTGGGTTGGGCGCCCTTGGCGCCGGGGTCTCCTACGGAAATCGGAGTGTTGAACGCGGTGCCGACGATTTGAACCCACCCCTGCCCGCCGGATTCGAAGTAGGATCCCACAAATGTTCGCGTCGCACGCTGGAGAATCTCGACGACCCGGCCGCGCCGTTTGCCGTCGGATCCGAGCTGTCCTTTGGCCACCCGCACAAGCACTTCGTCGCCGGTTTGGGCGTCACCCAGGTCGTACCGATTCAAGGCAATCTCCGGCCCGCGCGGCGTGCCCAATTCGGCATGGGGAATCAGAAACCCCGCACCGCTGCCGGTCTTCTTGATTGTGCCTTGTACAATCTCTGCCAGCGGTTGGTGCGATTGATTGCTGAGTTTCATCGGAAAATCGCTGTGGTTACAGGTCGAACAGGAAGCGACGCAACGGCACTCGGCCCTGAAAGACCGAGCACGGAGGCAGGGCTACTATACCCCGGGCAAGGGAGCCAGGTCTATTGGCTCGCCAGATTCAAACTGCAACCTGTTTGCTGAATGCAGGATACGAACGGTTTCGAGTGACCAGTGCGGCCACGAAATATTGCCTGGCGACGTCATAGCCACCGTATTGCCTCAACGACCAACATCGAATTGACACTCATCACTCACGAATTCTTAATTTTTCTGATTTTATTAACCCTCATAACAGGTCTTCGGTTACGACAAAATGTATGCCAGCGGCTGCGGCTTGACGACGCGGAGAATCTTGACAAACGAAACCGCAAGTTTATATTGAGGCCCATCGAAAGTCACAAGATGTTGGGCCTCATGTCGTGGAATCCCCAACAAGTTGTGGTATTGGTCGTTCTGACCGCTTGACCCGTTTAATGATCGTGTGTATAGTATAAGGTGCGGGTTAGCCGATATTCGTCGGCAACAGTTTCACATTTTGCGTCACCAGGAATTCAAGGAGTGCATGATGCACACAAAGCATGGATTGCATCCGAACGGAAACGCGACCAACGGAAGCACCCCTTCGAGCGCAAGCGCTCAAAACTCCGCGGGAGTACCCGCCATGTCAATTCCCCCCTGTTTTTGTCCGGCTGGCGTCGATCCGTTCGACACCGTCGCCTGGGAGCTGCGCTCGGCTCAAATCAAGGACGAAAACGGCAAGTTGCTGTTCGAGCAGAAAGACTGCGAAGTTCCCGCCGACTGGAGCCCCTTGGCGACCAACGTCGTCGTCAGCAAGTATTTTTACGGCGAAGCAGGCACCGACGAGCGTGAGCATAGCGTCCGGCAGGTGATTCACCGCGTGGCCCGCACGATTGCCGACTGGGGCACAAAGGACGGCTATTTTGCCACGCCTGATGATGGTGAAACTTTTTACCGTGAACTGGCCTGGCTGTGCCTGCACCAGCACGGCTGCTTCAATTCGCCAGTCTGGTTTAATGTCGGCCTGTTCCACCAGTACGGTGTCAAGGGGGGCCGCGGCAACTACCGGTGGGATCTCGAAACGAATTCGATTCAGCGGCCCGACACGCCGTATGAGTATCCGCAGGCCTCGGCCTGCTTTATTCAGTCGGTTGAAGACAACATGGAAGACATCATGCGTCTGGCAACGAGCGAGGCGATGCTGTTCAAATTCGGCTCCGGCACAGGGACTGACCTGTCGACGATTCGCAGTTCTAAGGAAAAGCTTTCGGGCGGCGGTGTGCCTTCGGGGCCGCTGTCGTTCATGCGCGTTTACGACCAGATTGCGGCAGTCGTCAAGTCGGGCGGCAAAACCCGCCGGGCTGCCAAGATGCAAAGCCTTAAGGACTGGCACCCCGATGTGCTCGAGTTCATCCAGGCCAAAGCCAAAGAGGAAAAGAAGGCCCGTACGCTGATCGCCAGTGGCGAATACGAAGCGAACTTCAACGGCGAAGCCTACAGTTCGATCATGTTTCAGAACGCGAACCTGTCGGTTCGCCTTAGCGATGAATTCATGCAAGCCGTGGGAATCGATGGTGCGTGGCAGACTCACTGGGTCACAACCCCCACCCGGCCCGGCCCCGAGTACCGTGCCCAGATGCTGATGCAGGAAATTGCCAAAGGAACCTGGTACTGCGGTGACCCCGGCGTGCAATACGACAGCACGATTAACCGCTGGCACACGTGCCCGAATTCGGGGCCGATCAACGCTTCGAACCCGTGCTCTGAGTATATGTTCCTCGACGACACCGCCTGCAACCTGTCGAGCCTGAACCTTAAGAAGTTTCAAAACCCAGACGGTTCATTTCACGTTGAGCGATACCGCCGCGCGGCGGCGATCTTCCTGACGGCACAGGAGATTCTGGTCGATCATGCGAGCTACCCGACGGCAGCTATTGCTGAAAACAGCCATCGGTATCGCCCGCTGGGCCTGGGTTACGCCAATCTGGGCAGCTTGCTGATGACGATGGGCATTCCCTACGACAGCGATGCCGGCCGCGGCATTTGCGGTGCGCTGACCGCACTGCTTACCGGTCAGGCGTACCTCACATCAAGCGAAATCGCCGGCCACATCGGCCCGTTCGCCGGATATGCCGAAAACGAGAAGCCGATGCTCCGCGTCATGCAAATGCATCGCGACGCCGTCGAAAAGATCAACCCCGCCTGTCCGGCTTACCTGCGCGACGCCGCGCGTACCGCTTGGAACGAATGCCTGGTTTCAGGACGGCGGTTCGGCTATCGGAACGCCCAGGCGACCGTGCTGGCGCCCACTGGCACGATTGCGTTCATGATGGACTGCGACACGACTGGCATCGAGCCGGATATTGCCTTGGTCAAGTACAAGCAATTGGCCGGCGGTGGAATGATGAAGATCGTCAACCGGACTGTGCCCGGTTCGCTTAAGACATTGGGTTACGACCAGCCCGAAATCGACGCGATAATTAAGCACATTAACCAGCACGACACGATCGAAGGCGCACCGGCCCTGAAAGATGAACATCTGGCCGTGTTCGACTGCGCGTTCAAGGCGGTTAATGGCAAACGCACAATCAGTTGGAAGGCGCACATCGGCATGATGGCCGCGGCGCAGCCATTCTTGTCGGGCGCAATTTCAAAAACTGTCAATATGCCCGAAGAATCGACGGTCGAGGAAATCGAAGACGCCTACGTAGAAGGGTGGCGGTTGGGCCTCAAGGCTCTGGCGATTTACCGCGACAATTCCAAAGGCAGCCAGCCGTTGGCCACGACCAAGGAAAGCGATCGCAAGAAAAAGGCCGACACGCCGGCGGCGGCCGTTGCCCCTCCTGCCCCACCAGTGCCAACACCCGCACGTCGGCACCTGCCCGCCACGCGGCGTTCGCTAACCCACAAGTTTTCGGTGGGTGGGCACGAAGGTTACATCACCGTGGGTTTGTACGACGACGGCAAGCCGGGCGAGCTGTTCATTACAATGGCCAAAGAAGGCAGCACGATTGGCGGGCTGATGGATGTCATTGGCACCGAAACGTCGATGGGCCTGCAATACGGCGTGCCGATCGACGTGTTTGTGAACAAGTTCTCGCACTCGCGGTTTGAACCATCGGGGTGGACGAGCAATCCCGACATTCCCAACGCGAAAAGCGTGGTCGATTACATTTTTCGCTGGATGGGAATGGAGTTCATTCCCGGTTACCGCGAAGAAAACGCTCCCAAGCGTACCAACGGCACCGCGAAGAAGGCGGCACCAGGTGCTATGTCCACCGAACCGGCGGCCCCGCTGCCGACGCGAATTGAATCGGCCGTTGCGGCGACTAGTCATGGTTCGCCCGGCGGAGAAATGAGCGCGGCAACCGAGTTGCTCAACCTGCACGGTTTCGCCGCCGACGGCCCCGCGATTCGCAGTCTGCAGTTTGTCAATTTTCAGGCTGACGCGCCGGCCTGCGACAATTGCGGTGCCATTACGGTTCGCAATGGCAACTGCTATCTCTGCCACAATTGTGGCAACAGCATGGGGTGTAGTTAACGAATAGGCACGGAAGCTGAACTCCCCAGCGGGACGCCCCGGTCGCCAGACCGGGGCGTCCTTTTTTCTTTTCACGAAGCCGCTTCGCACGTCCGCCAGGTCGCGTCGGAGGCCGCCGAAGCGGCATGAAACGTGCCTGATCGGCCTTGTCGCGTCAGCGCGCGGGGGCCAGTTGGAAGTGTTTGTCGGCGAAATCGAACATCACCTTCCAGAAATCCTTGTTCAGCACATGGACCGCATCGCGGCGGTATTGCATCAGTTCGCTGAATTTCGGCCCGCCAATCGGTTCGTTGCCTTCGACAATACCGCCGTCGACGAGGCCCTTGGCGCCCAGGAATTTGT
>JAJXXL010000494.1 GCA_021781115.1 Planctomycetota bacterium
TTGCACAAAAATCTTGACACGATCCCGATACGTCGCATACTATGCGAGGTGTCAAGCGGTGTCCATGATCGACGTTGATTGTCTGGCTAAGACAGCCTCGCAGGAATTCCATTCCCGCGAGGCTTTATTTTTTGGCCGCGGCACGCCTGCGGCTCTTTAACATCCGTGAGGTAAAATCATGAATGCGCCGGGTCTGATTGTGATTTACCATTGTGAATGCTGCGGCAGCATCAGGCGATGTGATGAGCACGACGAGCAACCCCAGTGCTGTAATAAGAAAATGCACCCGGCCGTTCGCCAGCTTTGTCGGCACGGCGAGATGCACCCCCCGCCGCACGGCGCACTGATCCGGCGCGGCCTCGACGCGATCATGGTCCAGGCCCGCAACTGATGCCGGGGGCGAGGCGTCACGCGGGCGAGCGCTGATTCACGTCGTGTCGTGAATTGCCGCCCGGGGGAAACGGGCTTTTCGCCGGGCGACAAGCCGTGGCGTGCGCGAATCGCACCCGCGAGAAATGGCCCCGGCCAATTGCGGGCGACGCTCGGCGGCCATTGAACCGCCCGCCCACACCCCATCGGGCAGTTCCAAGGCCCGCCGTGTGGTGCACCCCGCCAGCGCGGGGCGGCAGAGGCGGCGGTCGATGCCGCTCAGTCGTCGCTGAGCCGTTCGCGCAGCGCGTCGCGTTCGCGGCGGGTGACTTCCAGATCGAACATGAGGTATTTCACGTCGAGGCGAAGCTGGGCCAGCGCGTCTTGAACCAGGGCCAGAATGCGCCGGCGACGCCGCACCGAATCGACGACCTGGTTGTACACCAGTTCAAGTTCCGACTGGTACGCCGTGGGGATCGTCGTGATCCGCTTGCCCAACTCGACGAGTTCGCGCGGAAGTTCATCAGGCGTCTCTCCCGGCAATCGTGACTTGGTCGTCATTCCCGTGGCACTCCAGGCACATTCAAACAATAACAAGTCCATGCGGGCCCGGCGCTCGGCGAGGTCTGTTTGACCACGCTCACCAAGGCGCCTCGGCCCTGCGTGCGAGCCAGCCGGCACGCGAGCATTCCATTCGGCAGACTGTAAGTACAGATTTTGTGCCAACTGCCGCCTGATCGCAAGACCAGAGGTATAACTCGTTTTGGTGCAATGTGTTGCGTTGTAAAAGTTGCCTCGGTTCGATTATGCCGTGGTGTGGCGGCCGGGCCACGCCTCGCCTTGGCCTGTTTTTCAAAACACTGTAGAATCCCGCACTTGCGTCGCGCGGCCCATGGGCCGTCGCGCTGTTTTTTGACCACGTCCACTTGTACCGTCCACCAATGTGGCACAACGCCCTTTTCTGCAATTCTGTCGATATTTCTTGCAATCCGTTCGACGCATAGCGTTTGCGGAGAGTTTTCGGCTGCCGGCATCCTGGATCGGGTGCGGCGTGCCGTCGGCCCCGTCTGTTCCGTCGTTTCCCCGCCCCCCCGGTGAGGAATGCCCATTCGATTCCGGCCCAGCCTGTTTTTGGCGCTGTCGATCGCCCCGCTGCTGTGGGGGCTGAGGCCCACGGTTTGCGCTGCCCGCGACCATGCCGACGGCTTCGATGGCGATTCGCCCACCTGGACGGCGCGCTATGACAAGTCGCTCGTCCACGCCCTGGCCCAGCGCCGCACGCGGCACCTGGCGCATTCGGGCACCGCGGCCGAAAACATTGCGGTTGAAATCGTGGCCGATCAGGCCAGCCTGAAACTCGAACACAAGCTGCCTCCTTGCCGCCTGATTGATGAATTGCAGCTTGTGCTTTGGTTTCGCGCCAACCGCGATGGCGCCCGGCTGGCTGTGCGCGTCGTGTTGCCTTACCAGACCAACCCCAGAACCGGCCGGTCGCTGACCGTCACGCTGGAGGGCGACCCGTACAAAACCCCCGGCTCGTGGCAGCGCCTGGAATGTCGCGACCTGAAAGCCCGGCTGGAGCGCAAACGCCCGCAAATCCAAAACCAGATCTTCGAAGCCGCATCTGACCGGCATACCCTCGATTTTCGCGGTGCGTATGTCGACCGGGCCGTGGTTGTGGTTCAGGGGGGGCGCGGCATGATCGAATTCTTTCTCGACGATTTGAAGATCGGCCCGGTGATTGACCCGGCGAAAGACGGGCTGGTCGTGCAAACGGGGCAGGAAGACGCGCCGCGCGAAGTCGAATTTCGGCTGGATCGGCTGTTTTTTCAGGGGCGCCCGTATTTCCCGCGAATCATTCCCTATCATGGAGAACAGCCGGGCGACCTGGCCCGCATGCACCTGAACCTGGCGCATATTCCCGACTATCAAGACGCGGCGCTGCTCGAGGAGCTGCGCGCCAACGGCATGCGGGCCATTGCCGCCCCGCCCCGCGCACGCTCGCCCGAGGGCGACCCGCTCAGCGAGTCGGAAGCGAGCCTTGCGCCGTTTGGCGCTTCGGCCGCCCCCATTTTGTTCTGGTACCTGGGCACGCGCATCGCCCCCGAGGCCAAAAGCCGCTTGGCGGCCTGGGCCGAGCAGGTGCGCAACGCCGACCGCAAAATGCACCGCCCGCTGATGGCCGACGTCACGGGGCTCGAACGTTCGTATTCGCGGCTGCTGTCGATGCTGGGAATCGGCCGGCACGCGCTGCACAGCACGCTGGACATGAAAACCTGGCGCGACATGCTTGTCGAACGTCGCAATCAGGCGCAGCCCGGCAGTTTCCTGTTCACCTGGATCCAAACCGAACCGCTGCTGGCAACGGCCGAAGCGCGGCGTGCGGCCGGCTTCACGCCGCTCGTCATCGAACCCGAGCAGATTCGGCTCGAAGTTTATGCCGCGCTGGCCGCCGGTTGCCGCGGCCTGGGTTTCTGGACGCAAGCGCCCCTCGACGACAGCCAGCCCGGCGCACGCGAACGCCGGCTGGCGATTACGCAACTCGCCATGGAACTGGAGCTGCTGGAGCCGTGGCTGGCCACGGGCGCCGTGCAAACGCAAACCCGGTTCGATGTGCAGATCGTACGCCCCAAAAACCTGAACCAGCTCAACATTCCATTTGGCGTCGGCCCCCGGGCGGGCCAGGCCCGCGATGCCGTTCTCCACGAGCGCGACAGTTTCTTGCGGCGGCTCGACAACCTGTACTACGAACTCGAAGCCGCCTCGATCAGCACCGAATATGGCCAGTTGCTGCTGCCGGTGTGGTATGAAGACGGGGCCCAGTATTGCCCCGGTCAAATGGCCGCGAACACGGCCGAAATCGTCGTGCCCGGCGCCAATCAGTCGGCGTCGGTGTGGCTCGCCAGTACAACCGACCTCCGCACGCTCAAGCATGAACCTTCGCCGGGAGGCATCAAGGTCACCATTCCGAAATTCGACATGACGGCGGCAATCATCATTTCGGCCGACCGCGCGCTCATTGAAAAGCTGCGTCTGAAGATGCAAACTCTGCAAGAACCCAGCGCCCGTGTTTCGCTCGAACTGGCCCAGGCCAAGCTCGAACGGGTCGCAGGCGTCGATCGGCGGCTGCACGCGCTGGGCGTCGGCCAGGTCGATGCCCTGCAAATCCAGCAGACAGCCCGCTCGACGATCGACCGCGCCCAGACCGCCCTCGCGCGCCGCGAGTACCACGAGGCGCGGCGGCTGAGCAATGAAGCGCTCGAGGGCCTGCGGATCCTGCAACGGGCGTACTGGAACGACGCCGTCCGCAATTTGTACGCGCCGGTTTCCAGCCCGCATGCGATCTGCTTTCAGACGCTGCCCGACCATTGGGAACTTGTCTCCCGGTTTGGCCGCAGTACGCTCGACCGCCAGGCCAACCTGCTGCCCGCCGGCGATTTTGAAGATTTCGACTCGCTCGTTGAAGACGGCTGGAATCAGGATCCCGCCGAGATTGACGGCATTCGCGCCGCCGCCGAGGTTTACCTGCGCCCCCATCATGGCCATTACTGCCTGCGGCTCGTCGCTGTGCCCGATGCGGGCAAGGAAACGCCAAACTTTGTCGCCGAGCGGCCCGTGACCGTCGTTTCGGCGCCGGTGCCCGTTCGCAAGGGGCAGATCATTTACATCGGCGGCTGGGTGAACGTCGCTGCGCCCGCCGTGGGCAACCTCGACGGCGCCCTGTTTTACGACAGCCTGGGCGGCCCGGCCCAGGCGTTTCGCTGGCGGAAACCGACGAAGGAGTGGGAACATTTCGAAGCCCTGCGGTTCGTTTCCGAAGACGGTGAACTGACGCTGACAATGGCCCTGGCCAGCCTGGGCGACGTGCGCTTTGATGACCTGCAAATCATTCCCTGCGAACTTTCAGCACTCCAGGAGACACTGCCGGGCCTGGCCGCGCCCCCAGCCGCCGGGCTCTGGTCGAAACCGCTCAACCTGATCAAGCGCGTCCCCGGCCTCGCCCCCCCGCGTCAACAACCCGCCCCGCGCGCGGAATCGCCGGCCGACACGGCCGTTTCAAGGCCCTGATCGGCTCGGCTTGCGCGAGCCCGCACGGGGCGCGGCCCGCGCCGAAACATCGCCCGCGGCGGTGGCCCCGGCATTTCATCTTTGACCGCGCCCGGTCATACTGCAAAACTGGTTCGCTGGCTGCCCCGGCATGATGGGCCGCCTTCGCGATTGGCTCATGGCGCAAACATTGCGCGTTCAATTGACGGGTTGTATGCAACAGCCATTTGATGATTCCAGCCAACCGGCGGCGCAAATCGGGCGGCAGGCGGGGCCACAGCCGCCCCTGGCGACGCCCGTGCAATTTGTACGCGGCGTGGGCCCCAAGCGCGCCGAACTGCTTGAGCGGCTGGGAATTCGCACGGTCGAAGACCTGCTGTTTTACCTGCCGCGCGATCTGCTTGATCTGTCGCAGGTGACCCCGGTCGACCGGCTCAAGGATGGCGAATTGCAAACGGTTTGCGGGCGGGTGGTCGATATCGATGGCCGCGAACTGGCGGGGGGCAAATCGCTTTCGGCCGTGTTGCTCGATTGCGACGGGCGCTACCTGCGCGGCGTCTGGTTCAACCAGACCTGGGTGCAGCAGAAATTTCAACCCCGGGCACGCGTGCTCTTTTCGGGCAAGCCGAAACGCCAGTCGGGCCGCTGGGAAATCAGCCATCCCCGCGTGCAATGGATCGATGAAACCGACGAATCGACCGCAACCGGCGGCCTGTTGCCGAGGTACGGCCTGACCGACGGCCTCAAGATGGACGACTTGCGGCGGCTGATGAAAACCGTCGTCGAGCAATACGCCGATTTCGTGCCCGACGTTTTGCCCGCGGCCTTCCGCGAACAGGCCGGCCTGGTGCACATCGCTGCCGCGTTTCGGGCTTTGCACACGCCCACGACCGCCGATCAATTCGCGGCGGGTCGCCACCGCCTGATCTTTCAAGACCTGCTCGAATTCCAACTGGGCATTGCACTGCGCCGCCGCGTGTGGCGGCAGTCGCGCGGCGCGCCGCGCTTTCCGGCCACGCCAAAGATCGACGCCCGTATCCGCCGGCTGTTCCCGTTTGAACTGACCGCCGGGCAAAACCAGGCCATTCGTGAAATCTGCGCCGACCTCGAATCGGGCTGGGCGATGCACCGCCTGTTGCAGGCCGATGTCGGCGCCGGAAAAACGGTTGTGGCGATCTACGCGATGCTGATCGCTGTCGCCGCGGGCTACCAGGCGGTGTGCATGGCGCCGACCGAACTGCTGGCCAGCCAGCATTGGCACACGATTGACCGCATGCTGGCCCACAGCCGGGTCAACCGGCTGGCGCTGACCGGCCGGCTGACCGCCGCCGAGCGCCGCGACGCGTTGGCCAGAATCGCCTCGGGCGAAGTCCAGTTGATCATCGGCACACAGGCGGTCATTCAACAGGATGTGCGGTTCGCCCGGCTGGGGCTGGTGGTGATTGACGAACAGCACAAGTTCGGCGTGATGCAGCGCGCCCGGTTCGGGGGCAACGCCACCCCGCCGCATACGCTCGTCATGACGGCCACGCCCATTCCGCGCAGCCTGTGCTTGACGCAATTCGGCGACCTCGACCTGTCGATTGTCCGCGATTTGCCGCCCGGGCGGCAACGGGTGATCACCAGCCGGGTGGCGGGTTCGAACGACCAGGCCCGCGTGTGGGAATTCATCCGCCAGAAATTGCGTTCGGGCCGGCAGGCCTATGTCGTTTGCCCCCGCATTGCGCCCACCGCTGCTGGCGACGGCGGCGACGATGGGCTGAGCGCCGAGCAGGTTTACCGCCGCCTGGCCGACCAGGAACTGCGTGACTTTCGCGTGTCGCTCGTGCATGGACAACTCGATTCCGATCTGCAAGCCGCCGCGATGGCCGCGTTTCGCGCCGGGCATACGCAGGTGCTCGTTTCGACCACGGTGGTCGAAGTGGGCGTCGATGTGGCCAATGCCACGCTCATGGTCATCCGCCGGGCCGAAAGCTTCGGCCTGTCGCAATTGCACCAGTTGCGGGGCCGGGTGAGCCGCGGCAGCTTTCAGGGGTATTGCTTTCTGTTTGCCGAAACCGAACTTGCCGAATCGAATGCCCGCCTCGAAGCGCTGGCAAACCATGCCAGCGGGTTCGACGTGGCCGAAGTCGATTTTCAGATGCGCGGCCCGGGCGACATCCTGGGCACGCGCCAGCACGGCGACCTGCCGCTCAAAGTGGCTGATCTGGTTCGCGACGGCGACGCACTGGCCGCCGCCCGCCAAACGGCGTTCGACCTCGTCGCCTCGGGCGCGTTCGACGGTCCCGAATTCGCCCCGCTGAAAAACCAGGTGCTCGACCGCTTCGGCCGACTGTTCGACCTCGCCGGCAGCGGCTGATTCACACGACCAATCCGGTCCAGAAAAAGACATCCCGATTTCCAACGCGACCCACGAACCGCCGGCCACGTTTGAAGGTGGGGGCGTTCCGTCAGTCGCCGCGTTCGCCCGCACCCGTGGCAGACTGTCGGTCCCCGCGACGAATGGAGCGCGCAGCGTCAGCCGTGGCGCAACCGGTTGTACTGCTGGCAGTTGTAAATGACGCTGCCCCTGACGATACCGCGCCCGCTTGTGCCGTAGACGCGGCGTCCCGCCGCGTGCCTGGCCCGGCAAGTTGCGACAAATCTTCCTGAGCCGCGTTCGTGCTCCGATCACCATTGCCGTTGGCCGACGCCGTGACCGGGACCGCCGCACGAGACGCTTTCGATGGGGGGCACGCTGCGTCAGCCGCAGCGCAACCGCTTGTACCGCTGGCAGTTGTACATGACGCTGCCCCTGACGCTTCCGCGCCCGCTTGTGCCGTAGACGCGGCGTCCCGCCGCGTACCCCCCGCGTCCGCCTGGGCCAGCGTCTGGGCCGCCGCGGCCTGCGCCGCCTGCTCCCGCGCCCGATCGGCTTCGGCCCGCTTGGCGAAGTGCGCTTTGGCGGCGGCGGGAAACGCTTTGGCCTCGTACAGGATATGCAGCCGCTTCCATTCCTTGCGATCGAATTCGTACACAATTCCCATTTCGTCCAGCAACGGCCGCGCCGTGCGCAGGTGGTGCGACAGTTGGGCCGCGTTCTTGGGCCACCGCGGGTCGTTCGGCATGACCGACTTCGTTTCGGCTCCGATGATGATCAACTGATCCAGCAGCGCACTCGCCGTGCCCAGCCATTTCGACTTGGCGCCGATCAGCACGCCCAGCATGTGTAGTACCGGATCCTGTTCGATCAGGTCGGCGGGATCGGTTTTGAGTTCGTTTTCCATTGCCATGCCTTCCAGAATCAGTGCCGTTCAAAAAAAGACATCCATATTTATCAATGCGATCATGACACGTGCGACAAAAGTCGACGCGTGGGTTTTCGCGGCGCGGGTCGGTTGCAGGCTCGACGGTCCAAAGTCGAACGTCAGGCCGCCAAAATTGTCGGG
>JAJXXL010000118.1 GCA_021781115.1 Planctomycetota bacterium
AGCTCGCGAGCCGGAATTTTGACTCTAAGGCAGTAACAAAGAAGACACCCACTATTATTGCCGAGGCGGCATCGAGGAATTGGCGCGTTGGCCATGTCGTGGAATTCCTGCCAATTCCCACGTGGCCAATGTGCCAATTCTCCCCGATCCAAGTGTATACGTGCGTACACTTTGTAGCCGGGCAATAAAAGTGGGTGTCTTATTGGTGCCCCACCGGGCGTGAACCGGCCCCCAACGAGCGTGGCCACAGGATGTCGTCTTGCGCCCGTTGAAAGTTCGACTGACGCGTCGCCCGTGAGGCGCGGTGCGATGCCTGGGGCTGTGCGCGACGGTCAATCGTGCCTTTTATAGCGGTAGGCCCATACGATTCCGTTGTCTTCGCTGTCGCCCGCGACGTGGCAAATGCAGGCGTTCAGGTCAGAATCGTAGCAGGTATTCGCGGCAAAGCTGAACTTCGGGCCGTCGATCGGGAAGGGAAGCGGGCCAGACCATGAGTTGGCTTGCGGGTCGTATGTGAATACCCCGGGTGTTTTCCCCCGGAAATGGATCGCCACGACCCTGTCGAGGCGAGAATCGTACTCGTAGAACGCTCCGTTGGTGTCGTCTGCGGCGGGCGCGACCCCGCGCGGCTTGAGCTCGATCCAGAGGTTTTTTTCAATGTCGTAGGCCATCAGCCCCTGCCCCTCGCTGCTGTCTCCCTCGTTGCTGTAAATGCGGTTGCGGCGAGAATCGTAGCAGCCCGGGCGATCGTAGCCCCTGGGGGCCGGGCCTTTCGGGTGAGCGTCGCTCCAATGGTTATTGGCGGGTTCGAAGATCGCCACGCCATTCGCGCCGACAACGATGAATCGTTTCTGCCCCGGGATATAGTTCAACTGCGGAAACATTCGCAGGTCGCCCATCGAGCCCGTCGCCACACTGCGTTCAAACTTGCCCGATGCGACATCATAGTACCAGGGAGACAGAACAGAGTTCTTTCTGGTTTGCACCTGGGATTCGAGCTGCTTCAACCCTTCGTCCATTTGCTTTTCGCCACCCAGGAAGTATCGGCTGAAGTTGCCGCTGGCAGTAATGAAGGCGAATTTGTTCCGGTCGGAATCGTAGGTGAGGTTGCCCCAGGCGTGTCCCGAGGTGTGCACAGGAACCGGTTGGCCTTCGTGGTCGGTCAACTGCCCGTTGTCGTCAATCAGGAGTTCTTTTTTTGCGACGCGCTGGTTAAACGTTTTCGGATTCGTGCCAGGATAAAGGCAGATCCAGCGATGAGCGTTGATGTCGTAAAACCACAGGTCGTCCTGGGCGTGGCCATCGGGCTTTACGAAGGCGTGAACGCCTTCGCCGAAGAAGAACGCCCCCCGCAGGTTCCGGGCGAAAACAAAAGCTTTGGCGCCCCACGCCCTGCCCCGAGCCTTGCCCCAAATCGGGTCGGCCGCCGGCGCTCCGAGGCTGAGCCATTGATTGTCGCCCAGCGCCTTGATTTTACCGATGTGCGCGCCGGGCGGGCTCGGCAGATTGCCCAGCGCCGTCGATTTCGCCTCGTCCGCTGCTGAAGCGGTCGCGCCGAGGGCCAGGAACAAGACAGCAGGTACGACACGGCTACAGATCATTCGATCTCGTCCTTTCACGTGGCGATGCGGGCAGTAAACCAGAATCCTGTGGTAAACGACAGCCGTTGGCAAGTCGGGCATCCACAAACTCCAGGCAGCGTCGCTTCGGGCGGGTCGTGCGTTCGTGCCTGAAAACTGAGGGTGCGCGGCGACGGAGTTTACGTGTCGGCGCAATGTTCGTCTGGTTCGGGCAATGTCGAACCGGCGCACTCAGACACCGATTTTCTATATCGAGGGCGCGCGGGATGACTTGCCAACCTGCCAATTTCCACCGCGCGCATTGTAAATGTGCGTACACTTTGTCGCCTGGAAGAATCGTGCCTGTCTTATAAGTGAATTCCATTCGTCGTGGAATTCCTGCCAATTCCCCACATGGCCAATGTGCCAATTTCCCCCCGGACAAAGTGTAAACGTGCGTACACATGGTCGCCGGGCAATAAAAATGGGTGTCTGATTGATGGGGGCCGAGGATTTCGGCGGGTTGGGCTTTACGATTGCCATTCGGACATGGTTTAGTATAGTCGCCGGGTGGTCTGCGACCGCAAGCGGCGGCTGGTCAACACGCGGCGGGGATTCATGTCGTACCGTACATTCAAACGACTGCTGGGTGAAACGAGCCTTGAGCGGAAGTGTCGCTTCCTGTTCGGCGGGGGGTTGATGCTGCTGATCACGGGCAGCTTTTACTTTTACGGGCGGCTGACGGCGGGGCTGGTTTACGAGCAGAACATCACGACGGGGCGAATGCTGATTCGGCCGATCATCTTCAAGGAACACTGGATCAAGCTGGAATCCAACCAGGATTTCGTCCCCAACATCATCAAGATGGACAAGGAGTTAAGCCCGGCCGATCTGAAGGACTACACCTGGAAACTGCTGCCCGCGAGCACGAACGACCCCGACAAACGGCCCAGCGACCAGGCCGAGTACGATGCGCTGCACGAGTTGGCCCAGGGCAAGGAAGAAGTCGTGCGCATGCTTCGCGACAAGGGCGAGTACCACTATTACGGCGCCGTGCGGGCCACGCATTCGTGCCTGACCTGCCACCCCCGCTACAACGAGCCCAAGGTCAAGGAAGGCGAACTGTTGGGGATGGTCAAAGTGTCGTTTCCGCTGGCGCCCACCGAGCGGGCGCTGGCATGGAACAACGCGATTTTGCTGGCCACCGCGATTGGCACCGCGTTTCTGGCCATGGTCGCCGCCTACGCCATTGTGCGATACGTCATCGTCAAGCCCGTGCTGCACCTCAAGGATGTCAGCGACGCCATTTCACGAGGCAACCTCGATCAGCGGGCCGACATTCGCACGGGCGACGAATTTGAGGAGCTCAGCCAGGCGTTCAACCGCATGCTGCGGCACCTCGTGACTGTACAGGAGGAATTGCGGCAGGTGAACGGCGTGCTCGACGGCAAGGTCGACGAGCTGGCCCAGGCGAACATGCGGTTGTTCGAGCTGAACAACCTCAAGAACGACTTTCTGGCAACGATGACGCATGAATTGCGAACGCCGCTCAACTCGATTCTCGGTTTCAGCGACGTGCTGGCGGGGGCCGATAATCTGAACGACAAGCAACAGCGGTATGTGCGCAATATTCAGAGTTCGGGCAAGGATCTGCTCACGCTGATCAACGACATCCTCGATCTGGCGAAGATCGAAAGCGGCAAGATGGACCTGCACATCGTCGAGTTTTCGATTGCCGATCTCATCGAGCGGCTGGTGAGCATGGTGCGCCCGCTGGCCGAGAAACGAAACATCGACCTGTCTTACGAAATCGACCCGCAACTGCCGCTGCTCGTGCAGGACGCGGGCAAAATCCAGCAGATTCTGTACAACCTCATGTCCAACGCCATCAAGTTCACTCCCGAAGGCGGCCGCGTGCAGGTTACGGCCGGGCTGCGGGAGGGCGAGAATTTGGAACTGATTGTCGAAGATACGGGCGTGGGCATTCCCCTCGAAGACCAGGAAACGATCTTCGAACGATTCCGCCAGGGCAACACGCTGCCGGGCGAACGCAAAAGCTCGCTCACGCGCGAGTACGCCGGTACCGGGCTGGGGCTGTCGATCGTCAAGGAACTCTCCAAACTGCTCGGCGGCGAAGTGCAGGTTGAAAGTGAATTGGGCAAAGGCAGCATTTTCACCGTCGTGGCGCCCACCGTGCTCAGAGAACAACCGCGGCTGCTCGAAGAGGTGCTCGCGCGGCCGGCGCCCGACCCCAGCCAGTACAAACGCCGGGAACTGGGCCTGGCCGGGTCGGCGGCGGGCAAGTCGCCCGAAGCCTGATTGGCCGCTGAATTTGGCACGCAAGCGGCCCCTGTTCGATTTTTCAAGATATTAATACTTAATGACCGTCACTTGACAACCGCGTCTATGGCGGCGTAAACTACAGTAAGCATCGTCTGGGGCGCTTATTTCAATCTGTCAACAGGGGTGACGACTCATGGGCCAATCGCGAGTGCAAAAAATAATCGCGTTCGTCAAAAAAGCGGGGGGGGGGGGCACTCCCGGCGACGGTTGTGCCGTTTTTTTGGCGTCGAACAGCTTGAAGTTCGGTTAGTTCTTTCGCCGAGTCTCCTGATTCCGCAATCGGGCGTGGCCCCGTTTCAATTGATTAACGGCGAAGGCTACGTCGGGGCTGATGTGGCGACATTGGCGGGGCCGAGTGAGACCGGCTCAACGCCCGCTGATCCGACGGTCGCCGCCGGGCCAACATCGCTCGTCATGGCCGTCAACAGCTCGGTCGAGTTCGTGCAGAAGTCGGGCTACGGAGCCACGACGCAGGCGATGTCGACGTTTTTCGCCAGTCTTGTTCCCAACGGCGAATTGACAGACCCGCGTGTCACCTATGACGCCTGGGCAAATCATTTCGTTTTGTCGGAACTCGACCAGAACGGCAGTTCGTCGCGTGTCTTGCTTGCAGTGTCGTCGACTTCTGACCCAACGGCGGGGTGGTTCTTCGAGGCACTTTCCGCTGCGGAGACCGTCAACGGGCAACCATCGTACTGGGATTTTGACGGCTTGAGCGTCGATCAAACGGCAATCTACGTCACGGGGAACCTTTACGGCGATAGCGGCGGCCCCTACGTGGCGTCACGCGTCTGGGTGGTCGACAAAACTGCAATTTACGCCGGAAATACGAGCGGGCCCGCGTACGAATACGACCCCATGGCGCTGGCAGGGGCACCGGAAATCATCATCCAACCGACCAATTACCGAACAGACCCGGGAAATCTGGGTGCCATCTTTGCGTCGTTTGAATACACCGGCCAGGGAACGGACGACTACCTGAACATTGTTCAGTTGATTAACCCGCTTTCCGGAAGCCCAACGGTGATTGGTCATCAAATCGACGTCGGGCCGGTCACCTATTCCTCGAATCTGCCCTACGCGTCACAGCCCGGTTTTTCGGGCAAAAACGCCGTCCTCTCGACCGGGGATCCGCGTCTGGAATCGAGCCTCATTTTCAGTAACGGAGAGTTATACACTTCGCTGACAACGCTTCCATCAACGGGCCCCGATGCGTGGACGCTCACCGCCCATTGGATTGAAATCAACACGGCGAGTTGGGGCGTCACGCTTCAGGGTGACGTCAATGGTCAGGACGTAGCCGCTGGAGCCTATACGTTTTACCCGGCGCTCGATGTTGACGCCTACGGCAATATTGCGATGTCGTTTGCCCTGGCGGCGCCAACCGTTAATGTCGGTGCGTATTATGCGGTGATCCCGGCAGGAACTACGTCGCCCGAGGCGACAGGGGTGCTGATGCCGGGGGCCGCGGCGTTCGACGACGGCACGCACCGCTGGGGAGACTACAGTGCCATGGTCGCCGACCCGGATGGCCTGAAGTTCTGGTCGTTCAACATGTATCCGACAACGGCAACGCAATGGAGCACGGCGGTCGGCGCCTTTTCTCAGGTCGCCGAGCCGTTTTATCGCCTGTACAATGTGCAGTTTGGCACGCATTATTATACATCCAGCGAAACCGAATGGCACTCTCTGCGCGCTTTGGCCTTCGGCACGTCCGCTGGTTGGCTTGATGAGTCGTACAGTGGTGCGGACTGGTCACTGGCGACCAGCTCGTTTAACGGTGGATTGGCCGTGCAGGGCGTGTACGACCCCAACCTGCCTGGCTACCATTATTACACGCTTTCGACATATGAGGTCGCAAGTCTCGTCAGTCAGGGCTGGCAGTCCAACCCGCTTTTGGTGCCGGGTTACATGTGGACGACCAATGTGCCCGGCACGGTCGAGGTCTATTACATTTACAATTCCATTTCCGGCCAGCGAATCTGGACGACTTCTGCCGCTGAAAGGGCGCAGATTCTCACGGAAACGTACGCCGGTGCCGGCTGGGTGGCCCAGGCTGATCTCGGCTGGGCGCTGCCGTCGATTCTGGCCGACATGTAGATTACATATAATGCGCCGGTTACGTCGTTCCGCCGCGCCGTCACCGATAATTGCTCAAGCCCGCATTGATGCCGGGTGCATAATTTCGCTGCCTGCCCGTTTCCGTGGGCGGGCAGTGCTGCCGATAATTTTGGTTTAATCGCTAAATAACGCCCGCCGTACTGAGAGGATCGAAAGGACCAATTTCCATTGGCTTCGCTTTCACCGCGGAAATGCAATGCTGTTCATCGGAGCGCTCACAATGTGGTTTCGAAAATTGGCAAAGTCGTCGCGGCGTCGGCCCGCCATGCCGGCCGTGATTTCCATAGAATTGCTGGAAAACAGGTGCCTGCTGTCGGCATTCGTGGCCAATCCGGGCGCGCCATTGCCAGTGCCGGTGCCTGCCGTGCCTGGCGCACCGCCGACGAGCGTCGTGCCCGCTGCAGCGCCTGCCGGCGCACCGGATTTATCAACATACGACCGAACCCAAACGCCTTTTGGGCTGTTTGGCGCGCAGTCGCCGGATGCGCAGTTCCAGCCCGCGAACTACTCACTCAATATGACCGGTTCGCGGTGGAGCGCCATGGTGACGCCAAACGGCGCTGGATACGATGTGAACGTGTCGCGCTGGGCCCCCGGCCAAATGCCCTTTTCGGCGAATGGTCCGGCGAGTACGACGACCATCTTCGACAACGCGCCATGGGTCGGGGTCTACGGCGTTTTCGTCGATAACGAGGGCCGGGCGGTGGTTTCGGCCTCGCATCTGCTGGCGCGGTTCCTGCCCGACGGCCAGCTCGACACGAGCTTCGGGAACCAGGGCGTGTTGCAGTGGAACGTCACGACGGTTTATCGCGATCTTCCACCGCGTGCGGCCGATGTGGCCGTTCTGGCGATGCACGAAACCGCATCGCACCAGTATTTGCTCGCATTCACGGTCGCGGGCGACATCGGTACGGCCCGGTTGAACCTCGATGGTTCGATTGACCGCAGTTTTGGCGTCAATGGCGTCAATGACACGCATCTTGAGCTGGGCGAGTTCCTCGCAACAGGCGGCTGGCAGGACGACCAGGGCAACTTGATGATCGGCAGTTCCTTCCCAGTTTTTATGTTTCACCCTGGCGTCGGCGATTTCGTCCCGCCGTCGTGGCCCAGGGGGTGGTTGCCGAATGTTGCGGTGCGATTCAATGCCGACGGGATGCTGGATCGAGCCTGGGGATTCGACGGAATCGCGTTCAGCACACAGTTTAACGGCGCGGCTAATGTCGCACAGGCTGCGTTTAACAACGGGGCCGGTGGCTACTCGATCGCGCAATTCGACGTCAACTTTTCAGAGTGGGTTGTTCCCGCGCCGCCCGTCGATGAGCCGGGCCTGATTGCGGCGGAACTTGCGGCAGCCGCCCCAGTGGGCAGCGTGGCCGCGTCGCCAACTGCGACGCCGTCGCTGGCCATCGCACCGACGGCTTCAATTGCCCCGCCGCCGATTTCATCCAATTCGAACGCAAACGCGGGTGCGGCCGACGTGGCGCCTCTGCCTGTCGTGCAACAGCCGAACACCGATTCGACTGTCGCGGCGACTGATGCCGTCTTCGCGAACCCCGGCGGTTGGATCGACGCGCTCTGAAGTGGCCAAAAGTACGGCGCGCCGCTGTCAGGATTCATCGGGCGATTTATCCCGCGGGCAGTGGACATTTCTGCTGCCGCCTTGACTTCATCCACGGCAAGCCGCATCACGCGATCTGCAGGAATTGCCAGGGCGGGCCCGTGCGACGGCAGGTACCCGCCGATTGTGGTTCACTGAGAT
>JAJXXL010000490.1 GCA_021781115.1 Planctomycetota bacterium
CACAACACGGCGCGTTGTTCAGAATGCCGTCAATAACAGCAGTTGGGCCGACCGTACCAGCGAGGGACGGTCGGCGGCGGTGATGGTTCCTCGTTCCAGCGTTCGCCCCAACTGAGTCTTGATGTTCGAAACGGTAAACCGCTGCAAATTGCTCAGGCCGGGGCGTCGGGCTGCCTTGTCGGCGTCATCACGCGCCAGCAGCAACTCGGTGATGTGGTGAATCGTACGGACTTCGTCGATTTCATGTTCGGGCGCGTCAGTCCAGCGGGGTGTCGAATCGGCATCGGCCGCCTGTGCACAAACCTGCCGGATCAGGTTCGACACGCGGGCCACCTGGGGGAAGTCAATTCGCTCGGCGGTGTCGTCCGGCGTGTGATAATCAGGGTGCTCGCCGCTGGAAAAGAACAAAAATGGAATTTTCTCGCTGCGAAATGGCCCGTAGTCGCTGCGCGTGCCGACCAGGTCGACGCCCAATCGGGCGACATGCAAGCCTGGGGGCGCCGGGGTGCGCTCGATCAGGTCCTTCAGGCCTAGCGCCTGTTCGCTGCCCATGACGAAAATGGTTGAAAGTGGCAGGTTGCCCAGCGAGCGCCCAATCAAATCGGCAGTGATGAATAACTTGACTTGGGGCAATGGCCACGGAGGGTGCGCAACAAACCACCGCGACCCCCATAACAGCCGCTCTTCCAGATCGAAACTGACAAACGCAAGGCTGCGGCGGGGTGGTTTTCCTGCAGCAAATTGCCGGGCCACCTCCAGCAGCATGGCCACACTGCTCGCATTGTCGTCGGCCCCCGGGTAATAGATGTTTCCCTCGGCTCCAAGGTGGTCGTAATGGGCCGAGAGAATGATGAATTCCTGCTGCAGGTCGCTACCGGGCAGCCAGCCGCCGACGTTTCGCCCGAGTTCTTCCATTTCGCCCGATTTCACCCGGGGCCCCGGGATCGACTGGTAAAACCCGCCCCCGAAAAATAACGGACGCAACCCGATTTGCTCAAATTTGTTGCGAATATATTCCGCCGCCAGAAGCTTACCGGGCCGCGCCCCGCGCCCCTGCAAAGCGCGGCTCGCCAGGTACTCGATATGCGGTCGCACGTCGGCCGGGGTGATTTCTGCCGGACGAGAGTTCGTACCGCCCGGTTCGGCGGAGAAAAGATTGTCTGGCGCAGTGGCCTGGCGGCAGCAGAGCAACAGCGGCCAAACCACGAAATAACGCTTCATGAGACTATTCATCTGGCAGATTGCGTCTGAACGATGAGGGACGGGCGAGTTCGCCCGGGCTTGCAACAGGCACGGGCCTGATCGGCGCGACCGTACTGACGGACGTGCGGCGGCCGATCGGCGAACCGGGGCGTCATTCATACCAGACCGCGGCGTTTTGGCAAATCGGAATTCTCCGCAACAAACGCAGGTCCCTGCGGAGATCTCAGTCGTCGTTCAAGCCAGGCTGCCAGCCTCGACAGCGGGTAGCTCATCAGCAGGTACAACACGCTGGCCAATGCCGCCATTTCCAGAAAC
This sequence comes from Planctomycetota bacterium, assembly GCA_021781115.1. Classification (GTDB taxonomy): domain Bacteria; phylum Planctomycetota; class Planctomycetia; order Planctomycetales; family Planctomycetaceae; genus JAJXXL01. The sequence goes on from JAJXXL010000490.1 coordinate 1,519, forward strand.
AGCCCGGTGCTCTTGGCGCCCATCGAATATTGCTTCGAGAGTTCCTCGACGGCGATCACTGAACAAACCGCCGTGTCTTTGAACAGCGCAATGAAATCATTGGCTGTCGCAGGAATCACAATTCGCACCGCCTGCGGCAGGATGATTCGGCGAATGGCTGTGGCGGGCGACATGCCCAGCGCCAGGGCGGCTTCCATTTGCCCTGGCGGGACTGCCTGCAACCCCAAGCGAAAGATTTCACTTTCATACGCCGAATAATTCAGGGCCAATGCGAACACGCCCGACCAGAACGCGCTGATCGTGATCTGAAACTCGGGCAACACAAAGTAAACGGCAAACAGTTGAAACGCCAGCGGCGTGCCGCGAATCAGCTCGACCCAGGCGGTGCATGCGGCGCCCAGACATCGACCGCCCCAGTGTCGCCGCACGTTCGGCCAGCCGAGCGACGATGCGCCCCACAACCGGGCCAGCGCCAGCCCCAGGCCGCCAAGTATCGCCAGGGGCATGGCCCACATTGCCAACGCCAGTGTCACGCCCGCCGCCCTGGCGAGCAACGGCAGCTCACGGGTCAGGACATCGCCGACACGCGGCGGCTCCTGCGACTGGCTGTACCAGCTTCGCCACACCGCGGGCAGCGTCTGCTGCGCGGCATTCCAGATGCCATAGCGTTCGTACAGCAACTGAAGTTCGCCGGAGTCGAACAACTTTTGCAGGGCCCCATTGACGCGGTCCAGGAGGACGGCATCGGTCGTGCGACCGTACAACACGTAATATCCGGGCGCAGCGGGTTTGTCCACGACGACCAACCGGGCAAATTGCCGCGTGCGATGAAGGTAGTATCGCAACACGAGCATGTCTTGCACCGTCGCGTCGAGCTGGCCCGTTTCGACGAGCCGCAACGCTTCGGTGCTGCCGTCGTAGCGCAGAATTTCACAGGTTGCGGCGAACCGCCGGGTCACGTATTGATCGGCCGAGGAAGCAGCCAGCACGCCGATCCGCCATTTGCGCGGGCTGGGGGGGAGTTCGAGCGCGCCCCACGACGCAATTTCACGCCTGTTGCGGCCGACGCACAACCCCAGTTCGTAAACATAGTAGGGCAGGCTGGTCGAACATTGCGCAGCGCGCTCGGGTGTGTATTCGCATCCGTTGAGCGCCAGGTCGATGTCGCCCCGCCGCAGACTGGGCAACAGAGAGTCCCAGTTGCATTGCACGAATTCGAACGGCCTGCCGACCCGTCCGGCCAATAGCCGGGCCAGATCGACCTCGAACCCGGTGACCTGTGCGGGGTTGTCATCGCGGCGAAAAATGTACGGCCCGCCGCCTTCCTGGTCGCCGCCCCAGCGCACGGGGGGCGGCCCAGCGGCATTGGAATGAGGAGCCAGCCACAGCCCGCATGCCAGCGCAACAAGCGCCCACGCCGGGGCAGGTGAAGTGTATCGTTGTGGATGCAGAGTGGCGGATGGACGAATTCGGCGGCTCTCCCTGCGCCGGGAAGGAAACCTTCCGCGGCGTTGCAATGCACCTTCGCAAGCCACGGCCGCGCGCCAGACGCAATTCAGCCAGACAGGCCCTCAAGGCGGCCCGAACTGTCGCCCAGCTTGTCAGTTTTGGCGCCGACTCGATCGAGCATCGCCAGGTAAAGATTGGTGAGCGGCAGCCCTTTGTCGTACTTGATGTGCCGACCTGACTTGATCGTGCCACCCCCCCGGCCGGCGAGAATGATGGGCAAATTATCATGGTTATGCCGATTGCCGTCACCGATGCCACTGCCGTACACGATCATGCAGTTGTCGAGCAACGAGCCGTTGCCTTCCTTGGCGGCTTTGAGCTTTTCGAGCAGGTACGCGAATTGTGTCACGTGAAACCGGTTGATGACGCGAATTTTTTCCTGCTTTTTCGGATCTCGCCCGTGGTGCGAAAGATCGTGGTGCCCTTCGGGCACTTCGAGAAACGGGTAGCTCCGGTTGCTGCCCTCATTCGCGAATACGAACGTCGAAATCCGCGTGACGTCGCCTTGGAATGCCAAGACCAGCAGGTCGCACATCAGCCGGATATGTTCGCCGTAATCCTTCGGAATTCCCGCGGGCTTGTTAAAAGCCGGCAGGTCGTCATTCGCCCCGATGCTGTCCGTGCGGGCGATTCGCAGTTCAAGTTCGCGGACTGCAGTCAGGTATTCGTCCATCTTGCGCTGGTCGGCAATGCCCAGCCGCTGCTTGAGTCGCTGCGCATCGTCGAGGACGAAATCCAGGATGCTCTTGTTGTACCGATCGCGCTTGGCGCGGACTTCAGCAGTTTCGTCGGGGTTGCCACCGACGGTGAACAATCGCTCAAACACGAGTTTCGGGTTGATTTCCTTGCCAACCGGGGTCGATTCGGTTTTCCAGGAGATGTTCGCTGAATACGCGCAACTGTAGCCCGAATCGCAATTGCCTGACTGCGGACCCTGATCGCAGCCAATTTCGAGCGACGGAAACCGCGTTGCACGCCCGATGTGCTGCGCGGCAACCTGGTCGACCGAAACCCCGATCTTGATGTCGGCGCCGTGCGTCTTGCGGGCCTGCATGCCGGTGAGAAACGTGGCCAGCGCCCGCGCGTGGTCGCCGCCCCCGTCGCCATTCGCGTTGGCTCGTTGCTGTGCCAGGCCGCTGAGCACGCAGTAGTCATCGCGAAATTGTTCGAGCGGTTCATGGATCCAGGGAGTGGCGTATTCGCTGCCCTCGGTTTCGGGCGTCCAGTCGGGCATGTGCGCGCCGTTGGGGACGTACAAAAACGCCATCCGCAGGGGAGGGGCCGCGCTGCCCGCAGCCGCCGTGGCTAGCCCCGGCAGCATCGCCTCCAGCCAGGGCAGGGCCAGAGTCGTGCCGAGTCCTTTCAGAACGGTTCGCCGGTTGAGACGCGGGCCGTGCATCATGGTTCATTCCCTCGTTTGCTGCGACGTTTTTGAAACGGGTCGCTGTTGACGATTTCGAGGACAAGCGCCGAAAACTTGTTTTGCCGTCGATCCATCCCGCTGAGAATGTGGTCGATCGCGCATTTGTCATAATACTCGACGCCCCGGCCCAACGCATAGGTCAGAAGCTTTTCGGCCAGGCAACGGCGAAACTCAACGGGCATGCTTTTCAGAATGGCCCGTAGCTCTGCGGGGCTCTTAAACGAACGCCCCCCGGGCAGCACACCCGCAGGGTCGATCGGGAAGTTGCCGTCGGCGGTGCGCCAGGCCCCCACGGCATCGTAGTTTTCCAAGCCGAAACCAAGCGGGTCCATCCGCTGGTGACATGCGGCGCAGCTCGGGTTTTCGCGGTGTTGCTCCATGCGTTGACGCAGCGACCCCGTCAGCACCTTGTCTTTTTCTTCGTTAAGCTCGGGCACGCCCGGCGGCGGGGGCGGGGGGGGAGCCCCCAGCAGGTTTTCCAGAATCCATTTGCCCCGTTTGACCGGCGACGTGCGGGTAGGGTTTGACGTCACGGCGAGAATCGCCGCCTGCCCCAACAGCCCACCCCGTTGCGCCGAGTCGAGTGCCACGCGGCGGAACTGGTCGCCCTCGACCCCGGGCATGCCGTAATGTTTGGCCAGCCGGGCGTTGACGAATGAAAAATCAGCGTCGAGCAGGTCGAGCACATTTCGATCTTCGCGGATGATTTCTGTGAAGAACAGCTCTGTTTCAGTCTTCATCGCGGCGCGTAACGGCTCATCAAATTCAGGAAACAACACCTTATCGGGCGTCAGATTCTTCAGATTTCGCAACTGCAGCCACTGGCCGGCAAAGTTTTCGACAAGTGCCCGCGATCTCGGGTCGCCCAGCATCCGGCGAATCTCGGCTTCGAGGTTCGTACCCTTACGCAGCGTGCCTTGCCGGGCATGTTGCAGCAGTTCGTCATCAGGCATCGTGCTCCACAGGAAGTATGACATCCGAGACGCCAGCTCATAATCGTTCAGCACACGCACCGCGTGCGGGTCGCTCGACTGCGGGTCGAGTTCAACGCGAAACAGGAATTGCGGTGAAACCAGCACTGCCTGCACGGCAAGTTGAATGCCGCGCTCGAACCGGTCGCCCTCTTTTTCAGCCAGGGCCACCAGTCGCACGAGCCGTTCGACTTCATCGTCGTTGGCCGGCCGTCGAAACGCGCGGCTGGCAAACGCCCGTAGGATCAGCCGTGCGCAATCTGCCGAAGTCTTTTCGCCCGGTTGGCAAAAGATAATTCGCCGGTGCGATTCCGGTAACGCCACCGGGTCGATGCCCAGTGGCCCCAGCACTTCCAGCGACTCGACGACGAGGTTTCTGTCGCGCTGCTTCGGATCGGCCTTTTCGTCGTAAAAGTCATTCAAAAATGCCAGGGCCACGCGGTGCTTGCCCGCTTCGATCTGTACCTGCTTTTCATACACGCCGGGGGCTTTGTCGATTGCCGTTACGTCGGCGACGTGCACCTGAGCATTATCCAGACGGAAACCCATTCGCGCCGGTTCGGGCCCCGCTTGCTGGCCATACGCCCGGGCTCGCAGCAGGTATTCGCCCGGCTTCGCGAAGTCGATTTCCGAAAAGACTTCGCCGCTCGAATTCAGATTGTGGGCCGACTCGCCCTGTTTCCCGCCGCTCGTATGCTGCATTTTTGCGGCCGCAAATCTTTGCGATGGCGCCTGCGAGGGGTCGCCCGAGTTGATTGCTCGGCTGGCGATCGTTTCGGCGGCGGCCAGGTAGCGCTCGAGGAGCAGGGGGGGCAGCGACAGGACGTCGCCAATGTTGTCGAACCCGTAGCCCACATCGTCGGAAGGAAAGTCTTCGGCCCCTGTGAATTCGACGCCTGTCAGATCGCGAATCGTGTTGGTGTACTCGACGCGGTTCAACCGGCGGATCGTGACGCGCCCAGGGTCGGGTTCGCCGCTGCAGTTGGTTTTCAACGCATGCACGTCAATCCAGTTCAAGATGAGCTGCCGCTCGGCATCAGTGGGCTGCGGTTTGCCCTCTGGGGGCATTGCCGCCGACTCAAGGTTGTCTTGAACCTTCTCCCAAATGTCGCGCTTTTTGAGTGCCGCCGGTTCGGCTTGATATTCGTCCAAAGGCAGGTCGGACTTGGCCTTGGCGCCGGCATGGCACTGAAAGCAATACTTTTTCAATAGTGGAACAACTTGTTTTTCGTAGCTCACATCAGGCACGGGGAGCGACGAACTGCCGGCTTCCGCCGCCAGGGCGTAGCCCGGCCCCTCTGCCGCGAATGTTGGCAACAACCCGGCGCAAAGCGCGAGAAACATCAATTGCAGTGCGAACCGCAAAACCATGCAAGGATGCTCCGCGAATGTTTGTTTGGCAGGAATTGGCGTGCGCCTTGTGCAACCGTGATCCGAATGTCCGGCTTTGTGTGCGCTACTACATCAGCGACGACCGTGCGGATCCAGGCAAGATGTCATCAGGCAGGGTTCAGGCGGGTTCCTTTCATTCTATTCACAAGTGCCGATGTTTTGAAGTCGTCGTCCCCCATGAAATAGAATTAACAAAGACACCCAATTTTTTTCGACTCCTGGAAATGCTGGCACCGGTCTTCAATGTCGATGACAGGTGTCAGGTGGCGTTCTCGCTTGGTCTCGACACAGTCGCTGTGGCATCAGCCACCATGCCCTTGGTTGGTGCGCCCCTGACCGGAGTTGCAGCGTCAGTCGCAACGCAACTGGTTGTGCCACTGTTCGTTGTGCCTGACGACGCTCCTGACGACGCTCCTGCCACCGGTCCGCCCGCCGTGGGAGTGGATGCGGCAGTTTTCGGCGTGGCGGCATCGTTGCGGTTCGCCGCCGTGTTGGCCGGGGCCGCAGTCGCCGGGCTGGCCGCAACCGCTGCCGCCGACACCTCGACGTTTGAGTCCTTTACGTCTTCTTGCGGCAATTCTTCCTGAGTTGCGCTGGTGTTCAGAGACCCGCTTCCGTTGGCCGACGCCTTGGCAGAGGCCGCCGCACGAGACGCTTTCGATGGGGGGCGCGCTGCGTCAGCCGCAGCGCAACCGCTTGTACTGCTGGCAGTTGTACATGACGCTGCCCCTGACGCTACCCCGCCCGCTTGTGCCGTAGACGCGGCGTCCCGCCGCGTCCCCCCCGCGGCCGCCTGGGCCAGCGCCTGGGCCGCCGCGGCCTGCGCCGCCTGCTCCCGGTCGGCTTCAGCCCGCTTGGCGAAGTGCGCTTTCGAGGCGGCGGGAAACGCCTTGGCCTCGTACAGGATATGCAGCCGCTTCCATTCCTTGCGATCGAATTCGTACACA
>JAJXXL010000416.1 GCA_021781115.1 Planctomycetota bacterium
ATTCAGGATGCCTGGGGGCCCTAATTCTAAGGTCAACCGAGCGTGAGGCACAAGCCGTCGCGCCGGGATTTCGCCGGCTGCGGTCGAGTCAATTCTTGAACGCCGCCGCCGGTACTTTGATGGCGCCCAGATCGGTGGTTTTACCCGCCGCGACAGTGACCTTGAGTGCGCGGTGAATGTCGTGTGCCCGCTCATGCCACACGCGAAACTCGTAGTCGCCGGCGGGCAGGTCGGTGATGGAAAACTTGCCGGCCGCATCAGAAATTGCAGCGTAGGGGTGATCGAGAATCAGCCACCAGGCTTTCATCCACGGGTGGATGTCGCACTTGACCTCAAACGGGGTGGGCTCGGCGAGTTTGTTCGGTACGGGAATACCGTCGCGATTCAGGCCGGTGAGCAGGAAATTGATCGGTTGGCCGCGTTTGGGCAAGGTATGCGTGTTGTGCTGGCATTCGTCGTTTGACATGACCGTGACGCGCTGATCGGTACGGGCGAACAGCGCGTGCGGGACGAATCGACAGCCTTTCTGGTCAAAGACGACGTGCTTGGTCGCGCTCGCCTTGAGCCGCGGCGATATGGCCGCCGCTTTCGGAAGATAAACAAAGACGTTCGCCACGCCTTTCGTCGCCGGGTCGATGATCAGGTCGTCGCCGGGCAGATCGGCCGCCGCACAGATTGCAGGGTCTTTGACCTTCAGGTCGCCCGATTTTACGAGGATTTCGCGCGCGGGCGGGTCACCGTCGAACAGAATCTGGCCGGAAACGCCGCCGAAGTTGTCGTCGTCGGCTGCGGCCACGGGCTGCGGCCCGATGAGGGGGCTGGCCAGGGCCAGCCACAACCAGCCGGCGATTGCGGCGCGTCGCGCGCGGGGGTTGCAAATTGCCGGGGTGAGCGTGAACGAAAACTGGTGCATCATGTGGCAACCACCTGGGGCGCGCGGCCGATTCAAACGAGCGCGAGTGCAGGATTGAGGACTGCGATATTTATACCGGTCGGGGGCGAAAAAACAAACGGACCCCCCGGCAAAACCGGGAGGTCCGTTGTATTACTGGCACGTCAGGCCATGTCGAGGTTAACCGACCAGCTCCTTGATCGGCGTGCCCGAATTGGCGAGCTTCATCGGCCGGCCCCGCTTCGAGGTGTGCACGGTGTCGAGCGGAATGCCGAGCGCATGGGCCACGGTGGCCCAAATGTCGCCAGGGGTGTAGCTTTGCGAAACGATGCCGACGCCGTCTTCGTCGGTAGCGCCGACGGCCTGGCCGTTTTTGAGGTTGCCGCCGCCGATCATCACTGACCAGCTTGCGGCCCAGTGATCGCGACCGACAGTCTGGTTGATGCGGGGCGTACGCCCGAATTCACCCATCCAGACGATGACGGTGTCTTTGAGCATGCCGCGATCATTCAGGTCTTCGGTCAGGGCGGCAATCGCGCGGTCAAGCACGGGCAGCCGCTGATCCTTGAGGGTGGTAAAAACGTTGGCGTGCAAGTCCCAACCGCCGAGATCGACCTCGACAAACGGAACACCCGCTTCGACCAGCCGACGAGCCATGAGGCAGCCGCGGCCGAACGGGTTGCCGGCGCGCATGCCCATGCCCCCCGCACCGCCCCCCGCCGTCGCGGTGTACCGGGCCAGGGTTTCGGGCTTTTCCTTGCTGACGTCGAACGCTTCCATTTGCTTGGAGGTCATCAGGTTGACGGCTTTCTTGTAGACGTCCTGATGATCCTTGGGCGACTGGCCGCGATTCGAGCCGATAAAGTTCGACTCGACGACGTTGAACATCGCCAGCCGCTGCTGGAGCCGCTCGGGCGAGACATCCTTGCTGCTGGAGTTATTGATTTTGCCGTCGGTGCCGACCACGAACGGCGAGTGCGTCATGCCGAGGAAGCCGGGGCCCATGCTGGCGCCGCCCACCGAAACGAACGTGGGGATTTCGAGGTTTCGCTTCGGGCCGAGCTCATAGCTGACGACCGAGCCGAACGTGGGGTGCACAACGGTCGGGTTCGGAATGAACGACGTGTGCATGTAGTACCGCCCGCGGCCGTGATCGGCCTCGCGGGTGCTCATCGAGCGCACGACCGACAGATGCTTCATCTGCTTGGCCGTTTCAGGCATGTGCTCGCTGATCTGCAGGTCGCCCGAGGTGCTGATCGGCTTGAATTCGCCGCCGTTCTTCGAGCCGGGCTTAAGATCCCAGATGTCGATGCTGGGCGGGCCGCCGCTCATCCACAACAGAATGCACGCCTTCTGGCTCTTTTTCAGATCAGCCGCATGCGCCTGGAGCGAATTCAGAAACTGCAGGCCGGGAATCGTCATCGTGCTTGTGGCAAGATGTTGCATGAAGTGCCGGCGGGTCATGCCGCTGGGCGTGGGAAACAGCAGATTGCTCATTGCGTGCACCTGTGGGAGAAAATGTGAGGCCAAAGCACGTGGGGTTTCAAGATCGAGGTTTTAAAGTCGCAAGTTTAATGCCGCAGTCAAAGCAGCATCGCGGTCGCACGGGGGCGGCGGCAACCCTTAGTGGTTGAAGATGAACTCGTTCGAATTCAACAGCGCCCAGTAGAGATCCTGGTAGGCTTCGAACGGGCTTTTCGCGCCGCCCAGAACCTTTTGAGCCGCGGTCACTTCCTTGCGACTGGGGGTGCGGGACAAGGTCGCGATATACAGCGTTTTGATCTTGTCCATCTCTTTGCCTTTTTCGGTGAGCACGGTGTTCAGCAGACTGCCTTTCGAACCGCTCAGTGCGTCTTCGATCAGCTTGCCGTTCATCATCATCAGGGCCTGCGGAATCGTGCCGTCGAACGTCGTCGCTTCGTCGTTTTCATCGGTGCCGAACGCCAGAACAAACTGTTGCAGCCACTGCTGCCGCTGGGTTTCAGCCTGTTCCCAGCTCGACCGGCCCGATTTGTGGGCGTTCGTGGCGACAATCAGCGAGTCGAACAACTGCTCAGCCGACAGCGATTTGACATACAAGTGGCTGAACAGCGGCGATTCGCCAGCCGCCGGGTTGTCATTCTGGTTTTTCGAGCCGTACCGGCTGGTCAGGTTGTAGGCTTCGCTATTACAGATCCAGCGGATCAGTTGCTTGAGATCGTAACCCGCCTTGACGAACTCCAGCGACATCCGATCGAGCAGCGCGGGGTTCGACGGGGCATTGTGCGGGCCCATGTCATCGACCGGCTTTGTGAACCCGTACCCGAAGAAATGGCCCCACATCCGGTTGACCATGGCGTCGGCCACGTAGGTCTTTTCACCCTTGATCACAATTTTGGCCAGTTCGAGCCGGCGGTTTGTTTCGGGGCCAGGATCGACTTCAGTGCCGTTGAACCGGGGGTACGCTACCTGCATCAAGCCGCTGCGCTTTTCGTAAAACACGCCGCCCTCGAACGTTTGCGGCACGAGTTCGGCATAGTCGAACACCATCCGCCCGGTCTTTTCGTCATACTTCTGATGTTCGACTTTACGGGCCTGCTTGAAGAAGCTGTTGAATTCCCAGAAGGCGTCTTGTTTCCATTCGTTGAACGGGTGGTTGTGGCATTGTGTGCACTGCACCTGCAACCCCAGAAACAGCTTGGCGCTGATCGCCGTGGCCGGCACCGCGCCGTCGTTCAGGTGCGACATCAGAAAGTTCGTTGCCCCGTTTTCTTCCATCGTGCCTTCGGCCGACAACAGGTCGTACACGATCTCGCTCCAGGCGCGATTCTTGCCGAAGGACTCACGCAAAAACTTCTGCAACCCCTTGCGGCTGATGCGCTGCGGCGTCGCCCGGCCAATCAGCAGGTTTGTCCAGATCGCGGTGAAGTTGCGTACGTATCCTGGGTCATCGAGCAATTCGTCGATCAGTTTCGCCCGCTTGGCCTTGTCTTTGTCTGCCACGAATTTTTCGTACTGCTCGACGTCAGGAATATGCCCGGCAATGTCAAGGTACACCCGCCGGATCCACTCGCCGTCGTCGGCGACTTCCGACGGCATGATATTGTTATCTTGCCAGCCGCCACGAATCTGGGTGTTGATAAAGTTGATCAGTTCGGTGTACGAGCCCGAGTAGCCCGTCGAAAACACCTTTTCGGGCAACTTGACCGGCACGACCGGTTTATCGGCGGGAGCTTTTTCGGCCGCAGCCTTTACGCCATCGGCCGCTTCCTTTTTCGCGACCTTGGGCTTGGAATCAAAAGCGCTCGCCACCGGCAAGCCAGCCCCGACGGGCAGCCATAGCCCACAGCCCAAACCGAGGGCGCTCACCAGAAGCGTCATCGCCAGCTTCGACATTCCAGACCGCCGTGCACCACGAAACAGCATGCTGATTTCCCCTTCACGACTGACAGACCCCAGTCGATCGCTACCTGCGGAGCGACACGCTCCACTTGCTCTTCGATTGCATTCACAGCCGCTCGCTCAGAGACCACCCTGACTGTGACTGTATCAGATTAAACCATGTGTTGCAATTTGCGTCACGCAAAATACTTCACCCGATCGGTCGCTGTCGATTGGCTCATCAAGCTTCAGGCTGCGATTCACCAAAACCATTCGAAAACCGGGTAGGCGTTAGCAGAAAACAGGCACAGATTAAAGGTTTCCACTGCCTTGACTGCAAAATGCTGTGCACGCGGCTCAAATTCCGCCTCTTACTGGTTTGTCTGGCACCCCACCCTAAGGCAAACGCTGTGCCGTTGTCGAGCACCGTTTTTTCGAATCTTGCCCGAACCTCATCCCCAGCCGATACGCACACTGATAGCAACACACCCGGGTTGAACAGGGGCGGCAAGAGGAACGCGTGTATCGCTCCTCTTGCCGCCATCGCTGCTTTTAAGATCAGCTCACGTCAGCAGATCAAACGTTCGAGGGCACCGCGAAGCCGGCGCGGTAATTGCGCTTGATCAGCGATTCGGCTTCGGGGGCGTTCTTGACCGTCATCGTTTCGGCGTCCCACTCGATCTTTTTGCCGAGCCGCAGGGCGACGTTGCCCAGCAGCACGGTTTCAGTGAGCCGGCCGGCATAGTTGAAATTCGACATGGCCGCCACGCCGCCCTTGCAGGCAATCTGAAATTCCTTGAAATGCCCGGGCGAGCGGGGCAACGTCGGTTCGGGCTTTTTGTAGCCCTCGAAGCTGCTCTTGGGCAACAGCGAGTACTGGGCGCCATAGTCACTGGGTGAAAACAGCGTACCCTTTTCGCCCACGATGAGCGAGCCGCTGTCGGGTACCTTTTCGCCGAACGACAGGGCCGCATCGGGCCGATTGCCGCCGTCGTACCAGTACATCGTCAGGGGGCCGCGGCTGCCGCGTGCGCCGAATTCATAACGGATCTTCGACGATTTCGGGTACGTTTCGTTTTCGACAATGCCCGACGATTCGGCTTCGACCGTTAACGGGTCGAACAGATCGAGGGCCATGACGGCCATGTTCATCGTGTGGCAGGCCATATCACCCAACGCGCCGGTGCCGAAGTCGATCCAGCCGCGCCATTTGAACGGTTGATAAACCGGGTTGTAGGGGCGTTCGGGGGCGGGGCCGAGAAACAGGTCCCAATGCAGCGTCTTGGGAACGTCGACAACCTCTTTGGGGCGGCCTTCACCCTGCGGCCAGATTGGGCGGTTCGTCCAGACATGCACCTCTTTGACGGCACCAATGCCACCCGAGCGCACGACTTCGACCGCTTCGCGCAGCCCCGCTTCAGACGTGCCCTGATTGCCCATCTGGCTGGCCACTTTGTATTTCTCGGCAGTCAGCCGCATCAGCCGGGCTTCCTGAACGGTGTAGGTCAGCGGCTTCTGGCAGAAGCAGTGCTTGCCCATGCGCATCGCCATGATGCTGGCGGGGGCGTGGCTGTGGTCGGGCGTGCTCACGGTGACGGCGTCGATTTCCTTTTCCATCTCCTCGAGCATCTTGCGATAGTCGGTGTACTTCTTCGCCTTGGGAAACTTCGTGGCCTTCTTGTTCAGGCGATTTTCGTCGATGTCGCACAGGGCCACGACGTTGCCGTGCGAACCGGCGTCATCTGTGTCGCTCGACCCTTTGCCTTCGACCCCGATGCAGGCGAAGTTTAGTTTCTCGTTGGGCGATTGGCTGTCTTGGGCCCAGGCATTGGAACCGCTGACCCAGACGGCGGCGCCGATTGCACTCGTGTGCTTCATGAAATCGCGGCGTGTCGATTTCTGACTCATGGCATGGTCTCCTTGAAACTGAATGGAATCCGCAAAGGGGGCTCGTCCGCGGCGAGGCGCATCGAAACATCAACATATCCCGCAATTTTCATCATAACCCCATGCTGGCTTCACGAACAGCGTTCCGGCACAACTTTTTGCCAGATCGTTTGCGTTGGCAATCGGCTTGCAGTACGCTGAAAACCGCTGCCCCTGTTGGTCTGAATCGCTGCTTCCCTGGCGGAGCCGCTTTCCCTTATCGAGCCGCGCGTCATGAAACTCCGCATTGTCGACCTGCTGGTCATGCCGATCGTTTTGATTTCCGTCGTGGGGTGCGCCCCGCAAGCCCCCGCGCCCACCCCCGCCGCCGCGCCGGCCGGCGGCCATGCAGCGCCGCAGGTGAAACCGGCCCCGGCGGCCGCAGCAATTTCTGCGGCCGAATCGGGCCATGACAGCGATAACGAGGACGACGTGGCGGCGCTGGTCAAGCTCGGCGCCCGCCTGACTTACGACGCCCACCATTCGGTAACGACCGCCACGTTCATCGACACGTCGGCGAAAGATGCCGACTTGGCGCATTTGAAAGGGTTGCCGGGTTTGAAGCGGCTGACCCTGAAAGGCCCGCAGTTTTCTGACGCCGGGCTGGAGCATGTTGCCGGGCTGGCGCAACTCGAAGTGCTGGGGTTGGAGAATACGGCCACGAGCAATGCCGGACTCGAAAAAATCGCCAACCTGTCGCAGCTCCGGTCGCTCAACCTGCGGCGGACCGACATCAGCAACGACGGCCTGCAGCATTTGAACCGGCTGAAGCAGTTGCAGGAACTCGACATCCGGTTCACGAACATCGGCGACAGTGGCCTGGAGCACCTGCAAAGCATGCACAGCCTCAAGACGTTGAAATTCGAGAACTCGCAAATCAGCGATGCCGGCCTGAAATACCTGGTCGGGCTGACTGGCCTCGAACGGCTGAACTTCGTCAAGACAGGGTTTACCGACGAGGGCATGAGGCAACTTGCGGTATTCAAACATCTCAAGGGCCTGGAAATCGACGACACCCAGGTTACCGACGCCGGCATGCAGGTTCTAGCCGGTTTTCCTGAACTCGACACGCTGTATGCCCGCCGCGACTTCATCGGCGACAACGGCGTGGCGCATCTTGCCGGGCTGACGAAAATGAAACGGTTGTCGCTGCGGGACACGACAGTCACCGACGCGGGGCTGGCGCACCTGGCGCCTCTGAAGCAGTTGGTGTTGCTCGACCTCGACGAAAACACGCTGGTCGGCGACGCGGGCCTGGCGCATGTTGCCGGCCTGACGAACCTGGTCGAACTGAGCTTGTGGTCGACCAAAACTACCGACGCGGCGCTGGCGAATTTTGCGGGGCTGACCCATCTGGAAATTCTCAATCTCGAAAACACGGCCGTCACCGATGCCGGGCTGAAAGCGCTGGAACCGTTGCGCGGGTTACAAGACCTCAACCTGAACCACACCGGCGTCACCGACGCCGGCTTGGCGCAACTCAAAGGCCTGACGAAACTGAAGAAGTTGAGCCTGGCGTTTACGGGTGTGACGGATGCGGGGGTGCAAGACCTGCAAACCGCCGTGCCG
>JAJXXL010000012.1 GCA_021781115.1 Planctomycetota bacterium
CTGGAGTTCTGATTGAACCAGGCGAATTTCGACAAATACTGATCACTGTCGCCGAACGGTCGCAGGGTGATCGTTCCCGCCCGGCAGGCATACTCCCACTCGGCTTCGGTGGCCAGCCGGTAGCCGGTCCGCTGGAGAAAATCTTCCGACAGGTTGGTTTTCCCCGCGATTTTGAAGTCACGTGGATAGCACATCTGATCTTCCGAAATTCCCTCCTGTTCGCTCAGTTTGCGGCAGTATTCGATGGCCAGGTGCCAGGGCACCTGGTTGATCGGACAATCGGAATTCGGACTCACTCGCTCGTTGTACTGGTGGGCGCCCATCAGTTTCGTGTACTCGGCGACCGTGACCTCTTTCGCGGCAATCGCAAAGTCTCTGTCGATCCGGCAGACGTGCGGGGTTGGAAACAGATGCACGACCGAATTCGGCGTGGCAAACCCCATGGAAAACGTGACTGGGCCCCGAATGACGGCCAGAGTTTGCCCCTGCAAATTGACATACCAGTTTTGCCCGGCTCGTGGCCCCGCCGATTGCAGGTCGCGCAGTACGGCCTGAATGTCGTCGGCCGCGCCCCAGCGGCGCAGGAGCCATTCGGCCGCCGAGTGCACGCCCGAATCCGGATCGTCTCGAAACAGTTCCAGCAGCCGCGGCCGCAGGGCGCTTCGTTCGCCGGGCGGCAGCGCCCCATCGGAGAATTCTCCCAGGCTGAGGAGCAGGGCCTGCCGGGTGCCCGCATCCGGTTCGCGTTCGAGGCGATCGATCAGATGATGCGGCGTCATGCCGAACTGGGCGATTTCATGAATCAGCCGTGTTTGTGTCGAAGGATCGGGCTGGCGGCGGAGCGCTCGCCAGGCCTGATCGTGCGCCCCGATTTCCAGCAGGGCCAGGGCCGCATTCGATTGGCGGCGAGCCAACGCATTGCGTTCGGCTTCGCCGACTTCATTGCCCGCGGTACGGGCCAGTTCGGCGACAAGCCGCGGCGTGACCCACCTCGCCTGTTTTTGCAAGCCGGAAATCAGCATGCGCAACTGCCGCCGGTTGGCTTCGACAGCCAACCGGCACAAATAATCGCTGTCATCGCCGGCAAAGCTGGCCAGCACGTTTGCCGCGACGCCTCCTGCATCATCGCCCTGCTGGCTGATGAAAACCGCATACAGCGGCGCCACAAGCCGGTGCTTGATCGGCCGCAGCAGATCGCTCCAGTCGCCCACCGAATGAATTTCGGCGGTAACCAGATTGGTGGCCACATCGGCCGCGACCGCCGGCCAGTTTGCGTGGTCGGGGGTGTATGCGACCAGGGCGCAATCGGCACGCAGTTTGCGGGCCCGTGGAGCGCGAACGTCGGTGGCGATTTTCCACAACTCGGGAACCAGTTCGGCAGCCAGTGGCCGCAGAGCCTCGCTGATGACGCGCGATTCCTGGGGCTCGCTCGAAAGCATTCGCTCAAGCAATTCCGTTCGCCGCGCCGGTTCGACCGGCAGCAGCGCCAGGCTGATCCGCAACCGTTTCGGCAGGTCAAATTCAAACTCCTGGCTGGCGGCACGCAATAGCGGGTCGAGCCAGCGCCGGTAGCGCGGCAAACCGCGGACGATTTCAGGAACATCTTCAATGCGGGCATCGAGCAGCCGGTGCCTGAGCGCAGCCGCCTCGATGCGCCCCGAGGTTTCGACGAACACCGCGCCCAGCGTCGCCAGCAGCAGAACCCCGACCGCGACCCGCGAGCTATGATACCGGTTGGCGGCGCGCATTAATTGACGTTCAGAGCTCGACCAGGAAGCTGAACCAGTATATCGCAGAATCTGCATCCATTCGCCCAATGTGGGCAGCTGTTTGCGTTCGGGCTTCGAGTTCCACAATGTCGCACGCTCGGCCAGCCGCAATTCGGCGCGGCCGCGGCGGGTGGTCATCTGCTGCCGGTTCAGCCAGGTCGTAAGCGCTGGAACCAGGTAATCGTGGGTCAGTTGATATTCCAGCTCGGTGGGGCTGGCGACGATTGCCGCATCGGGCAGTGCGTCCTGAGGATCCTGCGCGCCGGCGGGGGTGATCATGTGCAGGTCGGTGTCAAGAATTCGTATCAAATCATCGAATGCCGCAGGTCTGTCGCCGTAGCCTGAAACAGCCAGGAGCTCGTGTCGGCCACGGCGTCGCCCCTTGAGCATCGATCCGGCTTCAGGCAGCAGCGCCCGCAAAACAGCCCGCGCGGCGCGCTGATGTCGCCGGTGTTGGGGTGGAGCGCCTGGAGCACTGAAGGTTTCTTCCAAAAATGCCGCCCCCACGCCATGAGCACCGCCAAGCGCTTTGAGTGTGGCCGACGACCAGGGCCGGCTTTTGACCATTTCAGCAAACAGGCTCAGCCGCACCGTCACGACGCGCCCGTCTTCGGCCAGATCCGTGAGTGCATCGTCAAGAAACCGGACCTGTTCCGTCGAGAACGCATCGATTCGTGGCGGGAGCGCGCCATAGGCGCTTCCCAAGGCCATGAGCACCTTGCGTGCGTGCCGCATATCAAACAAAGGCGTTGCCGCACTGTTTTGGCCGTCGATAAGCGGAATATCCAGTTCTTGAAAGAACTCGGTGACACCCATCCAGAAGTCGTCACGTACCATGACAATGCATTGCACGTGTTCGCCATCGCACTGCCGCAGCGTCTCAACGAGGTGGGCATCGCGCAGATCATGCCGCCCGTGCAACCACTGTTCAAACTGGTCAATGACGATCAGCAGCTTTTGTTCAGCCAGCAGGCCCCGCCCGCGACGCAACTCCTTGAGCGCCGCGCGCACGTCGAGATCGGGCGGCAGGTCTGGAAAGCGTCGCTGCAATTTGGCCAACAGGCGGGCTTCGGTCACATCGGGCGCCGCTTCGATGTATATGTGAATAATTCGTCGCGAAAGCAGCGGGAGCAGCCCAGCTTTCATCAGCGACGACTTACCGCACCCCGACGGGCCGTACATCAACCCGACGCGAAAGGTTTTGTCAGCGTCGGGGGTTTCGATGCGAGATTTCCAGAACAGAATTCGCTCGGGGGTTCCTTCGCGATCGTAAGGGCCGGGCAGGAGACGCAGAAAAAAATCGGCATCGTCGGAGTCAAACGACCTGAGCCCCCGTGGAATAATCGCCGCTGGTAGCACGGCCGAATCGACCATGCCGCTGCTTCCCGCCGACGCGGCGCCACTTCGGTTCGCGCTTTGCTGTTCGCGCAGGAACTGCTGCAACTCGTCGGCCAGGTCCTTGCCGGTGGCATAGCGTTCGGAAGCCCGCTTGGCCAGCGCCTTGAGGCAGATGCGTTCCAACTCTTTGGGAATATCGCCGTTCAATTGCCGCAGCGGTTTCACATCGAGCGATTTGATGCGTTCGATCATTTCGTGCCAGCTATCGCCCTTGAAAGGCCGCGTTCCCGCCAGCAACTCGTACATCACAACACCCAGGCTGAACAGGTCAGAGCGGCCGTCGACCAGGTGCCCTTCGCCACGGGCCTGTTCGGGGCTCATGTAGGCCGGCGTTCCCGCCTGGCGGATGCGTTTGCCAAAATCTTCATCCCGCAGGGCCAAACCAAAGTCCGTCAGGAAAATGCAGCCTGACGAGTCAACCAGCAGGTTCCCCGGCTTGATGTCGCGATGGACCAGTTTGCAATTGTGAATGTAATTCAGAGTTTCAGCGACAGCGGCGACCCAGGTGGCGGCTTCGAAAACCGTCGGCCGCGCGCGGGCCACGCGAGCTGCCAGATCGCCCCCTTCAATGAACTGCGAGACGACAAAGCCGGCGCCGTTGGGCAATCGGCCAGCGTCGAACACTTTGACCACGCCCGGGTGATTGAGCGCGGCGACAACCCGGGCCTCGGCCAACCAGGCATCGACGTCGTGAAATTCGGCGACACGTCGCTCATGCGGCACCTTGATGGCCACGGGACGAACCAGTTCGTCGTCGTAGGCCAGGTAAACGCAGCCGAACCCGCCCGACCCCAGAACTCGTTCGATTCGGTAGCGGCCAATCCTGCGAGGGATTTCGTCGGACTGAGACGAAGAGGCGTCGACCAGCGCGGCTGCGGGAGTGAACACTTCCGCTGCCTCCACCAACGTGGGGCGAATCGCCAGGCCATCATCAGCATTCCGCCGAACCAGACCGCCCCCCGGCCTTTTCTGCGGCGTTTCGAGCATGATGCGCAACATCGGCTCGCTGACATCGGGAAATCTCGCGATCCACGCCTCGATATCCGGCTTCTGGCCCAGCGACTCCGCGTGCATAAACTCGCGAACGATCAGCTCCAGCTTCAGGCTTTCATCCAGCGCCGCCGGCGACACACCCTCGAAGTACCGTTCGACAGTTAGGACGGCGCCGCGGCGTTGTCGATTCGACTGATCCTCGAGCAAAACGCCAGCGATATCGTTGGCCGTGGCATTGGGGTAGCCGTGAAGAAATTCAAAAACGTCAGGACTGCCTCCAGACACAGCGGCGGCCCAAACGGCCGCAAATCGCTCGCGAAGCCCACCGCCAGCAGACAATGCATCACACATTTCGTGCGACATGCCGTGCGTGCTCGCCAAAATTGCCAGGTGCGCAATCGGCCAACGCAAGTCGTTGGCGCCCCATTCGCAATCACATGGTATGCGTTCCGGCCCCGCAACGCAATTCTTTGCCAAACCGCGACTTGATTTGTGCACGTCTGGCCGCGCTCGTGAAACACGCTGCGCCAAACAGGTTTTCGCTTCGATTGTGGAATCAATGTCTATTGATATGATGCAGCCGTGCCGATAAGATCAAGTGTATCGTTGTGACGAACGGCGGCAAGCTCATAGTCAATGAGGGCGATGAAACATGCTGCGTCTTTTGCACCCGGTTGGTGCGGCTCGTTCACTGTGCGACGGCGTGAGTCGTCGCGACTTTTTACGAATCGGCGGCTTGGCGCTGGGCGGGTTGACCCTGCCCGACCTGCTGGCCGCCGAGGCGGCACAGGGAGCCGGGGGCACCACGAAGTCGGTGATCATGGTGTACCTGGTGGGGGGGCCGCCGCATCAGGACATGTGGGATCTCAAGCCCAACGCCCCAAAGGAAGTCGCCGGGCCGATGCGGCCCATCGGCACGAATGTTCCCGGGGTCGAAGTGTGCGATCTGTTCCCGCAATTGGCCCAGCGAGCTGATCGGTTTGCGCTGATTCGTTCGATTGTCGATTCGCAGGCCGACCACGACGCCCACCAGTGCTATTCGGGCCAGCGCCCGGGGCGGGCTGCGCCCGGCGGCGGTTGGCCGCAATTCGGCTCGGTGGTCAGCAAGGTTTTGGGGCCCGCCAACCGGGCCGTCCCCCCCTTTGCCAGCTTGTGTTACCCGTGCACTCACGGGCCGTACAATGAACCGGGGCCCGGGTTTCTGGGGGTCGGGCAAACGCCGTTTCAATTTCGCGGGCCAACGCGACAGGATATGGTCTTGCAGGGCGTCACGTCCGATCGGCTGGGCGACCGTCGGGCATTATTGACCGGCATCGACCGCTTCCGCCGCGAAGTCGAGCGCTCGCAGGCTTTTGGCGGTCTCGATTCGCTGACAGAGCAGGCGTTGAATATTTTGACCTCGTCCCGCCTGGCCGACGCGCTCGATTTGACGAAAGAAGATCCCCGGCTCGTGGCCCGTTACGGAACCGGCAACGAAACCGTATTTATCGACGGCAATGGCGCGCCCCGCGCGCCGCAAAGCTTTTTGCTGGCCCGGCGTCTGATCGAAGCGGGCTGCCGCGTTGTCACGGTCAATTACAGCAAATGGGATTGGCACGGCGGCCCGAACAACACGATCTTCGAGCGCGAACGCGAAGATTTTCCAATTTTTGACAACGCCTTGTCGGCATTGCTCGATGATCTACGAAACCGCGGACTCGAACAGGACGTGACCGTTCTTGTGTGGGGTGAATTCGGGCGAACCCCCGTCATCAGCAATATCGTTGGTCGCGATCATTGGCCGCGCGTCAACTCGGCCCTGCTGGCGGGCGGCGGGTTGAAAACCGGTCAGGTGATTGGCGCGACCGACCGGCTCGCCGGCGAAGCGGTCGATCGCCCGGTTCGAGTCGGCGAAATCTTCGCCACGCTCTACCGGAATTTGGGAATCGACGCGGCGCACCTCACGCTGACCGATCTCAACGGTCGTCCGCAGTATGTGGTCGAAAACCATGCGACTCCGCTGGTCGAATTGACCGGCTGATGGGCCGCCGCATGTTGTCTGATGACAACGCGCCTGCCGAATTGCAACGTTTGGGGCAGCGAAGGCAACGCTGATGCGGGTGATGACGGCAATTTTCACCGTGTCGCCCAAGGTATGCGAATTGCAGTGGAAATCACTGTTCTTCCCAGTTCCGGCATCTCATCGCTTTCTTCAAAGGGGCCCCTTTGTGAAACGCTATCTGAGCGTCCTGCGCTGTCTGCGGCATGGCTTCGTCACACCAATTCTGGAATACCGGCGGTACGGTCGCGTGCACTATGCCCACGAATGCGGCTACTTACCGCACCTGGCGCGAATGATCGCGCTGGCATTTCGGCTGGCGTGCTTTCTGCCCCTGAGCCGCGACGACCGCGATTTCTACACGTGACGATCCGACTGTGGGGCGGGCATGGCGCATTGCGCGACGCATCAGTCTGCCACAGATTTGCGAAATCAGCGCTTGGCAGGCAATCAGTATCTATTCGCCAAACTGGCAAGAGCCCGCGTGGGCTGCCATCGGCCGATCGAAAACGGCGTTTGCTTTTGCGCCGGGTGGCGGCAAGCTTAAACGCTGCGCAACTTCCACGGTTCGCGATAGGGGCGGCTCAGCATTCGCGAGGCTTCGGAATCGCCCGTGATTTCTTCCTTAACAGGATCCCAGGTGATCGGACGACCGATTCGAGCGGCAATGTTGCCCAGGTGGCACACGGTGGCCGAGCGGTGGCCGATTTCGACGTCGCAAATGGGCGAGTTGCGGGTCTTGATGCATTCAAGCCAGTTCGCGTGATGATTGCCGCTGACGTACAGGTGCACGTCGCTTTCGGTCAACGGCGTTTTGACAAGTTCGGCGGGCGTCGATTCGATCTTGCCGCGGTCGACAAAGATCGTGCCGTTTTCGCCTTCCAACGTGACGCCTCCCCTGTAGCCCTGACCACACAGAACCGTCGTGCCATTGGCATACTTGTACACGATTTCACACCACTCAGGAACTTCATACCAGCCCTTGTCGTGGTAACGGGCCTTGCCCTCGATCGCAACCGGCCCGCTGCCGTCCATACCCAGCGCCCATTGGGCAATGTCGAGATGATGTGCGCCGAAATTCGTGAGCTGCCCTCCTGAATAATCCCAGAAAAACCGGAAGTTGTAATGAACATGCAAGGCGTTGTACGGCTTCTGCGGAGCCGGGCCGAGCCAGAACTCGTAATCGAGTTCGGGGGGCGGTGCCGTATCAGCGACTGCCGGACCTTTGAAATTTACCGGGGGGATGCCCACCCGAACGGTATGGACTTTGCCAAGCTTGCCCGATCGCACGAGTTCGCACGCGAGCCGAAATCTGGCGTCAGACCGTTGTTGGCTGCCGGTTTGCACGATCCGCCCATGCTGGCGGGCCGCCTGAACCATGCGGCGGCCTTCGGCGACCGTCAGCGTCAACGGCTTTTCGCAGTACACGTCCTTGCCCGCAGCACAGGCATCCGTGGTAATGAGCGCGTGCCAGTGGTCGGGTGTGGTGACAACAACGGCGT
>JAJXXL010000289.1 GCA_021781115.1 Planctomycetota bacterium
TCCGACCGCATTTCCCGGGCAAAGGCCATTTTACGTGCTCGGCGGCAGGAAAATCAGATTAGCCCACGACCTTTGGACCGCGGCTCTTGCAGGATGTACCAAGAGCCGGTATCCTGCTACGTTCCGCATTCGGCGGCGTGGCGAGACAGGGCGTGTGCCCGTCGTTTGTCGCCAGATCCTTCGGAAAATACTACAGGCTGAGCAGGCATGTCGATTCAAGGCAAAATTCAGGCGCAACCCCGGTCGGTGCTGGGCAAACGCGAGTGTCGGCGGTTGCGCGAACAGGGGCTGATCCCCGGTAATTTGTATGGTCACAAAGAGGCGCCCACGACGGTGACCGTGCCAGTCGATGACATGGCACAGATCCTCAAGCTGGGCACGAAGGTGCTGGAAGTCAATCTGGCGGGGAAGACTTCGACCGCGCTCGTGCGTGAAGTCCAGTGGGATTATCTCGGCGCCAATTTGCAGCACGTCGATTTGCTGCGCGTCGACCCCAATGAGCGATTTGTCGTCGAAGTGCACGTCGAACTCAAGGGGGTGGCCCCAGGGGTGCTCAGTGGCGGCGTGCTTGACCATTCCTTGCGCACCCTGTCGGTCGAATGCCCGGTCTCGCAAATTCCCGATAATATCCAGGTGCGAATGACCGCCTTGGAAGTGGGGCATGCCATTCACGTGCGCGAACTCGACGTTCCCGAAGGCGTGAAGGTGCTGAACAACCCCGACGCCGTCGTGGTGCGCATCGCCAAGGCCGTCGAAGAAGCGCTGCCCCTTGCCGGCGCCGAAGGGCCTGTGCAGCCCGAAGTCATCGGCCGCAAAGCCGAGGCCGAAGAAGAAGCCGAATAGCACCGGCCGCTTGGCCCCTCATTTCGATCGTCAAGCCGCATGAAATTCGTGGTCGGGTTGGGAAATCCGGGAAAGAAATACGAAGGTACGCGACATAACATCGGTTTTGAACTGCTGGCCGAACTGTCGCGACGGTTTGGCGCATCGCGCCCCAAGCGGAAATTCGACGCCGATTATTCAGAAATTACGCCGGGTGGCGAGCGCACGTTGCTCATCGCCCCACAAACTTTCATGAACTGCAGCGGTCGCAGTGTGCAGCAGTTCGTCGTTTTTTTTCAGATTCCGGTTGCCAGCCTGATCGTCGTCTGCGACGACATCAACCTGCCTGCGGGCAAGATTCGCCTGAGGCGGTCGGGGTCGTCGGGTGGCCAGAAGGGCCTGGAAAACATTATCCAACAGTTGAAAACGCCAGACTTCGCCCGCCTTCGAATTGGAGTCGACGCCCCGCCGGGGGGTATGGACGCTGCCGACTATGTTCTGGGCCGATATGGCAAGCGCGAGCAGGCAGCAATCGACCGGGGGGTCGGCCTGGCGGCGCAGGCGGTCGAAACTTGGGTCATACGTGGAATTGAAGTGGCGATGAATCAATTCAATGCCAGCGATTTACCGGCTGCCGATTCCGGTTCGGGCGACCGGCCCGAGGCGCAGCCGTAACCCGCTTCGTCAATTTCGATTGCATCGCAACCGTTACTGATGGTTGCAAAAACCGGAAGAATTCGTCATAAATGCCTGTTTGCATTGCGCCATTGCCTGGCGGGGGCATGGAATCTCATTTTTGTTTGCGACACGCTTCGAGGAGAATTGGCCTTGGCCGAAACAACGTACGAAGGAATGTTTTTGCTCGACAGCAACAAGTACTCCGCCAATTCTGAGGCGGTCGCCCGCGAAGTGCTGGGGTTGCTCGAAAAAGCCGGGGCCAAAGTACTGGCCTCTCGCCCCTGGCAAGAAGGTCGTCTGGCCTACCCGATTGCCGGGCATCGCAAGGGGCTTTATTTCTTGACTTATTTTTCCATGGAAAGCCGGCAACTGCACGAAGTGACGCGGCTGGTGAAATTCCATGAAGCGATTTTGCGGCACTTGGTGATCAAGCTCGACCCCGCGCTGATTGCCCCCATGCTGGCCATGGCATCGGGTCATGGTGATGTGGTGTCGTCTTTCAAGGATCCTGAAGCTGAACCGGCCGTGGTTGCCGCCGTCGCCGTCGACGTCGCGACCTGACCGATATTTTACCGTCACATGCGGCACGCCGCCAGAAGAGCTGCCTGCGGCCGCGAATTGGGGCGTCTTGACAGTTCCAGTCGCCGCGGTTCAGAATTACGACCGTGTCAAACCGTGCGGCACCGTGCCGCTCCTGTTCGTTGTGTGTGGCATTTACAGGTAGTTCCTGGGGAGCCTGGCCGTGGCGAGCTTCAATAAGGTCATCCTGATGGGAAATCTCACCCGCGACCCGCAGGTCCGGTATACACCCGGTGGCAGCGCGGTGGCTGAGTTGGGCTTGGCGGTCAATCGCAGTTGGTTCGACAAGCAAACCAACAGTCGTCGCGAAGAAACAACGTTCGTCGATGTCACACTTTGGGGGCGCGAGGCGGAAGTCGCCGGTGAATATCTGGCCAAGGGTCGCCCCGTGCTCATCGAGGGCCGCCTGCAACTTGACTCGTGGGACGACAAAGCCACCGGCCAGAAGCGCAGCAAATTGCGCGTCGTGTGCGAGCACATGCAAATGCTGGGCAGCCGCGGCGAAGGTGGCGGTTCGGCCCCGGGCGCGGGGCGCAGCGATGCGGGGGAGTCGGCTTCTTCGCCCGAGTCTTATCGTGAACCGGCGGGTTTCAACGAACCGGCGGGCGGTGGCCCGCCAGATCACGGTGGCGACGACGACGTTCCGTTTTGAACATACTGCTGGCTTTTGCTTATTTTCAGGGCCGCCGCGTGTTGAATTCGGCAGCCCCCCAACGAATCACAAACTGTTGTTCACTGAACACTGACCTCGAATTGTTTTAACCAGGGTTTCGAATCGAATGCCTACTCAGGAAATTACACAACGGCGGAGGGCGGTTTCGCTGTTGCTGGCCGAAGACGTGCCCGCTTTGGGGGCGCAAGGTGAAATAGTGAACGTCAAGCCGGGCTACGCCCGCAACTACCTTTTGCCGCAAGGGTTGGCGACGGTTGCCACCGAGCACAACAAGCGAATGGTCGAACTGCATCGTCAGCGCCAGGACGATGCCCGCAAACAACAGTTGCAACAATTGCGGGGCATTGCCGAGGCCATCAGCAAATACAGCGTCACGCTGGAAGCCAATGCCAATGAAGAAGGACATCTGTACGGCTCCATTGGCCCGACAGAAATCAGCAAATCGCTCAAGGCGGCTGGCTTTGACGTGGTCGGCTCCGACAACGTGCGGCTCGACGGCCCGCTCAAGGAACTCGGTTTGTACACCGTGAAGCTCCACCTGCACGCCGAAGTCGAAACCGAGGTCAAAGTCTGGGTGGTCCCCACGGCGTCGACCTGACGGAACCCCACGAGGTTTTCGCGTGGTGCTAGCGGCGGGGTATTGCGGCTGTCGGCTGGCGCGCCGGGCCGACGGCGGCCGCGGGCTCGCTTTGACTTCGCTCTGTCGGGGCGCTCAAAACGGCGTGGTTCTCGTATTGCGGCGCGCCTCCGCCCGGCGACCTCCACGCGGCGACATTGCCCTGCCGCCGCGCGACCGAAGAACGTTGGCGTTTGTCATCGAGGGTTTCACGCATGTCAAACGGCAAATCGCCGCCAGATCGGGCGGACCATTCCCCCCCGCAAAACCTTGAGGCCGAGCGGGGCGTGCTCGGCAGCATTTTGCTGGTGAACGACGTTTTTGACGAAATCGCCGACTCGCTGCGGGCCGAGCACTTTTACCTCGATGCGCACCGCCGGATTTTCCAGGCGATCAATGACCTTCGCGAATCGGGCGTACACGGGCTGGACGCCGTCACCGTGGGCGAAGCGCTGGCGCGGCGGAACGAACTCAATGAGGTGGGTGGGGTCGAAGGGCTGCTGGAGATTTTGCGGGGCGTCCCCCACGCGGCCCACGCCAGATATTACGCCGATATAGTTCGCGAAAAATGGATGCTGCGGCGATTAATTTACGCCTGCACCGAAATCCTCCGCGAATCGTACGACGAAGCCGAAGACCCGCAAGACCTGCTGGCCAAGGCCGAGCAAAGCATCTTTCAAATCGTCGAGCAGCAGGAATCAGGCCAGCAGATCGAGCTGCGCGACATTTTGCTCGACACCTTCGATCGCATCAACGACCGATTGCAAAACCAGGGCTCCATCAGCGGGTTGACCACCGGTTTTTCTGACCTCGACCAGAAAACGAACGGCCTGCAACCTTCAGAATTGATCATTCTCGCCGCCCGCCCCAGCATGGGTAAAACGGCCCTCGTGGTGAACATGGCCGAAGCGGTGGCCGTGCATGCACATGCGACCTGGAGCGAACGCATCCGCCGCGATGAACTCGAAGGCCGCCCCCACCCCGCCGGCCAGCACTCGACCGGTGGCGCGCTGATTTTCAGCCTCGAACAATCGAAGGTCGAACTCGCCGAACGCTTCCTGTGCATTCGGGCGCGGTTGCAGGTTCACAAGCTCCGCAAAGGCGACTTGAACGAAGACGAACGCGATCTGTTGCTCCGCGTGTCGTCAGAATTGAGCGAGCTCCCGTTGTATATTGACGATCAGCCCGGCCGCAGCATGAGCCAGATCAGCGCCATTGCGCGGCGGCTGCGGCGGCGGGTTCACATCGGCCTGGTCATTATCGATTACCTGCAATTGATCGAACCTGAAGACAAACGGGCCCCGCGCGAACAGCAAATTGCCCAAATCACCCGCCGATTGAAGTTTCTGGCCAAGGAGTTGCAAATTCCGGTCATCGCTTTGGCCCAGCTCAATCGCGGCGTCGAAACCCGCGACGACAAACGCCCGCGGCTGGCCGACCTGCGCGAAAGCGGCGCGATTGAGCAAGACGCCGACATCGTCATGTTCCTGCACCGGCCTGAGATGTACGAGGAGGACGACCGGCCCGGCGAAGCCGAACTGATCGTGGCCAAACACCGCAGCGGCCCGACCGGTATTGTGCCGCTGGCCTTCAGCAAGGAATCGATGCGGTTCCACGACTTCAGCCCGCTCGCCGAACCCGAAGGCGGCTACTTCAGCGGCCCGACTTCTGACTTTTAGCCCCACCGCCCAAAATGCAGCGGTTTTTTCTGGTCAGCCAGTTCGAAGCGAGCACCGGCGGGGGCTTTGCCAGGGCGGCGCGGGTTACCAATCGACCACCGAACCGTCATCGCGGTCATAGGTTCGCCGGTAGGGCTCGGGTTCACCGACGAGCGCCATGAATTTCGTTTCGTCGAATTCGATGCCCAACCCCGGCGCCGTCGGAACCGGCAAATACCCCTTTTCGACCTGGAACGGCGTTTTGAGCATATTGTTGTGCGAGCGCGTGCCCTGCTCTTGAATCAGAAAGTTGGGAATCGCCGCCGCAATCTGGCAACTGGCCGCCAGTGAGCACGGCCCCTGGGGGTTGTGCGGCGCAAGCGGCACGTAGTGCACTTCGGCCAACCCGGCAATCAACCGCAACTCGGTGATGCCGCCGGCGTAACACACATCAGGCTGCAGGATCGAGGCCGCCTTCTTTTTAAGGATTTCGTCGAAACCCCATTTCGTAAAGATGCGTTCGCCCGTGGCCACAGGAATGTGCGTCTTGGCCGCCAACTCGGCCATCGCCTCGACGTTTTGGCACTGCACCGGCTCCTCGTAAAAGTACGGCTGATATTGCTCAAGTGCTTTCATGATGAGTAGCGACGTACTCGGCTGCGAGGCCCCGTGAAACTCGACGCCGATATCGACATCGGGGCCAAGCGCTTCGCGCAGCTCGGCGAAAAACCGGGTCACGCGCTGCACGTAGCCCGGTCCTTCGACATATTTGTACGGCGCGCGGCCATCGGCGATCAATTGAGTCTTCATGGCCAAACAGCGCCCCTCGACCACGTCCTGGCGGGTGCCGTACACGCGGATCTTCTGCCGTGTCGGGCCGCCCAGCAACTCATGCACCGGCAGGCCCAAGGCCTTGCCCTTGATGTCCCACAGGGCCATGTCGATCCCGCTCAGGACCGACGTCAGCACTGGCCCGCCGCGGTAATACCCGTGGCGGTAAATGGCCTGCCAATGCTGTGTGACGGGCCGCGGGTCTTTCCCCACGAGGTACGCCCTCATTTCCTGGGCTTCGGCCGCACACGCTTTGCACTTGTCCTTGAGCATTTCGCCCCAGCCGACGATTCCCGCATCGGTCGTGATCTTCACGAAGACCCAACTGTTGCGATGGATGAATGTTTCGAGCTTCGTGATTTTCAACGGTTCACGCGGCCCGATGACCGCCTTGCTGGCCTGGTTGGCGGCCGCCTGGTCGGCGTACGCCTCAAGTTCAGCCAGCCCCCCCATCACGCCGCACGCGCCAATCGCCACCGCCCTGCCCAGGAATCGCCGCCGCGACATCTGATATTCAAAGATCGTTTCCCGCATTTCGTCGCGCCCAGCCGAAGTTCGACGACCGTTCGAGCAATTGGAAAACAGTGGGCGAGGCATCGTGAGATCCTTTCGAGCGGGAAAGAGACAAACTCGCCGCCTTGCGAACGCCGGGCAATTCCGGAATTGACCAAGTCCCGGCATCGTCGGCAACGCGGCGCGCCACGGCGACCCCCGTCAGGTCGTTCGCAATGGTGGGGGCCGACGAAATTGAGTTTGCCGCGTAAGGCGCGCCCGGTCAATTCACGCGGTGAAATCTGCGCCATGCCCAAGCCATTGCCACCACAGGTTGTGATGTCGCGTGGCTGCGCGCCACGCCGCTTCAATCAGAACGTTTGAACGCGAGCGGTGGCCGATTTCCATGAAACAACCCGCGCCGCCAAAAAAAGTCGCAGTGCAAACCCGACCGGCCGTTGGCGGCGACGATCGGCAGGATCGCTTTTATTCAATACGCGCTCCGCGTTGCCCCAGTGATTGTCGGATGGAAGACGCACAATTCACCCCCAGCCCGCACTCAGACCAGACCGAATTGCACTGGCTCGGGCCACTTCCGGGTCCAAAAACCGCTGGCGAATTCCAGCGCGGCAGCTAAACCACTCGGGTGGACGGTCAGAGAGCCGGCCAATACACTTTGCAGAGCGCGGTGGTTGGTCTGCACACTCCCTGAAAGACGTACATGCTCAAGAATCTGCCGGTAAAGTCTCTCGTCCACAAAGGCCTGACCATCGAAGGCTATTCGCGGGCCGCAGTGCAAAGCTACTGGAGAGTGCCGGAACTCAAGCTCGGATTCGACTTGGGTGGCAGCCCCTGGTCGTTCATGGGTACGCCCACGATTTTCGTGACGCACGCCCATCTCGATCACCTCGCCGCGATTCCTGTGTTCGTCGCCCGGCGGCGGATGATGAAAATGGAGCCGCCCACGATTTACCTGCCCGCCGAGGTAGTTGAAAACGTGCAGCGCATGCTGCACGCCTGGCAACGGCTTGACCGCGGGCGGATGCTGTGTGAAATCGTGGGCGTCAAACCGGGCGACGAAATCGACCTGAGCCGCGAACACATCGTGACGGCGTTCGCGACAAGGCATACCGTGCCGTCGGTCGGTTACGTCGTGTGGGACCGCCGCCGCAAGCTCAAAGCCGAATACCTGGGCCTGCCGGGTGAAAAAATCCGCGATTTG
>JAJXXL010000337.1 GCA_021781115.1 Planctomycetota bacterium
GACGCCCTGTACGGCGGGCGGGCATCGCTGGCGCGCAGCTACTTGTCGCCCGCGGGGCGATCGCTGTTGCGCGAACTGCCCGCCGCAGCCGACGACCTGCTCATCTCGCGGCAGGCGCTGCACGCGCACCGCATTGAATTCCGGCACCCGGTCAGCAACGAGCTGCTGGAATTCGAAGCCCCGCTGCCGGCCGATTTCGCCGCCACGCTGGCTGCGCTCAGGGCGGCGAAATGAAATGGGGCTGACGTGCGCGACGGCAGTGCCGGCGCCCCCGGCAGAGTTGCCTTTGATGGTTGCCGTGTGCACAATGGGGCTGGCTTGGCCCGGTTGCGACTGCGGCCTTGCGAATTGGGTGTTAACACGACTGGATTTGCAACAGGCGGTTTGGCATGCGCTCGATACTGACGCTGGTACTGGCGGCATGTTGTGCGGCAACGCTTCGCGGCAGCGAACCGGCCAGCCCCCGCCCGAACATCGTGTACATCCTGTGCGACGACCTGGGCTACGGCGATGTGAAGTGCCTGAACCCGGGCGGAAAAATTGCCACGCCCACGATCGATGGGCTGGCGGCTGCCGGAATGATTTTCACCGATGCCCATTCGAGCTCGTCGGTATGCACGCCCACGCGTTACGGGTTGCTGACCGGGCGTTACAACTGGCGTTCGCCGATGAAGCAGGGCGTGCTGCTGGGCTATAACCGGCGGCTGATTGAACCGGGCCGCATGACCGTGGCGTCATTGCTGAAAGAGCACGGTTACCGCACCGCCTGTTTTGGAAAATGGCACCTGGGCATGGATTGGCCCTTGAAGGGCGGCGGCTTTGCTCAAAGCGAGGCTGACGGCTGGAAGGTCGATTACACCCAACCGATTTTGAACGGCCCGAATTCGGTGGGGTTCGACGAGTTCTTCGGAATCAGCGCCTCGCTCGATATGCCGCCGTATCTGTTCATCGAAAACGACCATGCCGCTGGTGTGCCCACAGTGGCAAAAACCTGGATTCGCACCGGCCCGGCCCACAAGGATTTCGAAGCGGTCGACGTGCTGCCCACTTTGGCCCGCAAGGCGGTCGATTACATCGAGCGCTGTGCGCCGGGGGCCAGCGCGGGGCAGCCGTTTTTCCTGTACCTGCCGCTCAATGCGCCGCACACCCCCATCGTCCCCACGCCCGAGTGGCAGGGTAAAAGCGGCCTCAGCCCCTATGCCGACTACGTGATGCAGGTCGATGCCACGGTGGGCCGGGTGCTGGCGGCGCTCGAACGCGGCGGAGTCGCCGAGAACACGCTGGTGGTATTGACGAGTGACAACGGCTTCGCGCCCATGGCCGGGTGGGAGGAACACCTGGCGAAGGGGCATCGCCCGAGTGGCGCCTTCCGGGGGCATAAGGCCGATATCTATGAGGGGGGGCATCGCCTGCCGTTCATCGTGCGCTGGCCCGCTAAGGTCAAGGCAGGTTCGACGAGTGATCAGCTCATCTGCCATACCGACCTGATCGCCACGTGCGCCGACATTCTGGGGGTGGCGCTGCCCGATTCGGCGGGCGAAGACAGCGTCAGCCTCTTGCCGGCCCTGCTGGGGACGCCCGGCAAGCCGCGTCACGAAGCGGTTGTCCACCACTCGGTGAACGGGTCGTTTGCCATCCGGCAGGGAAACTGGAAGCTCGAACTCTGCCCCGGCTCGGGCGGGTGGAGCGTACCGCGCCCCGGGCGCGACGGTTCTGATACGCTGCCGGCGGTGCAACTGTACGACCTGGCGGCAGATATCGCCGAGCAGCACAACGTGCAAAGCCAGCACCCCGACGTTGTCGCCCGGCTCACGCAGTTGCTCGAAAAGTATGTCGCCGAGGGACGCAGCACGCCCGGCGCGCCGCAGGCGAACACGGGCCCTGTCAACGTGTTCCAGGCGGGCAAACAGGCGCAACAGCGTGCGGGCAGAAAAAACAATTGAGTTGCAAGTCGCGCGGGCTATTCGTTTTCAGAAAGGTCTGACCGGTCATGAGAAGCCTCGTTGCCGTATTGACATTGTGGTGTGCGCCGGTACTGGCGCTGGCTGCCGATCGGCCGAACATTCTGTTTATCATGTCTGATGACCACGCCGCCCACGCCATCGGGGCGTACGGCAGCCGGATCAATCAGACGCCGCACATCGACCGCCTGGCCAAAGAAGGCATGCGGTTCAGCAATTGCTTTGTGACGAATTCGATCTGCACGCCCAGCCGCGCGGTGATCATTACCGGCAAGTACAGCCATATCAACGGGGTGCCGGTCTTTAACCACCTCGACGGCCGGCAGCCGACGCTGGCGAAACATTTGCACGCGGCAGGCTACCATACGGGCATCGTGGGCAAGTGGCACCTGGGCAGCGAACCGATGGGGTTCGACGAGTGGAACATCCTGCCGGGGCAGGGGGCGTACCACGACCCGGTGTTTCTTTCGCCGGCGGGCCGGAAGAAGTACACGGGGTATTGCACCGACCTGATCGCCGATTTGTCGCTGGCGTTTCTCGAGCACCGCCCGCGCGACAAGCCCTTTTTCCTGATGTGCCACCACAAGGCGCCGCACCGCAACTGGCAGCCCGACGAAAAGCATCGCAAGCAATGGGAAAACGTCAATGTGCCCGAGCCCGAAACCTTTAACGACGATTATGCGACGCGCACCGATGCTGCTCGCGAGGCCACGATGCGCATCGACCGCGACCTCACGCCGAGTGACGTCAAGGAGCCGCCGCCGCCCGGCCTGTCTGAAGTTGACCTCAAACGCTGGAAGTACCAGCGGTACATGCACGATTACCTGGCCTGCATTGCTGCGGTCGACGACAACGTGGGCCGGCTGCTCGATTATCTCGACAAGGAGCGCCTGACGGCCAACACGATCGTGATTTACACCTCTGACCAGGGTTTTTACCTGGGCGACCACAACTGGTTCGACAAGCGGTTCATGTACGAAGAGTCGTTGCGCACGCCGTTTCTGATTCGCTGGCCGGCCCGCGTGGCGGCGGGCGTCGTCAATGACGCCATGCTGCTGAATGTCGATTTCGCTCCCACGCTGATGGACGCGGCCGGCCTCAAACCCGCCGCCGACATGCAGGGCCATAGCGCGCTGCCCCTGCTGCTGGGCGAGCGCCCGGCCGACTGGCGGACCTCGATGTACTACCGCTATTACCACTACCCGATGCACCACAAGGTCCAGCCGCATTATGGGGTGCGCACGCAGCGGTACAAGCTGATCTATTTCAACAAGCTCGATCAGTGGGAATTGTTCGACCTGCAAACCGACCCGCACGAGTTGAAAAACGTTGTCGCCGAGCCTGCTTATGCCGATCGGCTCAAAGAACTGAAAGCCGAGTTGTACCGATTGAAGAAGGAAGTTCGCGACGACGACCAGTTCGAAAACGCGCTGCCCAAAGACGACGTCGACGGGGCACTGATCAAGTCGTGAACATTTGCCCGCGGGCGGGTTGTGCCCGCTCTGGCGGGCGAGATACCGTTATGTCCTCTGGCTTCACATCCAGCTCATGCCGCACCGCCTGTCGTATCGGATTGGCTCCGCGTTTTTGATGGCCGTTGCCATGCTGCAATCGGCAACCGGCGCGGTCGAGCCGCCCCCCGCCCGCCGCCCGAACGTGCTGTTCATTGCGGCCGACGACCTCAACGACTGGCTGCATTGCCTGCAAGGGCACCCGCAGGTGCAAACGCCGCACCTTGACGCGCTGGCCGCTCGCGGCACCCTGTTTACCAACGCGCATTGCCAGGCGCCGCTGTGCAACCCATCGCGCAGCAGCCTGTTGACAGGTTTGCGGCCTTCGACGACCGGAATTTACGGCCTGGCGCCGGGCATTCGGCGGGTCGCTGCGCTCAAACAGCATGTCACGCTGCCCCAAACGTTCACGCAGGCCGGTTACACGACGGCGACATTCGGCAAGATCTATCACGATGGTTCGCTGGCGCCCGAAGAGCACGCGACCGAGTTCAACACCTGGGGGCCGGCACCGGGCATGGGCCGCCCGCCGCGAAAGTTCGTGCATACGCCGCAAGACATCGCCCCGATGGATTGGGGCCCTTTTCCCCAGGACGATTCCGACCAGGCCGACTGGAAAATCGCGTCGGCCGCCGTCGCGGCGATCGCGGCGGCCCCGAAAGACAAGCCGTTCTTCATCGCCTGCGGGTTCCGCTTGCCGCATGTGCCGTGTTACGCATCGCGGCCCTGGTTCGACAAATACCCCGCTGAGGGTTTGGTGTTTCCGCTGGTGCGCGACGACGATCGCGGCGACACGCCGCGGTTTTCGTGGTACCTGCACTGGAAGCTGCCCGAACCGCGGTTGAAATTTCTCAAGGAGAAAGGCGAGTGGGGGCCGCTCGTGCGGGCGTACCTCGCCAGCATCAGTTTCATGGACAGCCAGGTGGGGCGTGTGCTGGCGGCACTTACGGCGCGCGGCCAGAACGACGAAACCATCGTCATATTCTGGTCAGACCACGGCTGGCACCTGGGCGAAAAACTGATCACCGGCAAGAACAGCTTGTGGGAACGTTCGACGCATGTGCCGCTGATTTTCGCCGGGCCGGGCGCGGCGCGTGGCGCCCGTTGCCCGCAACCGGTTGAACTGCTCGACATTTTTCCCACGCTGCTCGACCTGTGCGGTTTGCCGCCGCGAACCGACCTCGAAGGCCACAGCCTGCGGCCCCAATTGGAACATGCCGACGCGCCCCGCGGCTGGCCCGCGTTGACGACTCATAACCAGGGCAATCACGCGGTGCGGACGTTGCATGAGCGCTACATTCGGTATGCCGACGGCAGCGAGGAATATTACGACCTGGCCCGCGACCCGCAGGAATGGCACAACCGCGCCGGCGACGCCGACTCTGCCGAGGCCCGGCGCCGGCTGGCGGCGTGGCTGCCCCAGGTGAATCACGCGCCCGTGCCGGGCAGTGCTCACCGCGTGCTCACCTACGACCCGGCGACAGGCGCGGTCACGTGGGAAGGTCAACCGGTGGCAGGCGACGCTGCGATTCCTGAAATCGACGACTGACACCTGGAAATATCTCGCGCCGCACTCGCCCTGAGCGATGTCCTGCTGGTCGGGCTCAATCGTCGTCGTCGGGCAATTCGACGGCCCGGTAGGCAATGGCGCGGCGCACGGCGGGCGGCAGCGGGGCGTCGGTTCCCTTGATGGCCCGCCACAGAATTTCATTGAGTTCAAAGTCGTCGATCCGGTCGTACTCGCTGAAATCCATCTTGCCTGAGCGCTCGGCGCCGTAGGCAAGCTTGGTGTTGACGGCATCGAGGTCGATTTTTGCGGGGACATGCGTGTACGCCGTCAGGTCGGGCGTGTCGGAAAACGATTCGAACATCGGCGTTGCCGCCGCGTCGAACTGGCTCAGGGGCGGCAGGCCGAGAATGAGTTCCATCGTGCGGAGCATGCCCGCCGTGCTGTACTGCGTGCCGTCGAGGTGCTTGCGGCGGACCCAGGGGCTGATCACCAGGCCGATCGTGCGATGCGCGTCGACATGGTCGGGGCCGTTCTGGGCGTCGTCTTCAATCACGAAAATAGCGGTTTCTTTCCAGTATTTGCTGGCGCTGACTGCTTCGACGAGCCGCCCCAGGGCCAGGTCGTTGCTGGCGACGCACGCCTGGGGCGTCGGGGCGCCGATCTTGGTGCCTTCGGTATGGTCTTCGCCCAGGCTCATGACGATGAACCGGGGCAGGTCGCCGTTCTTTTCATATTCGCGAAATTCGTCAAGAAACGTCGCGACGCGGTCGGTATCACGCACCTTTTGGCCCGGCTGTTTCGGCAGGCCGAACGTGGGGCTGGTGTGACCGATGAGGCCGGGCACGCGACCCTCAATGCGAAATGTGCCATCAGGCTGGCTGACGCGGCCACCGTATTCGCCATAGCTGCGGTAACTCAGGCCATGCCGTTTGCAGGAATCCCAGATATACCCCGATGGGGCGTTCGACAGGTCGCCATCGTCGTCATCATCGATGCCGGTGCGACTTGAATAGGTGAGCGCCCAGTTGCGGGCGATGTAATCGGTATTGTAGGCCATCGTCGACCAGGGGTGGCCGTCGGCCGAAACGTGGCCGTTGCAAAACAGGTTATCCAGCAAGACGAATTCGTTGGCCAGTTTGTGGTGGTTGGGTGTGACTTCTTCGCCGAACATGAGCAGCGATGGGTCGCGGTTGCCCCGCGGAATGTCGCTGAACACCTGGTCGTAGGTCCGGTTTTCCTTGATGATGTAAATAACGTGTTTGATCGGCGAAGCGTCGCCCACGCGCGTGGGAATGGCAGTCTTGCGCGTCGAGGGCGCCGCCCGCAGTTGATCGTCAGAGTACGGGCAGTTGCGATAAACCTGGGCGGTGTAAACCTTCAATTGGGCGTCATCGGGAATGGGCACGATCGACAGCGCGCCCGACAATGTTGTGCCGATGTACGGAAACGGAATCGACCGGTAGCCGCCTTCGGCTGAGGGCTTGGCCAGCGCCTGTTCGAGTTTTTTCGCCTCGGGTTTGTTCGGCTCCGTTTGGTTGCCCTTGCCCACGCCCACCAGCAGCGACTTGCCGTCGGGCGTCGCGGCGACGGCTGTGGGGTACCAGCCGGTGGGGATGAACCCCTTCACCTGGCTGCGGCGGGGCGTTTCGATATCGACCACCGCGATGCAGTTGTTGTCGGCGTTCGCTACGTACAGCGTTTTGCCTGCCGGATCGACGCACACTGCGTCGGGCGTGCTGCCCTCGGGCGATTTGGGAAAGAGCGCCGTGAAAATCGTTTCCTGAACGATTCCTTCGGCCGTGTCGATGACGTACACGGCGTTGCTCGACGCACACGCCACGAACAGCCGTGAATCGCCCGGGTGCAGGGCCATTTGATTGGGGTGTTCGCCCACTGCGATTTTGCCGAGCGTTCGCAATGTTTCAGGGTCAACCACCAGCACGCGGCGGTCGGCCCAGTCGCTGACGTACAGCAGGCCATTCCGCCCGAGAATGACATCGTAGGGCCGTTTGCCACAGGCCGCGGTCAGCACGTTTTCAGGGGTTGCGGCGGCCACGCGCGAAATCGCCCCGCCGGCATTGTCGTCGTGCGTGGCGTCGCCCCAGGCAAACGACTTGTTGCCGCCCTTGGGGAGGATGATCAGTGAGTACAGCGCGTCGCGGGTGGTGTCGAATGCCAGGCCGGTTCGAAAACCGGCCGAACCCTTCGTCTTTTTGGCGAGGTCTTCGGGCAATGGCGAGGCAAGGGGAGCACGCTTGGCGATGCTGGCGTCTTGCCAGGTCAGCCCGTGCACCGTGCCTGAACCGCCGCCCGACCACCACAGCCGACTGGTTTTCGCGTCGTGCGCCAGCCCGTACCAGCTTTCCTTGACGGTTTCGACCGCCAGGCTTTTGTGCGTCGCCAGGTCGATCACGGTCAACTGGTGTGCGTTGTAGCCGCTGGTCGCCACGATGGCCTGTTTGCCGTCGGATGTGGTCAGAATGTTCAGCGGCAGATCCGTCAGCACAATCTGCGCGCCCGCGGGGGTCAGCCGCCAGCCATTCGGCAGCAGGAAGCCTTCGCCCTTCGCCGGCGACGC
>JAJXXL010000478.1 GCA_021781115.1 Planctomycetota bacterium
CATGGCACGGTTGTCCAAAGAGTACGACATTCCGATCCGATTCGATGACGATGCCTTGCAGAAACAGGGCGTGTCGACAGATTGGGCCATTACCGTCTCGTGGAAAGCCGTGCCTGTTTCCCTCGCATTGGGACGGATCGTGGACCGGCTGGGGCTGGTGTTGAACCACGAAAACAAGGGGTACGTGATTCGCCCGGCGCCGCCGGGCCCGGCGAATCGAAACGCCGCCGGCGATGGGGGAGCGGGCCGCGGGAGGCGTGTCGCCCAGAATGCGGTTCTGCCGCAAAACGCGGTTCTTGACGTCGAGGCCCTGACGAAACAATATCAGCGTGAACTCCGCCGGTTCCTGCGAGGCGAACTGCGGCTGATACGGCAAGTGAGCCACACGACGGCCGATGAAGACGCCCGCCTGCTGGAAGACGGCCAACTGGCGGCCAAAGACGCGGCACTCAAGGCCGCCCAGGCGCACATCAAATTGACAGGCGGCCACGCCGGCCAGATGTATGTGCAATTGCCGGGGCCGGTGGCCTATCCCGACCCGCACGATGCCCTGCGGGCGGCGCTCGCCCGCGCGGTGCAAGAGCGGTTGTCAGGCGACAAGGCCGCGTTGTACACTGCCGAGACGCAGCGGCGGGTTGAAGCAGTAAAACAGGCCGGCGTTCGGGCCATTGCCGCAGAACTCGACAAGCGGCTGGAGCTCACGCCCGCCCAGCGCGAGCAGTTAATGGCGTCGCTCGCCAATCACTGGAACACCGAGTGGTTGCCGAACGATATGAATTACAGTAGCTTCGCGAATTATTTTCCCGTCATTCCCGATGGCGTCGTGACGCCGTGTTTGAATGCGTCGCAGCGGTCGATTTGGGCGTCCCTGGCGAAGTCCGGTTTTCCGCGTCTCTTGGGACGTTTCGACAACGTTGTCGACGATGTGAACGATGACGACGAGCCTGCGAAAGGCAACCCCCAAGAGCGTGCACGATAGGCGATCGCTCGATCGCCGATGGCATCGGCGAAATTCGGCATGAAATGCCTCACAGACCGGTCCGGTTCGCCCAGTTCTCTGTTGCCGGTTGTTTAATATGTTGGAAATGAAGGTCTTATTCCTACGGAGTCTGCTCTACGCCTGCGTTGGCATTCTCCTGGCTGGCGCCGTCGTCCGGGCTGACCCCGACGACGAAGACGCCGACCCCGATGTCCAACCGGCACGGCCGCAAGCGGCGCAGATCGTCATCAATGACCAAGTCCTCGACGGTTGGATTTACCAAGGCAGCGGCAACCGGCCGCAGTTTGATCAATTACTGGCGGTCAAAATCGACTGGCTGAAGGCAACCTGCCAACTGACCGACGCGCAGCGCGGCACGCTCGAATTGGCCGCACATGGCGACATCCGCCGGTTTCAAGATCAGGTCGATGCCATTCGCCAGGAGCGCGACAAAGGCCCGCACGATCAAAACGAGGTCAATCGGCTATTTCAACTCGTTCAACCCTTGCGACTGCGGTTTCAGGCGGGGGTCTTTAGCAAGGGCTCCCTCTTCAGCAAGACAGTCGCGCGCGTGTTTACGGCTGATCAGGTGGCCCGGTATGCTGCCGCCGAGCAGGAGCGGCGGAAATTCCGCTATCAGGCGCTCGTCGAACTGGTGGTCATGGGCCTCGACCGAAACCTGGTATTCGATTCCGAACAGCGCACCCGTTTTACGCAACTGATTTTCGACGAAACTGCGGCGCCGCGGCGTTTTGGCGGTGACTACGACATGTACTATTTGCTTTACGCCCTGTCGCAGATTCCCCAGCAAAAAATCGAGCCTCTGTTCGATGAAGCGCAATGGAAGGCGCTCGCGCACATGCGCAGCCAGTATCGGGGGTATCAGCAGTTTTTGACGCAACAGGGTTATATTGAAGCCCCCCCGGCCAACCCGCCTGCGGCGGCCGGCGGCGCAGCCCAACCTGCCGCGAACGACGCGGCAGCGAAAAACGCCAAGGAACAGCAACCATGAGTCTGGCTCGTAGCACGCCACAAGCGGCCGGCTTGAACCGGTCTGGTGCATCGGCCCGCCATGCGGTCGTCAGCCTGCTCGCTGTGGCGCTCTGTTGCAGCGGCTCACGCCATGCCGCCGCGCAGCCGCCCGGCGTTTCGCGGGGCGAACCGGTTCCCCGCGACGTCCGCGAAATGTATGATCGCGGCCTGCAATACCTCGCGACGACGCAAACCGCCAATGGCGATTGGCAATCCACCGGCGTCGACAACGGGCCCGGCGGCGTGGGGTTGGCCCTCATGGCGTTTCTCGCGTCGGGCGAAGACCCGAATTTCGGGTTGTACAGCCTGCACGTGCGGCGGGCGGTGCAAAACATCATTCTGGCTCAGGATGGCGGCACGGGCTACCTGGGCAACAGCATGTACCACCACGG
This sequence comes from Planctomycetota bacterium, assembly GCA_021781115.1. Taxonomy (GTDB): domain Bacteria; phylum Planctomycetota; class Planctomycetia; order Planctomycetales; family Planctomycetaceae; genus JAJXXL01. The sequence goes on from JAJXXL010000478.1 coordinate 2,404, forward strand.
CTTTGGCATGTTGGGTCTGGCGGAGGCCTACGGTGCAGTCGATGAAAGGAACCTGTGGACCGGGCAGCCGGGGCCGCGATCGATCGGCCAGGCGCTCGAACTGGCGGTGCGCGCAGCCCTGACCTCTCAAAAAAAGAACTCGCTGGGCGCCTGGCGGTATTCGCCCGATTCGACCGACGCCGATACCTCCGTCAGCGGGGCCGTGCTCGTGGGCCTGCTTGCCGCACGCAACGCCGGCATCGAAGTTGCCGACGCGGCGATCGACAAGGCGATTTCCTATTACCAGCAAATGACCTCGGCCGGGGGGCAGGTGGCGTATGCGGGCATCAGGGGGTTCGACAATTCCATCGCCCGCATGTCGATTGGCACGCTCGTGTTTGCACTCGCCCGCCGCAAGGATCTGCCCCAGTACAAGGCGGCGCTCAACAATCTGAAAACGCAACTCGAACAGCCGGCGCAAGGCTGGCCCGAATATGCCCGGTATTACCAGGCCCAGGCGCTGTTTCAGGGCGACCCTGAGGCCTGGGAAAAATGGAACAAACTGCTGATCCGCCAGCTCAAGCCCGCGCAGCAGGCCGACGGCAGCTTTCATGGCCAGTTGGGGCTGTCGGCCAATACCTCGATGTCGCTGTTGGCGCTGGCCCTCAATTACCGGTTCCTGCCGATTTACGAACGCTAAGACCGCATTTCTCACCACCCCGGTCGCTGGCGACGGGCGGGCGGGCACGGTGGGCGCCCAACCCGGTGGTCGACGGGTAAAGTTCGCCGTGCGTCGCGTCGATTTCGGCGCTTCTGCCGACGTGGAGAGCCCCTTTTTTGAGCTCTGCGCAGTCCCCGAGCGCGCCTCGCACTGAGTGAGGTGAGAAATGCGGGTTATATCTTTGACAAGCACGGAAATCTGCTGGCGGCATTGGGGGGCGAACTTGGCAGGACTGGTTCATTTGCGTCTCACGGTTTGAAGAAAACCGGTCATTTGAGTTCCTGACGATGTACTACCGCGTGGCCAACCCGGTGGTGAACTCCCTGAAACTGCTGCATTGGGCAAAGTCCAAGGGATGGTCGTGGGGTCCCGAAAAAGTCAAACGTTATGGGACGCTGAATTTCGATTTCCCGGACCTCAGGGACCACAAGCAGCAGGCCAACAGAGATCTCGGAGTCACCCGCAATGGTGTGGCGGTCGTCGCGGGCTTGGTATGGGACGGCGACCGCAACCGCTTCGTGGGGCCCGCGGCGCCCTTGCTGCGCGGCCGGCCGATCTTTGAGGTTGACGCTGCGTGGTCGAAAGACTTCGAAGCGCTTGCCCCCCAGGCCAACCAGTTCGTGATTCAGGGGGGCAAGTATGATTACGGCCATATCTGGGACATGGTCGTTCCCGACGGAGGCCAGGCCGTCGTGACACTTTCTCTTCCGCAAAAGGAGGGGCCACCCCACGTCGTCGAGCGCAAGCTGGGGCCGGGCCGGCAAAACATTCAGTTTTATTTCCATCCGGTCAACAAAGGCGCAGCGGCGAAACCGGAATTGAGGCTCACCGATCGGCAACAGCCCGATGGCTATGAAAGGATCAATTTCGACCTGCCGCATCGTGTCGGTGGTCGTGCGCCGCTTACCGCGCCGATCGTGCACACGCTCAATCCGCAGGAGGCAGTTCAACTTCTCAAGCGTGCGCTGACCACTTCGCCAGAAAGCATTACGCTCGACGTTAACCTGTTGATTCTTTGACTCAAGTTAGTTTGCGCGAGCTACTCGAGCGCCCGCCGGGTCGCGCGATTTTGCATGGCCAGCCATTCGCACTGGTGACGCCGCTGACGATGGCCGTGAGGTTTGGCCTGATGATCCACGTCAAAAGTCAGCCTTATCGACGCTCATCGTCAACCCACCACCGGCGTCATTCAATCATCGATGGCAAATTGCCGCCCCTGTCCTCAACGGCGTGCTTCGCGCGGCACTGTGCCTGAAGATGCCGGTCGGAACGAGTCAGGATGCATCGTCAGGTTGAACGGATTTTACCGTAACGAGTTGCGAAACGGCTGACGCGGCACCGTCTCGCTGTCGCGTGGATAGCCGCGCCCTTCGGCTCGCAGGGAATGTGGCCCGCAAATGCTGTAAAGGCCTGCGCAGCTCATGTGGGGCAATGGATTTTAATTCACAGCAGTTGCCAGTGCGGACTGCAAACGTCGTCTTCCCGATCGGAAAGATGTCAACACGTCCGGCGATTGCCGCCTGCCGCCGAGCCGCAGCGGTTCCAAGCCGATTTGTTTGCCGTGGCAAGCCAAGTCAAAGCGGCGTGACACACTTGTGGGAAGACGAGCGGTTGATCACATGCTGAACGGCGCCGCAGAGGCGATCCTGCGTTAATGACCCCTTGGGAAGGTAATCGAGGGCACCGCTTCGAAACGAACGGGCCGCAATGTCTTCGTTTCCGTGTCGCGTGAGCATGATCACCGGTGGTCGACGGGTTGCAGGCAATTGATTCAATTCCAGGAGAAACTCCGGACCGTCACAGTCTGGCAACCGGTAATCGAGCAGGATGCATTCGGGTTGGGCATTGCCGATCAGGTCGATTCCACTTTGGCCGGAATCGGCCTCGGTCACCAGGAATTGCTGGCATCGAACGAAGAACTGCAGAGCACGAACGAAGAACTGCAGTCGGTCAACGAGGAACTGTTTACCGTCAACGCCGAGTACCAGAAGAAGATCGCGGAGTTGACCGAACTGAATAATGACATCGACAACCTGTTCCAGATTACCGATATCGGCAAAGTCTTTCTCGACGCGGAACTTCGAGTCCGCAAATTCACGCCTGCCGTAATTCACTCGGTAAACCTGATGGCCCACGACGTGGGGCGGCCGATTGCCCATATTTCACACAACCTGCTCGAAGTGGATCTGTTGGCTGACGTCAAGCGCGTGCAGCAGTCGGGCGAGCGCGTGGCGCGCGATGTTCAAACGACGGGTCAGAAATGGATGCAGATGCGGGTCATCCCGTACCTGCAGGAAAGCGGTGCGAGCAATGGAGTAATCGTTACCTTTGTCGACGTCACCGAGCTCAAGAGAACAGAAGCCGCCCTGCGCGAATCGGAAGCGCGGTATCAGGATCTGTACGACAACGCTCCCGACCTGTTCGCCTCGCTCGACACGACGGGCGGCATTTCGACTTGCAACATGACATTCGTCAACATGCTGCAATATACCAGCAAGGCAGAAATCATCGGGCGTTCGATTTTCGAGTTTATTGCCCCCGATGCGCTCGACGACGCCCGCGCGGCGTTCGAAGAATTTCGGCGCACGGGGCAATCTTCAAACGTGGTGCAGCGTCTGTTGCGGCGCGATGGGTCGGTCCTCGATGCGATTTTGAATGCTTCGGCAGTCCGTGACGCCGCGGGGAAGCTGTTATACAGTCGCTCAGCCTGGAGGGACCACACCGCTGCACGCCAGGCTGCAGACGACCGCCGCCGACACCTTCAGGAACGTGAGTTGGATCGTGCCGAAATCGAACGCCAGGCCGAGTGTTTGCGGCAGCATGCCGCCGAATTGCAGCGCCGCAACGACGAACTGGCCCGCAGCAACAAAGACCTTGATGACTTTGCGAACATCGCGTCACACGACCTGAAAGAACCATTGCATGCGGTACGCTTTTATTGCACGCTGCTGCTCGAAGACTACGGAGACCGCCTCGACGAATCAGGCCGCGACAAATTGCAGACGCTGGTGCGGCAGGTTTCGCACATGGATGCCATGGTCGACTCGCTGCACCAGTTCTCGCAGTTGGGGCGGTTCGACCTGAACGCCCGCGCGATCGATATGAATGAGCTGATCACCCGCGTCATTGATTCGCTGCATCTGGCCATTGAGTCCTCTTCGACTGAAATTGTAATCGCCCGTGATTTTCCGACAATTACCTGCGATCCCGCCGTTGCCGAAGTTTGGCGAAACCTTGTGACGAATGCCATAAAGTACAACGACAAGCCGCGGAAACACATCGAAATTGGTTGGCGCCCGGCCCAAGGCACTGAGCCCGGTGCAGAGCGAAAGTCGCCCGTGTTTTTTGTGCGCGACAATGGGATTGGCATCAAGCGCAAAGATTACAACAAAATATTTGACATTTTTCGCCGGCTGCATGCCACAGGGGTCCATGGAGGGGGAACTGGCGTTGGGTTGACATTTGCCCGCCGCATCATTGAACGGCATGGCGGGCAGATCTGGCTTGAATCGACCGTCGGCAGTGGCACGACGTTTTACTTCACACTGGACCGGGAACCTGCATGATGTCGAGCGCGGCCAATCGTCCAGTACTGGTGGTCGAGGATAATGCGGCCCATTATGAAGCTCTGGTTCGAGCCTTTCAGACGACCGGTTGTTCGCGGCCCCTCGTTCGGTGTTGCGATGGCGACGCGGCGCTCGAATACCTGCTGGGGTCTGTTGACGGATCTGGGGGCAATGTGGGCGTGTTGCCAGCGCTGGTTCTGCTGGACCTGAATTTGCCGGGCACTGACGGTCATGAAGTCCTGGACATCGTCAAGCAAAACGTCTGGTTAAAACGGGTGCCCGTAGTGGTGATGACGACCACGGCGCACCCTCCGGTCGTGCGCCGGTGTTATGACTCCGGTGCAAACGGCTTCCTGAAAAAGCCGGCCAGTTACGAGGGGCTGATTCATGCCGCACGGTTGATCAGCGACTTCTGGTGCGATCTCAATGAATTATGTGACGAGTCGGCGCCGCGGTGAACTGCGGACCTCCGGCCAACCCGTCGGCCATCATTTACGGCGGGTGGCATGTAAGGTATACCGCAGCTTGCCGCTGTCCCCGGTTGCCCGGGTGAATGCGAGGTTTATGAACCCGGAGGTTGCCATGACGCTGCGCCTGACGCTTGCCCTGTGGTTGCTTTTCACCCTATCGGCTCGGGCCGATACGCTGGTGCTCGTGGCGGGTGGCAGCGACGGCGACGATGGCAGCCCGGCCCCCGCAGCACGGCTGATCGAACCGTTCGGAGTCGATTTCGGCGCCGACGGCACAATCTATATCGTCGAAATGATTCATGGAGAGCGGCTCCGGGCGGTTACCACATCGGGCGTATTGACCACGCTGGCCGGCGCGCTG
>JAJXXL010000430.1 GCA_021781115.1 Planctomycetota bacterium
CGCGTTTACCTACTTCCAGCGGTTCCAGCCGGTCGCGCGGGCCGGGTATTCGATTTCGATCTACCACCTCGAACTCGACGAGGTGAACCGCGTGCGCCAGGAAATGGGGCTGCCAGTGTGGCCCCCGCCGGACGAAGATCGGTTATAATCACTCGACATGATGGGTTGCATTTCCGGACCGTTTCCACAAGGAGTGAACCATGCCGCGCCGCCGCGGGTTTTCACTGGTCGAAGTTCTGGTCGTGGTCGCCATCATTGCCATTCTGGCGGCCCTGCTGCTGCCTGCCGTCCAGGCGGCCCGCGAGGCGGCGCGGCGGACGCAGTGCCGGTCGAACCTGAAACAGATCGGCCTGGCGCTGCACAACTACCTGGCGACACACAGCGTGTTTCCGTTCGGCGTGGGCGGCGACCTGTCGGGCACGCCGGCCAGTTACACAGCGGCGACGAACCGGCGTTACGCGGCGCATGTCATGCTGCTGCCCGACCTCGACCAGTTGGCGCTGTACAACCGCATTGACTTCAACATTCCGCCGTTTTACCCCGACGAATCGGGCACGCCTTCAAAATTCACGAGTTGGAGCTTCAACGAGCCGGCGGCGATCGTCAACCTCGCCGTGTTCAACTGCCCGTCGGACGTGCTGCGGCTGCAAAGCCCCTGGGGACCGACGAATTACCGGTCGTGCAATGGCAGCACGCCGGCCGGCACGACGGGCAACGGCATCTTCGGGTTGAACACCTCGACGCGCCCGCGCGACGTCGCTGACGGCATGAGCCAGACCGCCGTGTTCAGCGAGCGGATTCGCGGCGATGACAACAACAAGGCGGTCGACCTGCGGGCCGACCTGTACTCGCTCGACATCAACCTCAGCGACGCCGAGCTACGCACTCAATGCAACAACCTGACCGCCGCCGGGGTCGCCGGGCGGTGGCAGGATTCGAACGGGGGCATGACCTGGCTCGAAGGCAACATGAACTGGACGAGGTACAACCACGTGCTGCCGCCGGGTTTTCCCAGTTGCAAGGCGGGCATCACCTGGAACAAGACGATCATGACGGCCAACAGCCGGCACCCCGGCGGCGTGCAGTTGCTGCTGGCCGACGGCGCGGTGCGGTTCATCGGCGAAAACCTGAGCCCGCTGGTGTGGCAGGCGCTGGGGTCGATGAACGGGGGTGAAAACGACGCCGCCCAGGCATTTATCGATTGAACGGCGCCCGGGCGCGCGGTTTAGCACGCGGCCGATTGGCGCGCCGCAGGGCGAACAGTTACAATTCGGGCGGCGTGTGTGCCGATGTGTCGGGTTGCTGAAGACTCTGCGGGAGGCCAACACTCGTGAAAACGATTGCCGTATTATTACTGTGCGCCGCCTCGGCATTCGCTGCCGAACCGAAAATCGACCGCGATGTGGCTTACGTCGAGCCCAAGACCGAGCGGAATACGCTCGACATTTACGCGCCGGCCGAAGGCAAGGCCCACCCGGTCGTGTTCTGGATTCACGGGGGCGGCTGGCAAACGGGCGACAAATCGAGCGTGCAGGGCAAGCCGCAGGCGTTTGTCGACCGGGGGTTTGTGTTCGTCTCGACGAACTATCGGCTGCTGCCCCACGTCGAAATGGAAACCATTTTTCGCGATGTCGCCAAGTCGCTGGGCTGGGTATACAAGCATATCGCCGAGTATGGCGGCGACCCCCGGCGGATTTTTGTCATGGGCCATTCGGCCGGGGCGCAGCTTGCGGCGCTGATTTGCATCGATGATCGCTACCTGAAGGCCGAAGGGGTGCCGTTTGAGGTGCTCAAGGGGTGCGTTCCGGTCGATGGCGACACTTACGACGTGCCGGCAATCATCGAAACGGCCGAAACCCGCCGCCGCGTGCATGGTCAGCCGCAGGCCAAATTCGGGCATCGCGAAAAGTTTGGCAATGACCCGGCCAGGCACCGCGACTATTCGGCGGTGACACACGTGGCCAAGGGCAAGGGCATCCCTCCGTTCCTGATTCTGTACGTCGCCGACCACCCTGACAATTCGGCGCAGGCGCAGCGACTGGCGGCAGTGCTGAAGGATGCGGGCATAGCCGCCAAAGCCTTTGGCGCCCAGGAGACAAACCACAACCGGCTTAACGCCAATCTGGGCCTGCCCGATGATCCCGCGACGAAGGCAATGTACGAGTTTGTCGACGGGGCCTTGAAGCCTTGAAGTTCACAAACGGGGTGGGGCCTGACGTGACGCAGTTTGTCGAGGCGCAACAAATCAGCATGCGGCCAGGCCCTCGGAACGTCGCTGAGACTGATCGCACGTGCCATTGACACAAATCGAGAATCTGCGGCGGCGACGTTGGACAGGTTTTGTCGCAGCCAGATTCAGTGTTTTTTCAGCCCGGCTGAGCGTCGCAACGGCGTCTCACGCAGCGCGAGTCCTGCCGGACGTCGCGGGGCGTTTGGGGCGCCGCCCTGTGCGGCAGGTGGGCGGGGCGTACCCCGCCGCAATCGCTGCGGCGTTTCTGTCAATTCCCTGAGCAAAACATGACGCGGGGCTTTCATCGGGCGCTTTTGTGCGACAGTTTCCCGTGGCCAGTCGATAAGTGAATTCAGGGATGCCATCCTGTCGGCGGGCGGCGTTCGAACCTGCCGGCGCGGGGGCGAAAATCGCATTGCAACATTGGCGCTGCAAAGCGGCAGAGCGCACGGCGGGGCGCCACGCAGGAATTCGCGCAGTCGCAGGTAGCCGCAAGGTTTTCGCGAAGCGCCGGTGGTCAGTCCGCCGAGGGCGCCGCGTGGCCCTATTGGAACCCCTTGGCTGCGGCGATGATCAGCGCGATCGTGGCGATGACGCCGAGCACGAATGCGAACACCTTGCCGAAGCTCCACGGGCGGGTGCCTACGAGTTCGCCGGTGCGGGCGTTGACGAGAATGCGGTAGGTTTTGCCGCGGTAACGGTAGGCCGCCATCCAGACCGGCTGCAAAACGTGCTTGAACGTAATGGCGGTGTGCTGGGTGTTGACGGACGCGAGCCGCTGGTGATCGCCGCCGATGTCGCGGCAGCACAGGCCGCGAATGGCGCCGTCCATGATACCGCGGGCCTTGTCGAACCCCTCTTTCAGGCCCAGGGTGTACCGCTCGGCCTGAAAGCCGCTGAGAAAAGCGGGTTGGAATGGTTCGAGGTTTTTCAGGTCCCACGGTTCGAGTTGATCAATCAGTTTGGGGGGCATGCTCTTCGAGGCGCAGATCAGCACGTCGTCGAAAAAATGCGAAACATTCCCTGACACGGGCCACCAGCGGATCTTGGTGACGATGCGCGTTTTGGCAACCTGCCGCGTGCGGGGAACCTGCTGCCCGTTGGCGTCGGTCTCGTAATAGGTTTCGGTGTCGTAGTACGTTTCCGTTTCCTGGTAATTATCACCCCGCTCGCCGGTGTAGTGGGTGAATGTCATTGAATCGTAGGTCCAGAACGGAATGTACGCGCCGGAAAACCTGCCGATGGCGGCGAAGCTTTTCAAATCACCCGGTGCGAACCAGAGTTTGCCCACCCACGTATTGAATGTGGCGGTCGCCACGTCATGGCTGATTTTGAAGGGCAGAATCCCTTCGGGCAGGATCATCGCCTGGGCCTGTTCGGGCTTGTTTTCGAGGTCCGCGCCGCAATAGGGGCAGGCGTCCATGACGACCTGGTCCTGCAACAACGAAACCGCCCCGCATTGTCCGCAACGAACCTCCGAACTGCGGCCCTCAATCTGGGTGGCGTGGCCTTCGGCATTCTGCCAATAGTCGTTCCAGTCGCGTTCGGTGACGGCACTCGACGCAGGATCAATTTTTTCGAGGTAGGCACAGTAAGGGCATTTCAGGGCCCCGCTCGACGGGTCAAAATCCAGTTGCGCTCCGCAACCGGGGCAGGGAAATTTACGGCCCGCCGGGGGTTGCGGGCGCGCTGCGAGCTGTGGCGCCGTGGCGGGCGGCAGCGCGGGAGGCGTGGGGGGGCTGTGCATCGGGCCAAGGCTTGCGATCAAAAGTTGATGGGTGCTCGTTGGCGCAAACTCTGATCAGCGAGGTCGGCCAGGCGGAGCGCGAGGCTCACGTCGTCGAGCGTGGGAACGGGAACCAGTCCGCCGACGACGCGCCGGCAAAAATGATCGAGCAGCACTTCGACGTCGCCGCGTTCGGTGGTCAATGTTTCTGTCGCTTCTTCTCCCGCGTGAACCCAGGTGATCCTGTCGGGGCCGTCGATTGTCGCCCGCCCGGCGGCGCATTGCACTGAATACTGCACGTTGCGGGGCCGGGCGTCAGCGGGACCCGGCGGGGCCAGCCGAATCGTGGCCCGCGGCGCATCGCCGCCGGCCGCGGGCCGGCGAAACAGTACTTCAATGACAACTCCGGCACCCAGGCCGGCCGGGGCACAATCGCCGGGGTTGCCGGCGGTTGCCGTAATCTTCGACGGGGCTGTGCCCAACAGGTTGCGGCACCAGTCGAACGCGGCCACCAGTGCAGCCGAAGCGTGCGCGGGGTGACCCGTGGCACTGCCGTTCAGGTCGCTCGGCGGAACTTCAACCAGAATGTCGAGGGGGCGCCCCAGGCGGGCCGCGGCCAGTTCACGCAGCCGGCCCGTGGCGGGGGTGTAGCGGTGGCTGAATTCGGGAATCAGCATCGCGCCCTGGGTGGCCGTCAGATCGGCCAGGCCTCGCAACGCCACGGGTGACAGGTCGAGCGGCCCGCCGAGAAATGCCGGCTTTCCTTGGCGGCAAGCGAATTCGACCGACGTGTGGCGGCACCAACCGCCGTCAAGAATCAGCACGGCGCGCACATCGTCGCGCTGCACCAGCGGCAACATGCCGAGCGACACGCTGCAGTTCAAATCGGCTGCGGCGGCATCGGCCAGATTGTTGACCGGCGAATAGACGCTGCGCACACGCAGGCGTTGCGTCAGTTTTTGGAGTATGGGCCGGTATTTGGATTCCCAGTGCGGGCCCAACCCAATGATTCCTACATCAAGCATCGGCAATGAATACGGGGTGAATGGTACCACGACGGGTGGGCCACTTTGCCCACAACACGGTTTGCAGTTCTGGCGGTCAAACCGCCGCGGCCGGCACGGCGCCACGCCGCGAAATCGGCGGTTGACACCGCCAGCCACCGCACGGCGAAGGGTTGCCTGCCGCCCCCGGCCAAGGCATGATCAAGTTCGACGTTTTGCACGCGGGGCGAATTCGGGAATTGAAATCTTGCGCTTTTCGCCGAAACAACCATATTGACATGGGGCTTGCGGCCCTCATAATAAACGAGACGGGCCGGAATTCACAGCGTTGAAAACAGAAGATGCTCCCGCGGTCGCTGCCGCACCCAGGATACCGGCTTTGTCCATCCGGTCAGGCGGGGCTTTTTGACAGGATGCGGTTTTCGGTGGAATCCGAAAATCTGTAATAACCGATACGAGCGTTTCAAAGCGCCCCGGCGACGCCAAAACCATGCGTTGTGGCTGAAGGGGTCTGTTGTGGGCTTTGATTGACGCCCATCAGTCGCACCGGGTTCTCCTGGAGAATCAGGCGCTGTGCGTAGAATGCGGGTCTCGCATCGCGGGCTTGAGCCCCTTCTGCGTGGTTTGGTGGTCTTGTGTCTGAGGTTGCGGGCCGCAACCGGTGTTCATGATTTGGCGCGTCGGCGGCTGAATTGCGGCTGGCGGTGCGGTTTCGACTCCATGCGGCACAGGCCATTCTTCAAGGCTGGCCGTTGTGGGGGTGCCCCCCAGACCCAAGCCGCCGGAATTGCCGTCTGAATCGGCTGTGACTGCGGTAAACTCGCTACAAGTCACAAGCCATTCATTCTTTTTGATTTGCCCTGTTTGCCGAAACGTAAAACTTAAATTGAGACTGTTCGGCTGGACGTTCTTGAGGGTGCGTCCGGCATGTTGTGAGTGTTTGGATTCGATTGCCGTTTGTCGCCCGTGCGTGAACGCGGTTTGTCTGGAACGTCAAGCGACCCTCTTCTTCGACCGATCGTCCGCCTCATTGATGAGTTGAAGGGAACGTCTGCATGTATCTCAATTGGCTGTCAGAAACGTGGAACCGGATGCGCTGCGGCGCCGCGGCGTCTCGCCGAACCCACCACCGCCGCAATGGTCACGACCGCAGGGCGCCGGTACAGATCGAACGGCTGGAGGATCGCCGGTTGCTCGCGGCGTACACGCTGACAAATACGACCGCGGGCACCGTGCAGTACGGGTCGATCACGCTGGGGGTCGATGGCTTCGGTTCGTTCGGCCAGGACCTGGTGACGAATGGCGGCAACGCGACCGACGCCTCGTTTCAGCCGGTGGGGCCCGGCGCGGCGATCAACACCGTGTTTGATTCGGCGGTGGCGATTCAACTGACGTCGACGAATACACCGACACAATTCCTGTCGTCGGGATTTCTGGGCGTGGGGGCCGGGGGGCGGACGTCGGGTGGCCTGACCAACCCCGTCGTGACAGGCACGACAACCGAGGGCGTCAGCACGTTCAATTACGGCCCGCTGACATTCACGCTGACGCAAACGGTTCAGCCCTTGCAGGATCCCGTCACGCACCTGCAATTCGGGTCGTTGTTGCGGCAGTCGTACGCCGTTACCAACACCGGCAGCACGCCCATCAGCTTTGACCTGTTCCGCTACCTCGACGGCGAGCTGGGCACCGGCGCACCGGCCCTGGGCGGCGGCGGCGTGCTGGAAACGCCGTCGTCGCAGGAACTGCTGTTTTCGACCAACGTCGGGGGCACCCCGAGCACGAACTACCCCGAGTACCTGGCGGTCGCGACCGTCGGCGGCTCGTTTTCGACGAGCGATCGGTTTCAGGTCGGGGCGTACTCGACGGTGCTGAATAATATCTTGAACGGGACGCCGCTGACTAATACCGTCGCGGGCGACAATAATGGCGACGGCTTTGTCGACGCCGGTCGCGAGTACAACGTGACCGAGGGAGCCCGGCGGTCGTTTACTCTGGCCGCGGGCGCCTCGTCGACCTACACGACGTACACGGTCTGGGGCACGGGCGTGCCGGCCAGCCTGAACCTGTTCCCCACGATCACGCTGCCCAGCGGGCCGGCTGCGTTCACGCAAAATCAGGCGCCGGTGCTGGTCGACCCCGCCGCCACACTGATCGACCTTTCGAGCAGCCTGAACGGCGCGATTTTGAACGTGGGCCTCGAAACCAACACCCACCCCGACAGCCTGCAGGATCAGTTGGGCATTCAGAACCAGGGAACCGCCGTCGGGCAGATTGGCGTTTCAGGGAATACGATCACCTACGGCGGGTCGGCGATTGCCACGTTTACGGGCGGCACGTCGGTGACGCCGCTGGTGTTTCAGTTCAACAGCAGCCTGAACGTGACGCCCGCGATGGTGCAGGCGCTGATGCAGCGGATCACGTTTTCGACTTCGGGGTACACCCCCCCCGTGACGAGCGAAACCCGGGCCGTCGATTTTCAATTGCTCGACCCGACATTCGGGTTCAGCAACACCGCCCGGCAGTT
>JAJXXL010000291.1 GCA_021781115.1 Planctomycetota bacterium
GATTTGGAATGAGTCGAAAAGTCATGATGGCGGCTGCGTTGGTCGCAGTTGCGGTGTTGTCGGTTGGCGTGGGTGAACTCCAGGCCCGTTGCTGTCGGCAGCGCGCGCGTTGCTGCTGTGCGCCGAAGACCTGCTGTGCGCCGCGAGCGTGCTGCGCTCCGCGTACTTGCTGCGCTCCGGCTGCGGCGACCTGCTGTGCGCCGGCTGCGGCGACCTGCTGTGCCCCGGCTGCGGCGGCTTGCTGCGCTCCTGGCGCTGCCATGCCCGCTGCCCCCGCTGAAGCGACGCCGGCGGCTCCGGCGGCTCCGGCTGCTCCGACTCCGGCGCCCCCCGCCTGAGTTTGGAAAATGGTTTTCTGAAAACGGACGATCTGGTTTCCTCTGAGTTTTGACTGGAACTAGCTCTGAAGTTTTGAAGCGAGTCGCGGTTCAGTTTGACCGACTCTGGTGCCGGGCGGCAGTGGTCGAAGACCACTGCGGTCTGCAAATTGTGGTTCAACTGCAATTCGCGATTCCACGAGGGAAAGCGTCTTGAATTACCGGGGTTTTCAGCCATGTGCACAACAGGGTTGAAAGCCCCGGTTGCTTTCTTTGCGGGCACGGGCTTCTTTGAGCGGCCGTGGCGAAATGGGGCCTCGCCCGCGGTGCGCGTCTCATGAAAATTGACCGAACTTTTACAGATCGGTGACAATTTACCCAAAGTCCCCCGATAGAATTCGAGCGTATATTCAGCATGAACCTGTAGTCACCCCGTCTCCAATTGGGAGTCAGCACCTGTGCCACGCCAAACGCTTGAATCCAAACCCGCATCGGCAACCTGCCGCGCGTCGAATGCTCCTGTCGGCGGCGTCGCTTCGACCGCAGATTTTGCGGTGGTGAATCTCGGCAATTCGCACCGCGTCGATTCGTCGTTCGAACTGGAAAAGACGGACAACCCGTCGGCGACGGCGAATGCCGGGTCGTCAGAGTTCAAAGTCGACGGCAAGCGCCTTCGAGATCGTTTTCCGCAAGGAATCGACTGGGTTCTGACCTCATGGATGTTCGTCATGCATGTCGGCGCAGTCGCCGCCCTGTGGCATTTCAGTTGGCCCGCCTTGGCGGTGTTCTTCGTTTTACACTGGGTGACGGCCTGCCTCGGCATTACGTTGGGGTACCATCGCCTGCTGACGCATGGCAGTCTGGTTGTGCCGAGCGTCTTGAAATACTTTTTTTCGATTTGTGGTATGCTTTCGGCTGAGGGTAGCCCGCTGATGTGGGTGGCGATTCACCGCAAGCATCACGTGCACTCCGACGCCGACGAAGACCCGCATACACCGCTACACGGGTTCTGGTGGTCGCACATGATCTGGTTCTATCCTCTCGAAACACGCGCGCAGCGGCTGGCGCTGTACCGTCGCTGGGCGCCCGACCTGCTGAAAGACCCTGTACAACGCTTCCTTGACAGAACGTTCATCCTGTACCCCTTGCTGTTAGGGGCACTCCTGTACGCTGCGGGGCAATATTTCTTCCAGCAAGGGCTGTCATTCGTGCTATGGGGGCTGTGCGCCCGCATGGTTGCCGCGTATCACAGCACCTGGTTTGTCAACTCGGCAACTCACAAATGGGGCTACCGCAATTACGAAACGACTGACCAGTCTCGCAATTTGTGGTGGGTCGCCGTGCTGAGCTACGGCGAAGGCTGGCACAACAACCACCATGCGCATCAGCGCCTGGCGCGGCACGGCCATCGCTGGTGGGAAATCGACCCCACCTACCTCGTGATTCGCGGCTTGCAGTTCTGCCGACTGGCGACTAAAGTTCAAGACACGCTGCCCGAACGCGAGTAACCTGGTCGAGTGTGCGGCGCGGCTCAAATCGAGGCTTTGTTGCACACATCGGCCCGATGCGAAGTGTCGTTGCCCGCCGCTGGCAAAAGCACGCTGCGCAAGCCAACTGATCTTGCCCGCTGGTAGCATCGGGTCGCAGGGGCGCGGGCCACCGCGGCCGTGTGTCGCCACGGTTTGCACTCGGCCGCGTATTGGCTAATATATTTCGTCCGGCAAACACCTTTCCTTTCGAGGAGCAACGCGCGTTCATGACTGATCAAAAGGCAACGAACATTACGTGGCACGAACATTCGGTTTCGAAGCAGGAACGCTGGAATCTCAGCGGGCATCGTGGTGCCGTTCTGTGGTTTACCGGGTTGAGCGCCAGCGGCAAGAGCACCGTGGCGAACACCGTCGATCATCAACTCCATGCCTTGGGCAAGCGAAGTTTTGTGCTCGATGGCGATAACATTCGCATGGGGCTGAACAAGAATCTCGGTTTTTCTGCCGAAGATCGGGCGGAAAACATCCGCCGGATCGGCGAAGTGGGCAAACTGTTCGTGAATGCGGGGGTGATTGCGATTACGGCGTTTATTTCGCCCTATCGACGTGATCGCGACGCGGTTCGCGCCTTGCTGGGCGAGGGCGAGTTTATCGAAATCTACATGAATGCCTCGCTGGCAACCTGCGAAGCCCGCGACCCCAAGGGGCTCTACAAAAAGGCGCGCGCCGGGCAACTCAAGGGCTTTACTGGAATCGATGATCCCTACGAAGCCCCTGAAAAACCCGAGCTTGTCCTCGACGGCGACAACAAGTCGATCGATGAACTGGCCGACGACGTCTTGAAGTACCTTCAGAATCATCACCTGCTGTCGCTTTAGCCACAACCCGCCGGCTTGGCCAGCGCCCCAATCGAATACAGATCAGACGCCCCTGTTTTCTGCTCTCGCAGAAAACAGGGGCGTCTGTGTTTCAAGACCGGTTCAATCTAAGACGTCCCTACGTGCCCGACGCCTTCCGCCGGGCGGAACGCATTGGCCGGTCTTGCAACGCTCCGTCTTGCCATCAGCGCCCAGGTGCCGATTCGATTTTTGAACGTGAGAGTTCATCGAAATCTGGTTTATGCAAACGCTGCGGGGGACTGGCCGCGTTGAGCGAGCTGGGCTTGCAGTCGAACGGTGTCCGTTGCCATAATACGGTGTGAAAAGCTGAACATGGCGAGTTTGTGTTTGGTGGGTGGAGGGTCTGCGCGGCGAGCGGTCGCTCGCGCGCGATTCGAGTCCTCCAGACGCCCTGACCGCTGTGGTTGGCGCAAAGAGAAAGAATGCGTGAATGGAGTCCTGCCAGCAGCCAGCGTGTTGATCACAAAAGTTTGGCAACCGGCACCGCAGTTGGACCGTATGTTCTACGAACTCAAAGCGAACCAATCGGGCCAACGCGTTGCCGCGTGAGGTGTGTCGGGTACAATGCTCGACAATGCGGGTTGCCGGTATGCATTCGAGCCGATGGAAAGAGGCTTACATGAGGCGCAGCCTTCCCAAGAGAGCCACACTGCGTTATGAAGCCCTGGAAATCCGGTGTCTGCTGTCAGCGGCAGCGCCGGTCGCGATCGGGCCTGTCGAAATCGGGCCGGGGCAGTTCCACCCCGCCGATCTGCCCGAGTTGCTGTTCAACCCTGCGGCTATCAATCATTTTGACCATTTGCCCGCCGACGCCTCGCCGGGCGAAAATCTGGCGCGGTTTCCAGGCGACAGTACGACGGCGAACGGTGCGAACAAACCTTGGCTGGCGGGCAGCGATTCGGCACAGGTTTTTGTATTGGGCAATCCGGGCCTGTTCAGCCCGTCGGCTTCGGCAAGTCCGTCAGCGGCGACCGAACTGAGCGCGGCTCCATCACTTTTGTCGCGGCTCGCGCCGGAGGTGTCGAATGCACAGTTAGACGCGGTCATGGCGACGTTTGCGTTTCACGACGACGGCAATTCCGATCTGCAAATGGCGTTCGAACATTCGTTGGACGAACTGCTTTCCAACCCGGGCGCGATCAGTCTGCCCGCGACGGCGGCATCCGAAATGGGCGCGAATTCTCCCGCGGCAGCAACGTCGAACTGGGGCTTGCTGCATGCCGACGACTTGGCAGCCAGAACGGGTACGGCCGCACAGGGGCCATTCGCTGGCGTGAATGGGGTTCGCGACGCGGCGGCTGGCGCTCGGTCAGTTGTCGCGGCATTTGAAGCGGCCGGCAAGCTGGCGACTGCCGATGGTGCACGGTTGCGGGTTCGCGTGGCCATTGGCGACACGACGGTCGCCGTATCGGCGACGACCGACATGTCGCCGCGCGGGGCGCTCCTCTCGGCGGGAGTACCCGTCGCAATTGCAGCCGATGCGATAACGCTCGACCAGGCCGCCTTGGAATCCGGGGGGGGCACGCTGGCCCTCGCCGGGTCAAAACCAA
The DNA here is from genome assembly GCA_021781115.1 of Planctomycetota bacterium. Lineage (GTDB taxonomy): Bacteria > Planctomycetota > Planctomycetia > Planctomycetales > Planctomycetaceae > JAJXXL01. The sequence continues at coordinate 4,257 of JAJXXL010000291.1, forward strand.
TCCTGGCGTTCGGCGCGGCGGCAAGCCGCGTGAACGGGGTGCTTGATGCGGCGGGTTCAAGGTCGACCGGGCAAGACTCCTCAGCGCTGGCCCCGCCGGGTATTGAACACTCACAACCCTTTGCCCGCTGGGTGTGGAACGCCGTTGCTGACGACCCCGCCCCGCCGGTCGAAGGCGCCGCGGCGCTGGCTGTCGACCTGGGCGTCGATTGGCGCGGCCTGGAATCGCGCATGGCGGGTTTCATCAGCGATTTGCAGGATCTCGGCGGCTTGGCCGCGGTACACCCCCCCACGAACGCACACGCCGCGCTGCTGTGGGTCTCCTGCACAGCGGCGGCAACATTTGTACTGGAATGGAAGCGGCGGCAGGCCCGTGCCCCCGTGCTCGACCGCAACGCGCTGAGCGTGTTGCATGACCACAGTTCCTCGCGCCGCCGGTTCGTTGACGGAGGCCCGGATCTTGTCAGTTGAAGCTGTGCCCGAAACGGCCCTGGCCGACTCGCTGCTGGCCCGGCTGCGTGAGGGCGACCTGACCTGCGCCGAGCGGCTGTTTCGCGAATACGAACCGTATTTGCGTTTTATTGTGCGAAAAGAGTTTTCATCACGGCTGCGCGGCAAGTTTGATTCGACTGACGTATTACAATCGGTATGGGAATGCGTGCTCCGCGACCTGCAGGCCCGCGGCCTCGAGTTCGCCAGTTCGGGGCACCTCAAAACCTACCTGGTGCAAATCGCCCGGCACCGGTTTTTCGATCAGATTCGCCGGAATCGGGGGCCGTTAAAACATGAAACGGCCGGCCCGGCCGATCAATTGAGCCTGGCATCATCGGCCCCGCGCCCCAGCGAAGAAGCGCAGGCCCACGACGTCTGGGGGCAACTGCTCAATCTCTGCCCGCCGGTCCACCGGCAGGTCTTGCAACTCAAGCGGCAAGGGCTGTCGCTGGCCGAAATCTCCGAGCAAACCGGAATCCATGCCGACAGCATCCGACGCATTTTGCGAAACCTGGCCCGCCGGTACTCGAACCTGACCTGACCCGCGGATGTCGACGACACACAGTTCTCCTGCGCCACTTTCCGGGCCTGCGCCGTCCGCCCGCGCCGAAAGCAGTCTCGTAACGCGGCTGGCCAATGACATGCAGGCCCGCTGGAGCCGCGACGACCGCGTCGGCGCCGAAGCCTATTTCGCCCTGCATCCGCACCTGCTCGACGATGCCGATGCCGCACTCGGCCTGGTCTATGAGGAGCTTTGCCTGCGCGAAGCGCGGGGCGAACCCCCGCCTCTGGCCGACCTTGTACGGCGATTTCCGCAATGGGCCGAACCGCTGGCCCGCCTCGTCGAATGCCGCGAACTCCTGGCGCTCGGGCCGGGCGAGCCGCAGTTGCCTGCAATTGGCGACACGCTCGGCGCATACCGGCTCGTCGCCGAATTGGGGCGGGGCAAACAGGGCACGGTTTTCCTGGCAACCGAGCCCCAACTGGCCAACCGCCCGCTCGTTCTTAAGATCACCGCGAATTCGGGCCGCGAACATTTGTCGCTCGCCCGGCTGCAGCACACGCACATCGTGCCGCTGTACTTCGCTGAGGACGAACCGCGTCTGGGGCTGCGAATTCTGGGCATGCCGTTTTTCGGCGGAGGCAGCTTGGAACGATTCCTGAAATGCCAGTCGGCGCAGACGCGGGCGGTCCGGCGAGGCAAGGATTTCGCCGACTGGCTCGCCGCGGAGAATCGGGCGATACCGTTGCAATTCGCGATTTCCGCCAAGGGGCTGACGCGACTGGAATCGCTGTCGTATTCGAGCGTGGTCTGCTGGATCGGAGTGTGCATCGCCGAAGCCCTGCATTACGCGCACGAAAAGGGGCTCGTGCACCTCGACCTCAAGCCGTCGAATGTGTTGCTCACCGCCGATGGCGAACCGATGTTGCTCGATTTTCACCTGGCTCGCGAGCCGATTCGGGCGCACCAGGCGCCGCCCCTCTGGCTCGGCGGCACCACCCGCTACATGTCGCCCGAGCAAGCCGCCGCATTTGCTGCCATTTCTCGGCAGGAGAGTATTGCCTGCGACGTCGATGAACGCTCGGATGTGTATTCGCTGGGCCTGCTGCTCTTCGAATTGCTGGCAAGCGACGATTTCGAAGAAGCCGCCCGGGCCCACGGATTCAACACGATCGCCCGGCTGGCATCGCCGGGGCTGGCCGACCTGATCGCCCGCTGCCTGGCGGCCGACCCCGGGCGGCGTTACCAGACGGCAGGCGAGTTGGCGGCCGACTTGCGGCGGCACCTGATGCACCAGCCGTTGCTGGGCGTGCCCACCCGCAGCCTTTCTGAGCGGTGGCGCAAATGGCGCCGCCGGGCGCCCTACGCCCTGCGCAATTGGGCGCTGTCGCTGAGCCTTGTGGCGACATTGGCGGTTGCCACGGGCCTGTCGTGGCGGCATGTGCGCGACGTTCGCGGCGAAGCCCAGGCTGCGCTCGAAGAAGGCCGTGCGCGGCTGGCCGAGGGGCACTTCGAGCTCGCGCAACGGGCCCTCGAGCGAGGTTTGCATATCGCGGCCTCTGCGCCCGGCGGCGGCTTGACCGCCGAATTCCGCCGCGAACTCGACCACGCGGCAGCCGCACAGCGGGTGCAGGCCCTGCACGGGCTGATGGACGAACTGCGCAACCTGTTCGGCATGACGCCGCTGCCGGCACGCGAAGCGGCAATCGTGCTGCCCCGGTGCCGCGCCGTGTGGCTCAAACGCAATGACCTGCTGAATCGGCCCGAGGCGCAGCTTTCGCACGCCGACCGTGAAACGCTGGTGCACGATCTGGTCGAACTGGCTGTGTTATGGTCGCACCTGACGACGCGCATGGCCGGGGCGAACGGGCCGACCGACGAGCGGGCCAAGGCCACCGTCGTGTTGAACGAAGCAGCAGCGTTGGCAGGCGGTTCGCCGGTTGTGGCGTACGAGCAGGCTCGGCTGAGCGAAGCGGCTGCCCTGCCGGACCTGCCCGCAATTCTCGATGTACTGGCCCGGCAGCCGGCAGCACGCCGTTGGCGCGAATCGTACGCCTTGGGCTTGGTATTGCTCAGTGATTCGCGACTGGAAGCCGCCGGGCAATGCCTGTCTGTCGCCGTGCAGATTCAACCGAATTCGCTGTGGGCCCAGTATCACTACGGGCGATGCCGGTTTGAGCAGCAGGACTTCGCCGAAGCCGCCCGCGCCTTTTCGGCCTGCATTGCGCTGGCCCCG
>JAJXXL010000026.1 GCA_021781115.1 Planctomycetota bacterium
GGAAATTCCGTCGTACTTGGTAACAATCCATTGCAAGATGCGCTGATCCATCGTGGAACGAATGTTGTTACAAAACTCCTAAGCCGTCAATACCAATTTCGAGCGTTTATTTAAGCGCAGTGCCTAACTTCGCTCGCGCCGATTCGATGTCATGTTCGATTGGCGAGCGCATTGGCGATCCTCGAATCGCGTAAAAACGGCGACGTCTTTTATTTTTGCGTCGGCTCGGCCTTTGCCCGCCGTTTTCGAAAGATCAGGCAGAGAACGACCAGGGTTGCGGCGAGAGATGAAACCGCAAGGTACCAGTTGGCATGTTTGTCCTTCGGTTTGGAAATCGCTGACAGTTCCCCGGCCTTTACCTCCACCGGCTCGCCGTTCTTGAGAACGTAGCTTTTGCCATTGATCTGATTGGCAATGCGGTCGCCGTCCTCAAGCCCGAGGTTCCCGAATTTAAACCACGACTCATCAACTGGTACGTTGACTTCGACATCGGTCAGTTCGAGCGTTCGCGAAAAGTTGAGTTCTGGCGTGGCATTGGGCACGTGACCCGAACGAGGAAACTGAAGCGTGAAATTTGCAGGAATGAACACCCCACTGACGGTGGCATACTGGCGCGACGATGTCCGGTTCGTCTCACCATTGACCGTGACTGAGTACTGCGTGACGTTGAACCCAACCCGCGAGTCGGCGACAAAACTTGTCACGGCCGACGTCGGGCCGTCTTCGCCGCGGTAATCGACCTTCACCCGCGTAAAATCAGGAAACTCCAGGCGCGTGACCGAAACGGTGCGCCGCACCTTTCCCTGTGGAGGCTTCGCGTTTGATGCCGCCGCCTCGGCCATATTCTCCAGTTGCGTGGGCAGAAACGCATCTCCCCAAAACAGTTGCCGCGGATCGATCAGGAACCCCCAGCGTTCACCCGTTGCGACGGAAGCGGGCTGGACGAATGCGACTTTGGTCACTGCATTTCCAAGTTCCGGCCGATCTTTCAATCGCGAGAATTTCTCGTCGCGATGGCACCACGTGAATTCGTTGTTGGCAATCGTCGCCGCACGCACCGGAACAGTCAGACTCGTGACGGGAAGAACGTTAAACGCCCCCCCTGTCGTCTCAATTAATTGAGACGGCGCGGTCACCTCGCAGGTGCTGAACAGGCGGTCGCCCTTGAAATCGATCGCGAAATGGGATACGGCGGTTGTGTGTAGTCCAAACCGGGGCTTTTCCGGCAGATTGGCGACGCCCATAGTCTGCAACAGTTTCGGATCGGTCACGACCTGCCGATCCTGCACAGAGTATATGCCTTTCAGTGTGATCAGCCGCTCGTAATTCGCTCGGATCAGTCCCGCGATGCGCGTTAACTCATGCGCCGGTTCAGCCGGGCCCTCGAGCCGGGTTGTTTTGGGCAATCCCGACTGCTTCGTCGTCTCGATGACACGTGGCGGCGCCGCCACGCCGTAGCCACCAGATCGCCCGAAGATCGCCACCAACAGTAATAGTACAACGCGCATTCCCGCCGCTATCCGCATGGTTGCACCCCTCCGAAATCAGGCGAAATCCGTCAGATCCTCATAGCGAGCGCCAGCCCGAACGCGAGTTGTGGGTGCTGCGTACGGTGCCCGTGGTGCATATTGAGTGACTGCACGCAAATTGTGACCTTTAAGGATCGGGCTCGTTTCGGCAGTTCCCGCTGAATTCCTGTGCCCGTTCGGCGGCGCAGCAATGACCTGAACATGCAATCGAGGTACCCGCGGGCCGTCTGGCCTGCCCCGCAGGATTTCCGCATCGCCGGGCGCACGAGAAACCCACCGATCGCCGCGGCAGCCAAATTTCCGAAAGGATCGTGCATCTGCTTTTCACGCCCAGGAAAAAACGCAGATTGCGTCATCAGTCGCCGAGTGGCGCACGGTGTAATTCTACCAACCCGACGGCGCTTGACAACTCAACGTCTCTGCATCACTCTGCGATTTCGTTGCGGGAAGGTTGGCCTTAGCTGCAGGCGTCACAGGTGTAATTCTGAATCTTAAATCCATACCACATTCCGGTCGCTGAATACGTGGCACAATACGCGGGGCACCAGGCCAAATTGCTGGGGCACAAATAACAGGGCTTGCCTGAACCCGAGAAGGCATTCGGTGTGCACGTTGCATCGTTCATGGATGAGCACAAAACCTGCTGCGTGATCCAGCAGGCGACATCGGGTGCCGACGACGAGTCTTGGTTTCCACCGGCCGTCCGGTAGTTGATGACTGCGGTTCCGGGGTTATAAATGAATTGCCAATACGTGGTTTCCGGGTCACACGGCGTTTGATAACAATTCCCCGCCAAAATTACATTTGGTTTGTTGCACCCCGCATTCGTCCCGCACGTCCAGCTGCAATCGCCCAGAACGGCGCCGGCAACAACCGAAATGATCAACAGCGGAACGTAGACCGTGGCAGGCACAATGCGGTTCATTCTCTTCTCCTGAAGCGAAGAATCGAAAATTATCGCGATCGGACCCATCTGTCCGATTCGACTTCGCCTGATTCTCTCTCTCGTCAAGCAAACTCTCGGAAAAATCGCCACGCGGCATTCGACAGGCCAAAGAACGCCGCACAGCAGGCCCGCGAAATGCGGCAACCTGCTGTGGGGTTCTGGCGGGGCCGGGCGGTCGGCGTTCAGCCAGGAACTCATGCGGATTCGCCTAGAAACAATCGGGCGGCCGCGGGGGTGGCGGATGGCGGTGGCCACCCCCGCGAGCCGAGCCGACTTGTTTTCAATCGAGCGGAACGGGCACCGGCGTCGAAACTCGTTCGCTGGTGCGTTCAGCGCCGTTTTCACGGAAGGGGTCTTCGTCGCCCAGCGGCAACCGAGTTTCTGCTTCGGGCTTGCTGCCGATGCGGGTGGCCCGCTTGTCGAGAATCACCCGGGCGGCGTCGCGAAGTTCAGCGTCGCTCAGCCGGCGAACGTTACCCAACTGTACGAGCGGTTCCAGCACGCGGGCCACGCGGCCAATGCTGGTTTCCAGCATCACGATTTCCATCAGGCTTTGTCGCATCTTATCGAACCCGCGAATGCGTTCGGCGAATTCCTCTTGAAAATCGGTGAGGATTTCCAGGTTCTGCATGGCGTCGGCCACCAGGTTCGTCTGGTCGAGCAGCGTACCCTTGATCTTCAGCAGCCCGTCGAGGCTGGTAAAGGCGTCGGTCATGTCGCTCTTGTGGGTGGTCAGTTCGTCTTGCAGCACAAACAACTTGTTTAACCGCGTGCGTGCCGCTTCGGTGTCGTTCTCGTGGGCGACGATCTGATCCTTGAGCGACACCAGGTCGCCTGCGGCAGCCTGCGCGGCGGCCACGTCGGCCTGCGAAACCAATTGGCTCTTGAGAGTCACCAGGCCTTCGGCGGCGGCTTGCGCGGCGGCAGTGTCTTTCGAACCCTCAATGATCTGCTGCTTGATCGCGGCCAGTTCACCCAAACCTTGTTTGACCTGGGCCAGGCCGGCCAGAGCCGCTTCGGCCGTGGGGGTCAGCTCGCGGGCCTGAATCAGGCCGTGCTGCGTGTCGAGCATTTCGCGCAGCGCTTCGGCGGCGTCTTCGGTCGCGTCCTGCTTTTCGAGCAGAGTCGACTGGAGTTTGGCCAACTGGTCGAGAGCGGCAAAGCTCGCGGTGGTCTGGCTCGCCTCGGCCCGCAGGTCTTCTCGCAATTGGTGAATTTCGCGAATCGTTTCGCGAACGTTGGTGAGCTGCCGCTTCTGGGCCGCCAGGCCCGAAAGCAGGTTTGTCGTGTCGCGCACCTGGTCGCGAACGCCCACCAGCGATTCCATGTCCGACTGCAACGAGGCCATTTGGCCACGCATTTCTTCCAACTGCGTCAACATCGGGTGGGCGGCGACGAGGTACACACACAGAAAGCCGAACACCGTTCCCACCAAAAACGCGCCCCACAGCAATGTTTTATGTTCCACAAACGTGGATGAATCGTTTACAGAGCGAATCACTCGATCTTCTGACGTGGACAAGGTTATTTCCTCCTGATGAGCCTGGGCCAATTCCGCGTCAACTCATGATGCGTGAACGGCAAACTCGATGCATCATTCCCGTGCTGTCTAATATCGCCATTTTGATGCGTTCTTTTGATTTCATCGGTCAGAGTTTCGCATTTTTTCCGGCAGCGCTTCCCTCAAATACCGATTTTGCGTTGCCCCGAGAGTTCGCCAGCGCTCTCTGCGCGGAATATCCGGTACTCGCGGTATTCCATAGCCTCGCACGCCGCCCCAAGCGCTTTGCGCCACGCCAATGCCGTGGTCCATGCTGCCGCGCATGAAGCACGCGGCAGCGACGCCCCAGCCTGATTTACCCGACAATCCGGCGTTATGCCCGCGTCACGACCGGGCACGGCCAGTCGAGTCGTCGGGCTTTGTTTACGCCACGCCTGCCCCAAGCAGCCCTTCGGTGGGCAGCAGGGCGAAGAAGAGGTCGGTCGCCGCCGTGGCTGATGTCGAAGCGGCGCCCGGCGCGGGCGGTGAATCGCCCGACGAATCGGCTGAGCGCGACAGATCGGTTTGCGGCGTCACCGTTGCCGGGGCGATGCCGTTGATCGCCGCCGCCGACGTGGACGTTGCCGAAGTTGTGGTGCTCGCAAGCGGTGCGGGCAACATTGGCGCCGTTTTAGAAGGCGCCGAGGCGATGACCGTCGTCTGAATCACGCCGCTTGCCGAAACATCGTAGGCAAAGCCAAAGCTGGTCTGCTGTTGCCAACTGGGCAACGAGGCGAGGATGCCGTTCTTTTCATTGACGTCGGTAAGGTACAAGTGCTCGCCGCCGATGGAATTGTAGAGTACGAACACCTCGAATGTCGCCGAGACCTGGCTGGTGTAAATGAACCCCATGTCATTTTCGTAGTACCAGCCGTGCTCGACGAGAAAGTCGCGTTCGCCGTCTTTATAGGTGTAGTAATGCTGCCCGTTGTTGGGGTTGTACATACGGTGCACGGGCAGCACGCCGGTGATGAGCGAGTTTTCGACGGCAAAGCCCGGCACGTTGGTGCTTTCGTCGTGGTAGCCGATCGACACCAGGTATTGAAATTCTGTCTGCGACGTCGTGAAGAAGTGAAACATCGCATTCGGATTGTACAGGCGGTACATTCGCTCGGGAGTGCCGCTCGATTGCAGCGCGTACACCCCGATCGGCACAAACGCGGGCAGGCTCGTGTGCGAGGACCCGTCGCTGAGCTGGAATTCAAGCGTCCGCTGGGCTGTGTCGATGCTCGGCCCCGCGGTCTGAAACGTAATCGCCTGCACCAGCGACTGCACCGCGGGCAGTGTGGCGTTCGCATTCAGTGCAATCACCAGCGGCGTCGAGCCGGTTCCCCCCGAAAACGTGCCGATCGTCGTGCCGTTATACGTGACGGTTGTGCCCGATACGGCGATCGGGGCCAGGGCTTCGACCGTCAGCACGTCGTGGGCGCTGGTGTTGCCCGCGCTGGTCACGGTCAGGTTGCCGCCGCTGAAGTTCGCCCCGGAAAACGCGGCGATCATCCCCGGCGCGACGGCAATCGGCGGGCCGTTTTCTGAAAACGTGAACAGCCCGTCGTTGACGATTGACAGCACGGGCGACGGGTTCGGCGCCAGCGTCAGCGCCACCATTTGCAGCGTGTACGTGGCGCTCACGCCCACGCCCAGGTCGCCCGGCGATTGCGTGGTCTGGCGACTCAGGCCCTCAAAATCGGCTTCGTAGGGCGACAGGGCCATGACCGGGTAGAACAACTGGTTTGTCAGCGGGTTGGTTTGCTGGAACACGGTTTGAATGTTCCAGGTGCCGCCCGTTTCGACGGCATAGCGGATCTGGCCGGTGAATTCGTGCGCGCCGTCGCTGAAGTGCTGCGAGGCATAATCGGCAAACGCGATATTCGGCTGCCCCTGCGCATCAAATTCGAGCTGGGGCGCGAACCCGGTGAACTGCGTGCCATCAGCGGCGGCGTAACCGGCTGACGCGTTCGCCACGACCTGCGTCGACCAGGTGCCGTCGTTTTGAAGCTGGTTGTACAGCAGTTCGGCATAGCTGGCCGACCCCGTGGCGACGCGCTCGACGAAGAAACTGGCAATCGAAATCGTGCCCGTGGGGCTAATCGCAATCGAAGCGCCGTCACCCGCATCGCCTGAGTGGTCGGGCGACTGATATACCACCTGCGTGGTCCAGTGGCCTGAACTGTTGGTCGCGTAGGCGAGCTGGCTGAACGTGTCGCTGAACCCGCCCGAGGCCGAAATCAATTGAAAATCGGGCGTGAACGCAATGTGCGCAAACCCGCTGGTATCGACGGCCAGCGACAGGTAGCGCGGGGCGATCGCCCCCGGAAACAGCGGCGGCGTGTCGGTGCCCAGCGTCGTGACGACCTGAAACCCCCACGAGCCGCTGGCGTCGGTGCCGTACAACAGCGAGCTCTGCGCGGGCGACACCGTGTTGTCGGTGTAGGTGAGCGTGACGTGCAGCGCGTTGTTCGGCCCGACCGCGGCGGTGAAGTTTTGCACCGAGCGGCCCGTCGAACTGCCGAACGGCAGCACCGTTTCGATCAACTGCCACCCGCCGGCGATCGTGCGGTCGTAGTGCGAAATGGTTACGGCGCCCTGTGCGTTCTGCCCCAGCATCAGGATGTGCGGCACGTCGTCGGCAGTGAACAACAGTTGCGCCTGTTCATTGTCATTGAATGGCGTATACGAAGGCACGCCGTAGCCTTCGGTATTGGCGTAGGCCGAAGTGGCCACCGTTTCCTGCGACCAGTTGCCGCCCCCGTCGCGCACGCGATACACCAGTTGCAACGGCGAGCCAGTCCACAGGATTTGCGCCAGCCGGCCGTCGGGGGCGAACTGCAGCGCGTTGGTGCCTTCGCCGGGTATCAGCGTGGTATTCGGGTCGGTGACGGCAGTGGGTTGCACGGCAAGAGCGGTCGTCGAAGGCAGCAGGCGAATTTCGAGCGGTTCGCACGCGCGGGCCGGCGGGCACAGCGCCTGGCGACGCGCGGCCCGGGTTCGCGGCGCTCTCCGCGACAGCGCCAGAGTCCACCACAACCTTCGAACGGAATTGGACCGCCACATGCTGCACCTCGCGCGGGCTCGCCCGCTGAATCGGGAATACGCCGGCGCCTGGCCCGGGGCGACGGAAGAACCGGCTGAATCAGCCGCATGCAAATAGTTAATCACACGCGGCACGCGAATGCAACCTTCGCTGGGGCCGCCCGCCTGAAACGAGTGATTGCTGAAACACCGTCGGATGTCACCACCGGCCTTCGCGCTGACGAAGTGCCCGTGCGGGGTTGCCGTGCGGCTGGTCCGCATTCCATGAGATTGTGTCGCTCGGAACACCGCTGAGACCACTGGCCCAGGTCGGGCGCCGGTTTTTGCAGCGTGGCAAGAATGGCGCCCTGGCTGCCCGCACGCCACTCGGGCCGACTCCAGCGAGGTTCGTTGGAACTGGAGACCGTTCGGGGCCGAGTGCGAATTGAATGCCCCG
>JAJXXL010000027.1 GCA_021781115.1 Planctomycetota bacterium
ATGCGACAGCGGCCGCGCTGGCGCGGGCTTGATGACGTCGCCGGTAACCTGGCCAGTGGCCATTCGACTACGCCACGGCGGCAACTCACGATAGCCGACAAATCTGCGTTCGGAGCCGGTGAGTTGCAAAACCTGCCGACGAGATCACGCGAGTTGCGCGCTGGGTTTTTCGTGAACGATTCGGCCAGGATGCGGCGGCAGTTTCCAGAGGGGGCGTTTGCACGCTGTCGATCACCTTGACGCTGGTTTTGCAACCGCCAGCCACGCTCCTCAAGCCAACGTCCGATTTTCTGAAGAACAGGGTTCGACGCATTGAGTCCACCGGATGAATCGTTGACTCCAATCCAGGGCCGTGCCGATGCGACCGCGGGCCGGCGGGAACCTCTGCAGAACGAATCACTTGCACTCGTCTTTCGCCCGCCTGCCCGAGCGGGCCGATGCCAACTGGTTGCGAATTGTGTCGCGGAGGGCGGCGCAGGCTTCGAGCCGGGCACGGTGCGTGTCATCGTGGGGCGTCGCCTTGACGAGCGCCTGCCGATGCTCGAGCGCGCGCTCGATGTCGGCCAGAGCCGCTTCGAACTGACCGGCATTGAAGTGCAGATCTGCAAGGGCCGCCAGGGTGTCGGTCAGGTGCTGGCGGTAAAGTGCGGTTTGCGGGTGAGCTTCGACAAGGGCGTCGAGCAAGGCAATGGCCCTTAAATAAAGAGACTGGGCGAGTTCGACCTGCTCTGGCTCCGGCAAGCTGTGAGCCCTTTGAACCAATACGGCCGCCAGGTAAAACTGGAATTCGGTCGATTCGGGGTGGTCGGCGACGAGTTGTTCCCACTGAGCGAGTGCCTGGTCAAGCATCGGCAGTGCTTGCGCTACGTCACCTTGTTGAAACAGCACGCCGGCCAGGTCGCGCCCTTGCTGGGCAAAGTACACTTTATATGTCGTGTTTTGCGGGTGCGCTTTCGCCAGGCGTTCGAACAGTTCGCAGGAGGCTTTCCAGCATTTGATGCCCGACTCCATGTCGTTTAGTTTCTGGTGGGCGGCACCGGTGAAACTCAACACATTGGCCAGCAGCCATTCAGATTTGGGCGACAGTTTTTGACCTTGAACGAGATCGGCGAAGATTTTCTCGGCGCGCCGCAATTCGATCAGCGCTTCAGCCGCACGCCCTTTTTCCAGCAACACTCGGCCAACGCCGTACCACGTTTCGCCCAACCGCTGGAGTTCAAGGTCAGAATCGGGCATTATTTTCAAAATCTCTTTGCGGCGCTGTGACGCGTCGAGAAAGTGATTCAAAGCGAAATCGAGCCGTTCGCCGCCGGCGTCGGCCTCAGCTTTAGCCAGGTTCAGGTAAGCATTGGCGACGTCGGAAAGCAGCCCGGTGTTGGCCGGGTCGCGGTCAATGAGCCTTTGCCCCACGGCGATGGTGATCTCGAGGTGCCGCTGCGCATCGGCGAAGCGACTGGCGCTGGTATGCAGCGCGCCCAACTGATTGGACGTGCGCAAAAGGTACAATTGGTATGAGACATTCTCCGGTTCCTGACGGGCCAGGTCTTCCCACAGGGGCAGCGCCTTGTCATACCAGGTTTGGGCCTCCGCGATTTGCTTCGACTCGTGCAACAGATACCCGATGTGGTAATAGGCGTCGGCAAGGTTGGCTTGCAAGCCGGGGACGTCGCCCTTTTCCGCGAGAAAGCCTTCGTAGTATTTGATCGTGGCCCGCATCAGTTCCAGCCGCAGCGGGCGAAATGCGGGCGCATCGTACGTATTTCCGTCGAACAGGATGTCATGAAAATCGCGAACCGCCTGTTGGGCCAGCCGGAAATTCTCGTCAGACTTTTGGCGATGCCCTTCGGCCGCGCGCCATTCCCAGACGACCGCCGTAAAGCCGCACACCAGCGCTGCGAACAGCGCCAAACTCAGCCCGGCCACGACCGGCTTGCGTCGGGCCCATTTCATGGCCCGCGCCACGAATCCCGTGCGGTGCGCCATGACGGGTTGAGCTGCCAGATACCGGCGCAAATCGGCGGCGAGATCACCTGCGGCAGCGTAGCGCCGTTGCGGGGCGGTTTCGAGGCACTTCATGCAGATCGCATTCAGATCGCGGGCGACATCACGCCGCCGGATCGGCGGCGGGCTGCCTTCGGAAACGAGTCGAATCGTTTCGAGGTTCGATTGGCCCTCAAATGGTGGTCGCCCCGCCAGCATGCGATACAGTATCGCCCCCAGCGCATACACATCAGTGGCGATGCCGATTTCGGCGGTGCGGCCCGCAGCCTGCTCGGGCGACATGTAATGTGGCGTGCCGACAATCGCCCCGCTGACAGTAGCCGCTTCGGGCTCGCCAATCAGCTTGGCCAAGCCGAAGTCGGTCAGTTTCGGAATAACGTCGAGCACCGGGCGCTGCCGCCGCGTCGCTGCGGGCGGGGTGACCGCTGGCAGCGACTCGAGCAACACGTTGGCCGGTTTGATGTCGCGATGCAAAATTCCGAACCCGTGCACATAATCGACAGTTTCAGCCAGCATGGCGACCAGTTCGGCGGCGAATTCCGGTGCGACAGAACTTGTTTGCCGTTCGAGCCAGGCAGCCAGCGTCGGGCCTTCGCAGAACTGCGAAACGATGCACCAGACGGGCCCGAATTCGGCAACTTCATAGACCGGCACGAGGTGGGGGTGATGCAGGGCGGCGACGGTTCGCGATTCCAGCCGGAACCGCCGCTGCAAATCGGGCGAAAGCAGCGTTGCGGGGTAGGGAATTTTGAGCGCCACATCGCGGTCGAGCAGGGGGTCGAACGCCTGGTACACAATGCCGTGCGCGCCGCGCCCCACCTCGCATCGCACCTGAAATCGCCCCAACCGGGCGCCGGCTAACGCCCCCGCGCCATCAGTTGGCAGCAGTTCGGCGTTCGCTGCCGGTTCTGCAAGCTGTGTTGCCCCGGGTGGCGGGTTTTCATCAGCCAGGTGCCGCCGCAATTGCTCCAGCCGCCGCAGGCACTCGCGCTGGCGTTCTGACTGCGGCGAATTGTCGGTCAGGGGCGTACTTTCGAGGGCAGCCCCGTCGGCGACAAGGGCCGCGTGATCGCGCGCCAGAATTCGCGATTGTTCGAGTTCACTGTCGCCCGGGGGGTCAGGCTGAGCCGCCATCGTTTGGCCCTGTGTGCAATATTTCGTCGCTGAGTGCTGCGATTGCGCGGACCCACAGTTTGCGCGCCGCCTCGGCTGAGCGTTGCATCAAGGCTCCAATTTCGGCAAACGGCTTCAGGTCAAGGTTCCTGAGCACGATGACCTGCCGATATTCGTTGGGCAGTCGCGCCAAGGCTTGCGCCAGTTCAGCATTTTGCTCGCCGGCGTGCACGGGCCAACTGGGTGATTCGTCAGTCGAGCGTAACGTCTCGCGCACGTGGCCGCCGGCCGAGTCAGCGTCGAGCGAGATTTCGCGGCCGACATTGCGCTTGGCGACGCCGGCGAACCGGCGGTCGGCGTCGTGCAAATTGTTAAGCAGGATCTGCCGCAGCCAGGCGAGCAATTCGGCTTCGGTGACGCCATCGAACCGGTCGAAATCGCGCTGCGCCTCGATGAAGGTATCCTGTACCAGGTCAGAAGCCCCAAGCTTGCCGCGCAGATCGTCGCGCAGTTCCTGACCGGCCACGAGCATCAGGTACTGCCGACACTCCTCCCACAGTCGCCCGAGTGCCTCGGCCGAACCGGCATGCGCTGCCGAAATCGAAGTCGCAATTGAATCCGCCTGTTCCAACACAGGCCCGTCTGCGTCGGCTGACAAAATTTGACATCTCCCCAAGGATGCCGTCTGGAGTCACACAAATGGACGATCTGTTCAGTATGCCTTGCGGCGTCACCCGACGCAAGGAAAAACCGCCCTCGGCGGCGGCATCATTTCGTAACGCCTTGACGCCCGACGGGAGCGAAGTGCCTGGTTTCAGGCCAGGGCAAGCATATTTTTTACCACAATTTCAAAAGTCTCTCGAAATTCATGTCCGGTTGAGGATCGGAATTTCGCATTGGGGGCAGGATGAGCGAATTCCTCACCGCTTACGGCCCCCTGACGGTAACCCGCCGCGACTGGCGGCGAGTCAGTCGGCAGCACGCGACTTTCAAAAACCTGACGACTTCCGTGTGACCAGCGGACCCAACCCGCGCCCCCCGCGGGCAGGTGGGGGGACGGCCATATACAACAGTAGTCGAAATGCTTCGGCTGGCACCTTCCTTGACGGAGTCGCCGAGCTTTTATGACGATTGCCACGCTGTCGGGAACGAGCAGTTGTCGATGCATCGGCCAAATTATAGCCCGAGGTTTTAAGGTCGTGACCTTCGTAGGGTTAAATTGACTCTCGCTGCATCCTGAAAAGGGAGACATTCATCATGAGACTTGCATCCTGGTTGGCCCGATGGCATAGCGCTGTGAAATCGCGTCAATTGCACAGAACCTCGTCGCGTCGACGAAAGTCGATGTGGCAGTGCGTTGACGTGGCGGCAATCGTATCGCAAATCCTCGGTGCGCATGGCGTCGAGGAATTGGAAAGCCGCTGCCTGCTGTCAGTGACGGTGAGCAGTCAATTCACGGGGTTGACTTTTGGCGAAACGGGCCAGGGCGTTCCGCCCGCCCCGAATGGCGCTGCGGGGCCCGTGGAGTACGTCGAGACGGTCAATTCGACGGTGCGAATTTCGAATAAAACAACCGGCGCTGTCATGGCCACGGGTACGCTCAGCAATTTTTGGACAACTCAGGGTGGCCTTGCGCGCACGGACGCAACATCCAGTTTTGGCGACGTAACCATGGTTTGGGACGATCAGATCCAGCGGTTCGTGATTGGCGATGAGGATTTCGATTACACGACACATTTGAGCCGTTTTGACGTCGCAGTTTCGAAGACGGCGTCGCCTGCGACGCTGACAGGGAGCGACTGGAATTTTTGGGCGATTAGCACAACCGAAAATGGCTTCGACGCCAGTTTTTACCCAGGGAATCTTGGCTACAATCACGATGCGTTGGTCTTTACGCTCAATATGCTTCCCAACGCCGGCGGAACAGCACATGTGCTGGTGACGGCACTGAACGCCAGCGACTTGGCCAACGGCGGCACGTTGTACTGGGCGAAAAATGATGTCGCGGGGTTTTTTCTGCGGCCCACGGTCATGCATGACGCCCAACCTGGCGACCCGATGTGGCTGGTGGGCGAAGCGGGCGACAACCAGTCGATTACCGTCGTCAAGATCACGAATGAGTTGACCGGTTCGCCAACCGTGACCACAACAAACGTGCCGGTGAACCCCTATTCGCCCGCGGTGCCTCCGTTGCAGCCCAATGGCACAGAGGTAACAGCGTACAATGACGCGCGGATTCTCAAAGCGGCCGAGGCCAACAATACGATCGTCGCCACTCAAAGCGTATCGGTTTCAGCCACGCAGGATGTTGCGCGGTGGTACACGTTCGATGTGTCGAGCGGTACGCCAACGCTCAAAGTTCAGGGAACTGTGGGTGACGGCAACAACACCTACGTGATTTACCCTGGGGTTGATATCAATGGCAGCGGCACAATCGGTATGACCTACATGGAATCGGGCACGGGAACCGGGCAGTTTCTGTCGATGTACGTCACGGGGCGATTACCTGGCGACCCTGCGGGTACGATGGAACCGCCCGTGCTGGTTCAGGCGGGCGCGACCAATTACAGTGACTTTGCGACGCCGCACCAAGCTGGTGACCAGAGCGGGATCAGCGTCGATGCCGATGGCACTTTTTGGGCGGCCAATGAATTCGCGAATACCGATGTTGTGGCCAACTGGGGCACTGAAATTGCCCACTTTTCTGTGGTTGCATTGCCACCGTCGGAAGTAAATGTAAGCAGTCAATTCACGGGGTTAAGTTATTCTACGGATACTGGGGCCCAAATTCCCCCCGATACGACTGGCGCCGCGGGGCCGGTGGATTACGTCGAGACGGTCAATCAGGCCGTGCGGATTTCCAATAAAACGACAGGCGCTGCCATTGCCACGGATTCCCTCAGTGATTTTTGGATAACACAGGGCGGCCTCACACTTGTCGACGGATCCTCCCTCATCGGCGATTCGACGATGGTTTGGGACGATCAGATCCAGAGATTCGTCATTGGCGATATGAACTACGATTTTACGACACATTTAAACCAGTTTTACGTCGCGGTTTCAAAGACGGCTTCGCCCGCAACGCTCACGGCAACCGACTGGAATTATTATGCGTTCAACACAACGGAAAGTGGCTTTGACATCGATTACCCCGGAAATCCTGGGTATAATCACGACGCGGTCGTCATTACACTCAATGAAGATCCTAACGCCGGCGGGGCACAACATGTGCTGGTGTTGGAACTGAACTCCAGTGACTTGGCCAGCGGTGGCACGTTGCACTGGACAAAAACTGACGTTGCTGGCAGTTGGTTGCGGCCGACCGTGATGCATGACGCCAAGGCGGGCGACCCGATGTGGCTGGTGGGCGATGCTGGCGACAACCAGTCGATTACCGTCGTCAAAGTCACAAATTTGCTGTCACCTTCGCAGGCCATAACCACGACGAACGTCGCCGTGAACCCTTATTTGCCCGTGGTGCCTCCATTGCAGCCCAATGGCACGGCTGTAACTACGCTAATTGGTTCATGGATTCAAAAAGCGGCGGAGGCCAACAACACGATCGTCGCCACGCAAAATGTGTCGGTTTCGGCGACGCAGGATGTTGCGCAGTGGTACACGTTTGACGTGTCAAGCGGCACGCCAACCCTCGAGGACGAGGGAATTGTCGGAAATGGCAACAACACGTACGTCGTATATCCGGCCATAGACATAAACGCGAGCGGCAAAATCGGCATGACCTTCATGGCATCGGGCACGGGAACCGGGCAGTTCCTGTCGATGTACGTCACGGGACGTATGCCTGGGGACACTCCAGGAACAATGGACACACCTACGCTAATCCAGGCAGGCGCGACCAATTACAGCGACGGGGGCACGCCACATCGCGCCGGTGACCTCAGCGGCATCAACGTCGATGCCGATGGCACGTTTTGGGCGGCCAATGAATTCGCGAATACCGATGCCGTGGCCAACTGGGGTACGGAAATCGCCCATTTCGCTGTCGTCGTACCAACAGGAGCGAGCATCAGCGATTCCGCGAATACTGTGACCTACGGTCAATTCGAGACAATCCTTGCAACGATCACCGCTGCGGGAAGCACACCGACCGGCGGACTCGTCGGGTTTTTCAATAACACGACTTCCTTGGTCGGGGTGGTGTCGCTCGTCGATGGCACGGCGATGTTCTCCATAGCAACCCTTCCAGCCGGCAGCTATTCGATCACCGCAGTTTACACTGGCGACGGTGTGAACTATGGTGAAAGCGGCTCTGCGATCGCTGCCCCTGTGGATTTCACAGTGACCAAGGCCCACCTGTTCGTCGTGGCTCAAAATGCGTCGAAAAGTTATGGGA
>JAJXXL010000401.1 GCA_021781115.1 Planctomycetota bacterium
TGCTCAACGCATGATTCAAGAATCAGGAGATGCGGCGGGAAAAAAATACAGACACCCGCATTAACCACGCCACAAATGCGGCGGCTGATCTCGGGAATGATCGCGAGACATCTCAACTCAAATACGCCGGCCGCGCTTTGTCGCTGCGCCACGCGACGGCTACGACGGAACGAGCTCGCACGACTGGATCACTATCATACACGTAACATCTTGCCAAAATTGAAGAACCAGCTGCGGACTTAATGAGACAGCAGAATGAGGCGCGAACACGAAGCCGGGGGGAGAATTCATTTCGTGGGTTCGACAATCCGCAATTGGGTGGAAAGCTGAT
Organism: Planctomycetota bacterium; assembly: GCA_021781115.1. Taxonomy (GTDB): domain Bacteria; phylum Planctomycetota; class Planctomycetia; order Planctomycetales; family Planctomycetaceae; genus JAJXXL01. Next base: position 332 of record JAJXXL010000401.1, read on the forward strand.
GCCGCAACCCGTCGATTTCAAAGTCGAGCTCGGCAAACAGCGACAGCGCTCCCTCTGTGGGAAATGGCACTTCGCCTACGATTGGGCCGTCGCCGAGCACCAGCGGCTGTTCCTGAAATCGGGCCTGGCGGAAATCGCGAGTTGCCGCGTGGGCCACCCACAACCGCGCCCCGAGCGGGCGCGGCCGAGCTTCGACCATCAGTCGCGCACGGCCATTTGCGTCATCGTGCTTCCAGGTCAACCGTGGAACAGGGTTGTCCTTGATCATGTGCCGTGTAAAAGCCGCCAGCGCATTGACGGCGCGTTCGCGGCTGGGGCGGCGGCCGTCGAAGAATTGTTCTTCAAGGTTGTGCCCCGCATTGGGAACGTAAACCACCCATTTGTCGCCGCGCAGGTCGTCCCAATAAAGATTCAAAGCGTCGCTCGTCCAGTACGGATCGTTGTTTCCGTTAACAAGCAATTTCGGAACAGTAATTTGTTCGCGATAGACCCAAGGATCGACCATGCGCCACAGCTTTCGGGCGCGGGGGGTGTCAGGCATGGGCACCAGTCCCCGTGCGGTGTAATCGGCGATTTGGTCGCTGTATTGACCGAACGACTTGAGTTGGTATGCCGTCTGGTCTTTCATCTTCAAAGTGTCGATGACCATGGGAACAATCGCCTTAACCCGGCGATCGGCGGCGGCGGTCAGCCAAGTCGTCCAGCCGCGTTTTGAGGCCCCTGAAACCACGAACCTGGAAAGGGGCTGGTTCCATTCGGTGTTTGAGAAGTCCTGCAAAACGTCCATGGCCTTGACGAGGCTTTTGACCATCGCGAACAAAAGCGGCAATGTCGAATCCTCGGTGTCAAGGTAGCGGACAAAGGTTTCAGCAATCAGAGCGTCTTCGGTCTTGCCGCCGAACAGCGGTTGGTTGGGAATGTTGTACAGCAGGGCCACCGGAGCTTTGACCCGGCGAGACAGGTCCATCCCGAAACCGACGGTGCGATCGTCGCCATTGCCGCCCTGATTCCAGAGCAACATCGTGGAAGTGGGGGCGGTTTGATCGGCCTGAAAGACCTGCAAGCCGTGCTGCCACACAATCGACTGCCATTCTTGCGAGACAAAGCTCAGCGTGTACACCGTGCCGTCGTTCACCGTTTTTTTATCCCTCAATTCCCACCGAAAACGCGGTTCGGGCCGCTGAACGTAATTCGCCAGCTCGGTGGGAACGGGTGCCGGAGCGTCATCGGCGCACAGGTCGGCGGACCAGGTCAACCCGACCAGCAGGCAAGCAGCGCGCGCGATGGCGTTGCGTAACACGAACATGATTGATCCTCGAACAGGAAGACTCCGAATGGCAAACCCAAGCCGGCCCGTGCGTACGACTGAAGCCCGACGGGGCTTGGGACAAAATGCGACGTCTTTTGAAAACCGGGCAGCTCATGGCGTCAATGCGGCCGGTGCGACTGCGGTTTCGCGCTGCGGCCGTTAATGCGTCGTGATGGCAATCTTTCCCAAGTCGGTGGGCTTTCCTTTGACAACCGTGACCTTGACGGTCGACTTCGCTGGGTCGCGATACCGCTCGTTGAGTTTGTCGCCTTCATACGCTCGCGAAAACACATTCCACTCCCCCCATTGAAAGGTAAGTACGTATTCGCCTTCGGGAACACCGTCGTTCGCTTCGTAGGTTCCAATCTTGAACGTCCCGTCTTTCATCGTAAAGCATTGTGAGTCGATCGGATTTGTTTTGGCGGCATCCGACAGCCGCACGCAGCGAACGGCTATCGCCTCGACCGGTTCGCCGTCGACGAGCAGCGTTCCGGTCACCGGAAAGGTTTCCACGCGGCCAAGCGGCGCTGCGCCGCACCCGCTGCAAGCGGCTGAAATTGCCATTATCAACGACAGGGCAACAACGTATCGGATCATGGTCGGTTACCTTCTGGGAATTCGAGCCGTGCATGCAACAGGCCGCCCGAGCCCCGCGCCCGTCGCGGGCTTCGTGGACGCTTTGGATCGGCCGCTCAGAAGTCGCCGAAAACCTCGCCTTTCTGTCGCGTGATCAGACTGGCATGGACGAAGGCATTGATATTGTCGCTGACGAATCGGACCGATCCGTCGCACATCAGGAACTGACAACCGCCCACATGGAACGAGTACCAGGTACCGCCGCGCATGTTCGTGCAATTGATTCCACACGGACCGCCCCCCGGGCCCAGTGTTCCATCATACAACGAGCCTTCGAGCCAGTTCTCGCCGTTCAAAAGGTCGCCCCAGCCACCGCCGTTCGACGGCCCGAACTGGTTCCAGGGCGATCCGGCAACCAAACCACCTTTCAGGTAGATTTTCGCCCCGCCCGCCCGCTCGGCGACCAGGAAGGTATTCGACGAACCGTCGGTGACGTCGCTGATGCGGTTGAGCTGGTTCGGCCCCATGACCCCGTCGCGATTGTTGCCCGCCCCGCCGGGGTAGCTGGCATAGGCGATGCTCGCAAATGTGCCGCGCACGCCCGATGTATTGCAGTAATCCGATTGAGCTGCCGTCCAGGTCACGGGGATCGGCGGCACGCCCCGCCCCCCCGAATTCGCGGGCAGCATTGCCATATAAGTCGTAATGCCGCCGGGCGTCGAGGGGCAACTGAAGACAGACAACGGCGTTGAAATCACCGCGATATTGCTGGCGATCACCGCCGCAGGAAACCCCAGGGCCGAAGCTTCGTTGATGGGTGGCACACTGCAATTGTAACGATTGTACAGCGGGGCCTGATCGAGATACGGCAGGATCATTGTTCCCCAACTGTTGACGTCGAGGTTGTTGCCCACCAAGTACGAATACGGAAAGCAACTCAGCGAGTCATGGTAATTGTGCAGCGCCAAGCCCATTTGTTTCAGGTTATTCTTGCATTGCGAACGCCGCGCGGCCTCGCGCGCTTGCTGCACGGCTGGCAGCAGTAAAGCCACCAGCACGGCGATGATGGCAATCACGACCAGCAATTCAATCAGCGTAAAGCCCTTGCGATTGCGAGACATGTCGATTCTCCTAATTGAGAAGTCGTCCGAGCCGGCTTCCCCCCCGACAGGGCAAGCCGTTGACTGAAGGCCAAGAAAGAAATGAATTGGCTTCGGTTAAAATAACAGCGATGACGCTGATGCTTACCGGCAATTACTTGACTATCATTGAAAATGATGTTTTCGGATAGTAAACTCGCGTTGAAGGTATTGTCAAGCGTCTTGCCGGGGTTTTTTTCAGGTTTGCAAAGAATCGCGGTTTACGCTTTCGCCGGTTGCTTTTTCAAAGGAGTCTTCTCATGCCAGCTCGTTCCAATCGTGTCGCAGCCGAGCCAACACCCGCGCGTCGCAGCGGCACGGAATCGGCACGCGTTTACGAATCGCTCCGCCGACGGATATTTGATGGCGAACTGGCCGCCGGTACCCACCTGAGCCAATCGGCAATTGCGGCAATCGAAGGCACCAGCAACGGGCCGGTCATCAGCGCGCTGCGGCGACTGGCATTCGACGGGTTGGTGGTCCATGAGCGCAGCCAGGGCTATCGAGTTGGCGATTGGTCGGACGACCGACTCGAAGAAATGTTGACTGTTCGCCGGGCCCTCGAAACCGAAGCGGCACGATTGGCCGCACGTCGCGCCGGTGCCGACGACATCGAAGCCCTCCAGGCAATTATTCGCCGCATGGAAAGCATCGTTTCCTGCAAGCGCTGGAACGAGGCCGACGCAATCGACGTCAAGTTGCACGTCGAAATCGCCCGGCTCAGCCGCTGCCCGGCATTGATTGAAAGCCTGGCACGCTGCCACATGCTTGACATCGTTCGCCGCCGAATCGCAATGAATGAACGCATCATCGGCTTTGGCAAGCTCGCCGAAAATCATCGCCTGTTAGTCGATGCCATTGCTGTCGGCGATCCAGATCTCGCGGCTGCCACCATGCACGCACATCTCAATGGGCAGCGTGGCGCAGGCTGATCGACCACTGGGGACCGTTTTCCTATCGATTGATTTCGTCGCGGTCCACCGGCGTTTCGAGCCGCATCCGCTCCTTTCGATGCTCGAACGACCACCCGGCACGAGCGTCCTTGCCACACAAAAACAGGTTCATCCACTCCCGAAGAAAGGCGTCAGGGTGCTTCGGCACGAGCCGGATCAGTGGTCGCCCCCCTCGCGCGGCGCATCGGCATTCGAGCGTTATTCCAGACGCAAGATCAGCACTGCGCCGTTGGTGTTTCCCGCGGCCAGGCGGCGCCCGTCGGTGGCAAACGCCAGAGAAAGGGGCCGCCACGGCAGGTTCCACGATTTGAGTTCGAAAACTGAACGGGCATCGCACAGGCTGACCTCCACTTTTTTTCCCGAGCAGTGCCAGCAGGCTTCCGTCGGACGAATACGTCATGAACCCTGCCCGATGCGCGAACTTGACGCTCAGTCGCTCGGCGCGACGCTGGCCGTCCCAGAAAATCAACCGGAGTTGGTCTGTGGCGATCACCAGCGATTTTCCGTCGGGGAAATCGCCAGCGCGTCACATGGAGAAGGGGCTTCAGCGGCCTCGAACTGAAACGGCTCTTTTCCAGTCGCCAGGTCCCGACAGCGGAGATCGACAGGTTGCACGGCAGTGGATTCCGGGGTGGTGTCTGCCGCAAGCAGCGTGGCGCCATCAGGAAAAAACGCGAGCTGGCACACGTTCCTCCTCTCGCCGGGAAACGCCGGCCGGCGAGTATTCGAAACAAGCTGCAGCCGAGGCTGAAGATGTCGCTGCGAATATCGGCGTTTCGGGCGCGAACTTATCGACCGTTCCCATCACCACACTGGTGCGTGTCAGGTTGCCGTCATTTTTCGCAGGAACGGCAAAGCACGCCAGGCCCAAGTCGAGAATCCTGGCGAACGGGCCGGGTGCACCGGGGGCCTGGGCGACCAGCAGGTTGGCGGGATTGATGTCGCGATGCAAAATGCCGCATTCGCAGGCGTGCTGCAAACCCAGGGCCGCTTGCCGGACGCACTCGCATGAGAACACAATGGGCCACCGGCCCACCGGCCGAATCCATTTGCCCCAGCCTTGGCCGCCCGCTTACTCCATGCCGAGAAAAGGGTGCGTTTTGCACGCTGTCGGCATCGTAGGCCGCCACAATATGCGGGTGATTGAGCGCCGCCGCCCGGATTTCGCGATGAAAGCGGGCCACCGCCGCGGGATACTTGGCCAACACCGGCGCCATGATTTTCAAGGCCACGATGCGGCCCAGCGGATACCTGCTCGGTTTTGTGCGATGGCCTTCACCACACGCCGCCAATTCGCCCCGCGCAAGCGGAACGACCCTATCACGGTCGCCGCATGGTGGCAGTTACGACACGTCGAACCGCACCCCTTGCGCCAGCGGAAGTTCGGCCCCGCCGTTGATCGTGCAGGTTTGTCGCCGCATGTACGCTTTCCAGGCGTCGGAACCGGCTTCGCGACCTCCGCCCGTATCCTTTTCACCGCCAAACGCGCCGCCGATCTCGGCGCCCGACGTGCCGATGTTCACGTTGGCGATGCCGCAATCGCTGCCGCGCGGCGACAGAAACGCCTCGGCGTCGGTCAACCGGTCGGTAAAGATCGCCGACGACAGCCCCTGCCCCACGCTGTTGTGCAGCGCCAGCGCTTCGTCGAGCGTCTTGTAGGTCATGACATACAGAATGGGCGCAAACGTTTCCTCGGCGACAATCGCGGCGGTGGGGTCGATTTGCACGAGAGCCGGTTCGACGAACCAGCCCGGGCGATCGAGGCGGTTGCCGCCGAATAGGACGACACCTCCCTGGCTTTGCGCTGCTGCGAGGGCGCGGGCCATCGCCTGCACCGCCCGCTCATTGATCAGCGGCCCCATCAAGATGCCGTCTTCCCAGGGGTTGCCCACCGGCACGCTGGCGTAGGCCCGCGCCAACCGCGCGATGAATTCGTCGGCAATCGATTCATGGACGATCAGCCGCCGCATCGTGGTGCAGCGCTGGCCGGCGGTGCCCACGGCCGAAAACAACACGGCCCGCAGCGCCAGGTCGAGGTTGGCGGTTTCGGTCAGAATGGCGGCGTTGTTGCCGCCCAGTTCGAGCAGCGTGCGGCCCAGCCGCCGGCTGACCGCCGGGCCGACCTGCCGCCCCATGGCGCAACTCCCTGTGGCGGAAATCAGTGGCAGGCGGCGGTCTTCGACCATCGCCGCGCCGATCGGGTCAGCTTCGCCCGTGCACAGGCCGAACAGCCCTTCCAGGCCATGCCGGGCCGCAACCCGGTCGCAAATGTTTTGCACGGCAATTGCGGTCAGCGGCGCTTCGCACGAAGGCTTCCACACGACAGGGTCACCGCAAACGGCGGCAATCGCGGCGTTCCACGCCCAGACCGCCGCCGGAAAGTTGAATGCCGTAATCACCCCGACGATGCCCAGGGGGTGCCACTGTTCGAACATGCGATGCCGGGGCCGCTCGCTGGCAATGGTCAACCCGTACAACTGCCGCGACAGCCCCACGGCGAAATCACAAATGTCAATCATTTCCTGGACTTCGCCCCGGCCTTCTGACAGGATCTTGCCCGTTTCGAGCGTAATGAGCAGGCCCAGGTCGTGCTGGCATTCGCGCAACGCCTGCCCGAGTTGCCGCACGATTTCGCCGCGCTGCGGCGCGGGGGTCGTGCGCCAGGTTTGAAACGCGTGGCTGGCCTTTTCGACCACGAGTTCGTAATCCTCGCGGGTGGCCGTCAGAACCTGTGCCAGGGGCTGGCCGGTGGCCGGGTTGAGCGACGCAATTTCACCGCCGCCCGGCCGCATGACCCAGGTTCCGAACCCCACGCCGCTGTGGACCGGTTCGACACCCAGACGCTGCAATATGGATTCAAACATACCTGACAGCTCCTGAAGCACCGCTACTTCCCTTGGGCGCGGCCAATCCCGAGTGCTAACCGCTACGAAGCCTTTCCAGAATCATGCGGCCACGATCAGCCGCGATCTCGAATCCCACCGGAACGGGCGAAACTGTCGCCGCACCAGCCACTTCTTCAGGTCGAAAGCGAACCGACCCGATTTCGCCTCGCACGGCCTCGACGTGTTCTGGCGTTGCCCGGCCCCGCAGTGCGGCGACAATCTGCTCCTGCCACTCCCTGTCACCTGTGCGATTCAGCGGCCAAGTACCGTAGTCGACAAGCGGTAGGCCGGCGACATGAAATACCGCGAGGACAAACGAGGCGCACGTCAACCCGTGCCGCGCCGGGCCAAGCAAAAATTGGCCGGTTGCCTCATCGAAACAATCGTTCGGCGCGCTGAAGGCGTAGGGAATGCCCGTCGGATTTGCCCGCAAAACCTTTCGGCAGATCGCGGCAACTTGTAACTGCCGCCGGGGATGAATCACAGGGTCCACTCGCAAGTAGTCGTGTGTGGGAGAATCGTTGGCCAGGCGATGATGCCAGGCGAGATGCAATAACCTGACACCGTTTGATTCGGAGTCGTGGTGCAAAAGCCCAACGTGCCGCTGGTTCGCATCGACGAACCCGATGGCAACGGCAATGTGCTGATTCTCGGCAAACGGCGCCTGTGCTGAGTCGAATACTGGATTCACCCCGTTCGTCACGCTTCCAGCCCTGTAAGGAGCCCCTCCTCGAATTCGTTGCGCCGACGCAACTCTGCATCAACCTCCATGAATAGCGCACGTCGCGCGGGAAGCCGACTTCGTGCTGGTAAAGTTGCCGTGAGCAGACCGATCAGAATGTTGATCGTAAGGTCTGCCGCGACAACGCACGACAGGTATGAATTCAGCTTTGCCAATTCACCTCGGCAGAGAAATTCGTCGACCGAATCGTAGAGCAGGTCGAGCGCGGCGTCCGTGCGGCCTGAAACGTCGAGGCGGTTCGCCCGTTCGATAAAAGAATTCGATGCTTGCCGATGCGTTGGCGAAACGGCATTTTTCTCGGCGGCAATCGCTTGCCTGACGGCGGCATAGACAATGTGACGCTTGGGGCGATCAATCCCCGTGCGGTTAAAATAGGAGATTAACCACCGGAACAGCTTCTGATCCGAAACAGGTTCGGGTGCAGGTTCCGCGACGAATGCAAATTCAGATTCCCGTGTATTGCCATCCATTCGAACGTGCGCGATGTCGGCAGATTCCGGACTTGTAACAGGCTCACACGCCAGGAATGACGATCTCGGCTGCACGGTGGGTGTGGCATCGTCCAGCAGCAACTGCCAGGCCCAATGTTTTTGAGTGCCAGGGACCGCGGTCAGACGGGCGTCGCTGAGATATTGAGCCTTTGGGGTCAACATCGACTCATCCGGCATCGCTTGACCCATTCGCGATCGCTGCACAGCAGGCGACGAAACCAAATCTGGTGGAAACGCACTGTTTCGATCAGGCACCGTCCGTACCTCCAGAAATGATCGTTGGAACCTCTGCCTTGTCAGACATGAGCTGACGCGCGGTACGGGATTTCACCGTCGCACGTTCGCACTGTTTTGCCAAATTGCGCACGTCGCATTCGTCAATGGCGATGCTTATTTCATGCAGCCCGTCGAGGCTGTCGTACCGCAGCCGCAGAGTGTGTGAAACGACGGCGGCTTCGATGGCCGTCGCCTCGGCATTGTACACTGGTCGAATATCCGTCAGAATTCGCGAGCTGCGCAGCAGGTTGGCATGCGCATAGGAAAGGTCGATCGACAGACTCACCAGTCGAATCGCGGGGGCGTTGAGCAGTTCCTGGATGCACGATTCAGCGTTACGCCACCTCGTTAACAGTTCGCCACTCCAGTTGAGATCTCGTTGAATCGCGGCATGAACCCCCCCCATGACTTCGGCAACGTCGCAGCCGGCCTGACGGACGCGGCGGTACAGCGACAACGTTAAACGGATGACGGCGTCGGTGAGCTCAATCGAAGCGCCCTCAGCATTGCGAACCACTTCCAGCAGCGAATCGAGTTTCAACGGCGGAGGATCGAGACGAACAATCGCAGATGCCATCTTGCGAAGAACCGCCGCATCCATGTCGCGAACCGCTTCCACGTCGCGGATTTCCCTTTTGTTCAAGCTGACTTGCAAAACCATGAGTTCAGGCTTTCCTCTCGCGATTCGACAAATGCAAAACCGTTCGGCCGGCACGCAAAGAGTGTGCGAGCGGCATCATGACCAGCCCGGTACCGCTGAGGCCGGCTCGCCGTCCCCCGATTTCGTGCAACAGTGTGTCACAGGCAAACGCACTTTCGCGGCAGCAACCGCGATCGTACAGGCCGGTCGCCCAGGCACCGCGTTGAAAAACGCACCTCAACGTCGAGCCGCGACCAAAAGCGACCTCGTTCCAGCATATCATTTGCATGCCGTACCGCTTCCGCACGGTCGGGGCTCGTTTTTTTACGAACCGCTCTGTTGTTTGTATCACGAGTGCCACCCCAAATCCAAGGCAAATTTGCCACGGCCCAAAATCGGCGCGCAGGGCCGTGCGAGATTTCACGGGACGGCGGCATGCCGTCAATGCCGGGCGTGGCCGCGGGGCCGTGCCGGATTCGCAACGAATTGGTGGCTGATGAGTCACCCTTCACCGCCCACCACGTCTTTATTTGTCAATTTGGACTTCTCGCGGATGTTGTGGTCGGCGCGAAGAACAGTTACGCTGATGGTTGTAGCTTGGGCTGCGAACAGTTCCCCAATTTCGGGGGGCGACTTCGCGGTTGGTCGTCGCCGTCGCACAATGCCGAGCCGTCACCATGATTTCTCAAACCCGGCCTGCGGTTGTGTGGCTCGTCATGCTGGCATGGCCTGCGTTCGCAGCCAGCGCCGAGGCCGCCACCTATTATGTCAGTGCGACCGGCGGTGGCGACGCCAATCTGGGTACAACTGCGGCGATGCCGTGGAAATCGCTCGACAAGGTGAATGCGACAACGTTCCAGCCCGGAGATCAGATCCTGTTGCGCTGTGGCGACGAGTGGCACGGCGTGCTTCGCCCTAAAGGGTCGGGGACAGAGAATCAATGGATCACGCTGGACAGCTACGGCACGGGTGGCAAACCGTTGTTGCGCGGTGCCGACAAGACGGAAATCATCGACCTGCAGGGCCAGCAGTACTGGACGATTCAGAATCTCGCCACGACCGGAGGCCGCACCGGCGTGAACATCGGCTCGAACGGCATCAATAAACCGGCCGTGATGCACGGTGTGCACCTGCTCAACCTCGACGTCTCGGAGACAACCGGCGGCAGCGAGGCGGCGATTCTCATTCGACCGTCGACATCGGCGATGGATGACGTGCTGATCGAAGGCTGCGCGATTCGAAATGTCGTCGCCGCGGCGGCGATCTGGGTACACAATACGGTGGCAGACCCTGTAGACAAGGTCGCCGAGTATTGCACGCGGGTCGTGATCCGCGGGAATCGCATCGACGCCACCAGCGACAACGGCATCATCGTCAGTCAAGCGGTCGCCCCGCTGATCGAACACAATACGGTCTCGCGTTGCGGGGCCTGGCGGCACACCGGGGGCAATTCATTCGCCGGGATTTTTCCGACGTACAGTTGCAGCGTCATCGTTCAGGAAAACGAAATCAGCAACACGGCGGGCGTACCCGCGGGCGGCGATTCGCAGGCCCTGAGCTGCGACCAGTTCAATTCGGGCACCATCGTCTTCCAATACAACTACACCCACGACAATGCGGGCGGCTTCTTGCTGACCACGCCCGAGGCATTCGCGAAAGACCCCCAGGGGCGGTGTATCGTGCGGTACAACATTTCTCAAAACGACGGCAATGTGGTCTCTGCGGCGCAAGGCGGCGGTACGTTCCGCATTCAAGGAAAGCGCACGGTGGTTTACAACAATGTCTTTTTCAACGATCAGGGCCGCATCTTCATCCAGCGCTGGTACGGCGACAATCGGGGCGAGGCCGCGTTTTACAACAACATCTTCTGGTGCCCGAAGGGTTTTTCCAGCAATGCGAACAACAACAAGCAAGGCCCCGGAAATCCTGAAACGCTCAGCTACGACCGCAACGTGTTCTTTGGCAGCCCCGGCCCCCAAGAGGATGCACACGCGGTCCGCCGCGATCCCCTGTTCGTCGCCCCCGGCAGCGGCGGAAGTGGCCGCGAAACCTTGCAGGGCTACCAGATTCGCAAAGGTTCGCCTTGCGTCGGCGCAGGCTTGGTCATGCCCGAGAACGGCGGCCGTGATTTTTTCGGCGCCTCGCTGCCGCAGGGTCCGCCAGACATCGGCGCGATTCAATTTCGCCCGCCGCGCCGGGCTGCGCCAGCGCTCGCACCCATGCGGCTGAAGGTTGTGGGCAACAAGCTGGTTACCGCGGTGGACAAGAAGCCCGTGCTGTTGCGTGGCGTCAATATCGCTTCGCTGGAGTTTTCCAACGAGGGCGACCACCTTCGCGAAGCGCTCGACGTGGCGTTGAATCAATGGCATGCCAACGTGGTCCGATTGCCGATGGCTCAAGACCGCTGGTACGGCCGTGCCCCAGGGAAGCCGTGGGAGCCGGTTGTCAATGATGGCGGTGAAACCTACCGGGCCCTCATCGACCTGGTGGTCGATACCGCGGCCAGGCGCCGGGCCTACGTCATTCTCGACTTGCATTGGGCCGGCGCTGGCCTGCGCGCCGACCAGGGTGGCCGCCCCGCCCAATACCGCATGGCCGACATGCTGTCGCTGCAATTCTGGAAGGACGTGGCGACGCGCTACAAAGACGAGCCCAATGCCATCTTTGAACTTTACAATGAGCCGTACGAAATCTCGTGGGACGTGTGGCTCAAGGGCGGCGAAGTCACCCAGGATTTCGACCACAGGCAATACGGCTTCCATGCCGTGGGTATGCAGGCTTTGTACGATGCGGTTCGGGCGACCGGCGCGGGCAATGTGGTGCTCATCAACGGCATGGAGTGGGGTTACGACTTGAGCGGCGTGCTCAATGGCTTCGCCATACAGGGGGCGAACATCATTTACGGAGCTCACCCTTACCCTCATAAGAACCGCGAGTGGGACAGGTACTTCGGAAAAGTCAGCGAAAAGTATCCGGTGCTCATGGGTGAGTTCGGCGGCGACCAGCCGGAACACGTCAGTGATTACGCTCCCAGGATTCTGAAGTATTCCGACGACCGCGGCCTGCATTGGACGGCGTGGGGGTTTCATCCCGGTTGTTCGCCGACGTTGATCCAGAACTGGAACTTCGAAACGAACGCATTCGGTGCGAAGGTGAAGGATGCTTTGCTGAAAGAGTCCCAATAGCGTGAATCCTGGCCAAATGCAGCCCCGCCAGACTTCATGGTGACACCGGGCAGCGTACGGGTTCGAGCGGGCATGCGGTGCAAAAGTTTTTCTTGTATGGCGTTGCGATTTCGAACGATTCCCGCTCGGCGGGGCAATTCTGAATCGGGCTGGGCGCGGCACAACCGCACCGCGATCGTCCGCGACCCGTGGGGACGCGATGCGTCAGGGCATGCAAAGACACCCATTATTGTGCGACGACACATGCCGTCGATTTCGAGAGGTGTTTCGCAAGCGCAGGCCTGGTCACGCGGAAATCAGCGCGTGGGGCGTCAGCCATCGCCGTCAAAGTCAATATCGACCGGGCTTGAAAAACTCTGGCCGGCTTGTCGCCCTCTTTTTATGGCCATGCCGAATGCCGCCGTTTGTCGTCCAATGGGAGTTCCTCCGTTGTCTCCGATATGGCGTTTCGTCAGGCGAGAACGCTAGAATAAAGCAGTCGACATGCGTTGATTTCTCACGGGAGTGCGAATGAGTCATTGGCGATCATTGGGGGTATTGTTGCTCACGGTGTGGGTGTTGCCGGGCGGCCTGGCGGGCGGCGGTGCGTGCGCCGGCGAACCGGGCGGCGCGCGCGCCGCGACAGGCACGGGCGCATCCTTTGCCCACGATGTCATGGCGGTGCTGTCGAAGGCAGGCTGCAATATGGGCGCCTGCCACGGAAACCAGAATGGCAAGGGGGGGCTGAAACTGTCGCTTCGCGGCGAAGATCCGGCATGGGATTTTGATGTACTCACCCGCGAACAGGCAGGGCGCCGCACAAACGCCGTCGAACCTGATCAAAGCCTGATTCTGCTCAAACCGACGATGCAAATGGCTCACGAGGGCGGTCGCAGGTTCGCCCGCAATTCGCCGGAATACGCGATTTTGCGAAGCTGGGTCGCAGCGGGAATGCCTGCCGAGCTCGGCGAGCCGCGGCGGTTCACGGCGTTGACGGTTTCACCACTCGAATGCCTGCTCGTCGCCCCGGCCGATCGCGTGGCGCTGCGGGTCGAAGCGACGTTTTCCGATGGCAGCCGCCGCGATGTCAGCCGCCTGGCCGTGTATGAACCTGCCGAACAAATTGTCAGCATCGACCCGGGTGGCATGGCCACGCGGCGGAGCTTGGGCGAGACGACCGTGGTGGTGCGGTACCTCGATCGGCAGGCGTCGGTGCGGCTGGCGTTTGTTCCCAACCGCCCGGGGTTTGCATGGTCGGGGCCGCCGCCGGCGAATGTCATTGACGAACAGGTTTTCGCCAAATTGCAAAAGTTGCAAGTCAACCCGTCGCCGCCGGTCAACGACGGGGTGTTTGCCCGGCGGGCCTATCTGGATTTGCTGGGGGTTATTCCGACGGCAGACGAAGCCCGGCGGTTCGTGGCGGATCCCAACCCGGCAAAGCGGGCGCGGCTGATTGACGCGTTGCTCGAACGGCAGGAATTCGCCGACTTCTGGGCGCTCAAATGGTCTGACCTGCTGCGCAACGAAGAAAAGACGCTCGACTCGAAAGGGGTGCAAAACTTTCACGCCTGGATCCGTGCAGGCATCGCGGCGGGCAAGCCGCTCGACCAGTTCGTGCGCGAGCTGATTGCGGCCCGCGGCAGCACGTATTCTGAGCCGGCCGCAAATTATTACCGCGCCATGCGCGACCCCCTGATGCGCGCCGAATCGACGGCGCAACTGTTTCTGGGCGTGCGGTTGCAATGCACGAAATGCCACAACCACCCGTTCGACCGGTGGACGCAGAACGATTACTACAGTTGGGCCAACCTGTTCGCCCGGGTCGATTACAAGATTCTCGAAAACCGCCGCCGCGACACGAACGACACCCATGAATTCGACGGCGAACAGGTGGTCTACATGGCGCGGCAGGGCGAAGTAAAGCACCCACGCACCGGCGCGCCGTTGCCCCCGCGATTTTTGAGCGATGCGGCCCAGCCGCTGCGAGACGACCAGGACCGGCTGGAGGAGTTGTCGCGCTGGGTGGCCAGCCCCGACAACCCGCGGTTCGTGCAAACGCAGGCCAACCGGATCTGGTACAACCTCATGGGGCGGGGCGTGGTCGACCCGATTGACGATTTCCGGGCGACGAACCCGCCCGTCAACCCCGGGCTGCTCGATGCGCTGGCGCGCGAGTTCGTCGCTGCGCGGTTTGATTTGCGGCAGATGATTCGTCTGGTGATGAATTCGCAGGTGTACCAGCTTTCGTCGGCCCCGCAGGCGACGAACCGCGACGACGAGTTGAACTTTTCGCACGCCAGCGTGCGCCGGCTGTCGGCCGAGCAATTGCTGGATTCGCTGAGCCAGGCGACGGGTGTTCCGCTCGAGTTTAACGGCTACCCTGCGGGCACGCGCGCTGGTGAGTTGCCCGGCGTGTTCGCCCAGCGCCGCCGCGGCACCCCCTCGTCGCCCGCTGACGAGTTTTTACAGTTGTTCGGCAAACCACCCCGGTTGCAAACCTGCGAGTGCGAACGGTCGAACGAAACCACGTTGAACCAGGCGTTTGTCATGGTCGGCGGAGGGCTGGTCAAAGATTTGCTGGCCCGGCCTGGTAATCGGTTGTCTCAGTTGCTGGTCGAACAGAAATCGGCGGCCGAAATGCTCGGTGAACTGTATTGGGCCACTCTGAGCCGGGCCCCCGCGACCGTCGAATTGCAAGCGACCGCGGCCTACATTGAACAGGCACCCGACCGCCGGGCGGCGCTGGAAGACGTCGCCTGGGGCCTGTTAAATTCCAATGAATTCCTGCTGCGTCAGTAATACTGCTGCGCCGATTTTCCGGCAGGGCAGTGAATGAAAACAATCGGGTTCAGTGCGATCGCAGGGCCGGCGCGGGCCGGTGTCGCGCGAGTGCACTCCTGAAGGTGAATGACATGCAACGGCATCAGCGTAGTTCCGCCTGCCGCGGGTTCAGAAACCTGTCGATTCTGCGGCGAGACCTGTTGAAAATTGGGGGGCTGGGCATGCTGGGGCTGACGGCCCCGCACCTGCTGCGGGCCGCCGAAGGGCAAACCGGCCGCAAGCCGCGGGCGAAGTCGGTGATTTTTCTGTACCAGTTCGGGGGGCCAAGCCACCTCGACACGTTCGACATGAAGCCGCACGCCCCTGAGGGCATTCGCAGCCAGTTCGCGATGATTGACAGCGCGATTCCCGGCGTGCCGATTTGCGAGCATCTGCCCGAAACGGCGAAAGTCCTCGACAAGGCCGCGCTGCTGCGCACCGTGCACCACACGATGAAGAACCACAACTCGGCGTCGTATTATGCACTGACGGGGCGGGCGCCGCCGGTCGACGACATCCGCCTGCGCGATTCGATCGATCTGTTTCCGGCGTATGGCTCGGTGGTCGACCGGCTGTTGCCCGCCCGCGAGGGGCTGCCCGCATTCGTCGCGTACCCCTACGTGTTGCGCGACGGCGCTATCACGCCCGGCCAGCACGCCAGCTTTCTGGGCAAGGCCCACGACCCGCTGCTGATCACGCAGGATCCGAATGACGCCAACTTTCAGTTGCCCCAGCTCAGCCTGCCCGCCGGGCTGTCGCTCGATCGCCTGAACCAGCGGCGTGAAATCCAGCGGCTGGTCAACCGGCAGACGGAAATGCTGGACTATGCGGCGGCGGCCCAGGGAATTGACGCGTATTACGAAAAGGCGCTGTCGATGCTCAACTCGCCGCGGGTCCGCGAGGCGTTTGACATTGCGCGCGAGCCCGAGCCGGTGCGGCGGGCGTATGGCCGCACGACGTACGGGCAAAGCTGCCTGCTGGCGCGGCGGCTCGTCGAGGCCGGGGTGAAATTCATCAACGTCTATTTTTCCGACAGTATCGGCGGCCAGACGACGGTCGACGGCGGGTGGGACACGCATGGCTTCAACGACACGCGGATGTACCCGATTCTGACCGGGCGACACCTCCCGCTCACCGATCACACGCTGCCCGTACTGCTCAATGATCTCGATCAACGCGGGCTGCTCGACGAAACGCTCATCGTCTGGATGGGCGAATTCGGGCGCACGCCGAAGCTCAACGCCAACCTCAGCCGCGACCATTGGCCAAGCTGCTACACCGTGCTCCTGGCAGGCGGGGGCGTGAAACGCGGGTACGTGCACGGCGCCTCTGACAAAAACGCGGCGTTTCCAGACCGCGACGGCGTGCGGCTCGACGACCTGGCGGCCACGATGTTCTTTGCCCTGGGGCTTGACCCGCATCGCGAACTGGTTGACAAGTTCAATCGCCCGCTGCCGCTTTCGGCGGGCAAGCCAGTGCTTGAACTGTTCGGCTGACCACCCGCGGGCGGGCCGCGAGCGAATTGCCCGGGCCGCCCGGCCTGCGATCTTTACGCGGGCGAGCCGCAATTGAACGACCTTGGGCGGCGGGGTAGAATCGAGCGCGGCCGGTATGCCAGTGCAGGCCTGAATCGTTTCAGTTTGATGAGCGTTTGCATCCGGAGGCTGAACTCATGCAGGGCGATTTGCAGGCGTTGCGCCGCGCCGGCCGGCTCGTGGGCGGTGGGGTGGCGCTCGCGGGGTGGGCGGCCGGGTGCGGCGCGCCGCTGGTCGACACCCATCGGGGCGTCGCAAACGCACCCGCGACCGAGGCCGCGCCGCCCGGCACGGCGGCCAGCGCAGTCGAGCGCGTGCCGCTGTCGCGGGTGCTGCCCTCGTCGAAAACCGGCGCCCCGGCGACCTATCATGAAGTCCAATCCGGCGAAACCTGGAGTGGGCTGGCCGCGAAATACCACGTTACGGCCGAGCGGCTGATCCAGGCGAACGGGTTCGATTCAAGAACCCCGCTGGCAGCCGGCCAACTGATTTACATTCCCACTGCGGCATCGCGCCCCTGAGGAGCAATGAGCACGAACGTGGCACAAGACCAACTGTGGGCGCCGTGGCGGCTGCCATATATTGTTTCGACCAAAGAGCCCGCGGCCGACGGCTGCTTTTTGTGCCGGTACGTGGCCGAACCCGACCGCGATATCGACAACCTCGTCATCAGCCGCAACGAGTGGACGGTGACCGTTCTCAACCGGTTTCCCTACAATAACGGGCACCTCCTGGTCGCGCCCCTGAAACACAAGGCCGAACTGGCTGAGCTCGACGATGCCGAGTTGCTCGACTGCATGCAGGCGCTGCAACGGATGACGCGCGTGGTGGCACGGGCCATGAACGCGCATGGCTTCAACATCGGGTTGAACCTGGGGCAGGTGGCCGGGGCCGGGTTGCCGGGGCACCTGCACTGGCACCTTGTGCCGCGCTGGCGGGGCGATACAAATTTCATGCCGGTGCTGGCCGATTTGAGCGTGATTCCCCAGTCACTCGCGTCGGCCTGCGAATTATTGCGTGAAAGCCTGATCGCAGACTTGATTAACTGAGGCGAAGAGCGAACAATGGCAGAGAGCGACGCGGGGGGCCGCCCCTCTTCGGCCGGCATGACCGGGCCGAAAGCCAATTGGCGCAACCCGAGCAGCGCCGCAAATTCTGATTCGTGTGCCTGGGTTGCCAGAACTGTGGGGCTCTGGTCGGCGCAACGTTCGTTGTTTGGTGGGCTTGACCGCAGGCGGTAGATGCTGTGTATGCCCTGACAACCTGGTTTGAGTAAACGCGGGAAGCGCGACCGCCGCGGCGCCGGCGGGCTTGGCCCCCGCAGCGACCTTGCTGATGGATGAAACATGCTCTTGAACGTGATCCGGTTTTTCGTGTACCCGGCAGTTTGCGCCGGGGCCATTGCGGCGTTTGTGAGTTCCGAAAGCCCGCCGCCGCCCACATTGATCAATAACCACCCGTTCCTGGCATTTGTCTTGTTGATGCTGGTGACCCAGGTGGTCACGCTGACCGACCTGCTGATTCCCCGCAAGCGGGTCGAAATCGTGTCGGCGGTGTATTTCGGGCTGCTGATCGGGTTCCTGCTGAGCTATCTGACGAACCAGGCGCTGCTGCCGGTGGTCACGCCCGAATTCAAAGGCATGACGCTGATGCTGACAAACCTCGTCTTGCCCTACCTGTGCGTGATCCTGCTGCTGCAAACCAAGGATAACTTCCGGTTCATCATTCCGTACATCGAATTCGCCAAGGAGGTCAAGGGCGGGCGACCGTACCTGCTCGACACAAGTTCGATCATCGACGGGCGCATCGCCGACGTGATCGACACCAAGATCATCGATTCGACCCTGGTAATCCCTTCGTTCGTGCTGCAGGAACTGCAAGACATTGCTGACAGCAACGATAAACTCCGCCGCAATCGCGGCCGCCGCGGGCTCGATGTGCTGAGCCGGTTGCAATCGAACCCGAATATCGACGTCAAGCTGCATGAAGTGCCGCAGGAAGAAGGCAAGGGCATGACGGTCGACCAGCGGCTGGTGGCGCTGGCCAAAAAGCTGGGCGGGCGCGTTGTCACCAATGACTTCAACCTGAACAAGGTGGCGCACGTGCAGGGGGTCGACGTCGTCAACCTGAATGACCTGGCCAACTCACTGAAGCCGCGCTACCTGCCCGGCGAACGGCTGACAATCAAAATCATGAAGGCGGGCGAAGGCATCGGCCAGGGGGTGGGTTATCTCGACGATGGCACGATGGTGGTTTGCGAAGAAGGCAACTCGCTGATCGGCAAGGAATCAGACGTGATCGTCAAAAGCGTGCTGCAAAGCAGCGCCGGGCGGATGATCTTCGGCCGGTTGCCATTGGCCACCGACCGCTGAGCCGGCATCAGCCGAGGCCGCGGCTGAGTTCCTGTTGCAAGTCAGCGGTCGCCTCGAGCCCCACCGACAGCCGCACCAGGCCGTCGCCAATGCCGCATGCCTGCCGCTCGCTGGCCGTCATGAATTTGTGCGACGTGCCCGCCGGGTACGAAACGGTCGTGCGGGCATCGGCCAGGGTGGGCGAAAAGGGAATCTCGCCCAGTGCCTGAAACAGGGCGTTTACGGCCGGCCTTCCCCCCGCCAGCTCAAACGCCAGCATTCCGCCCGCACCCCGCGGCAGCAGCCGACCCGCGATTTCACGGCTGGAGTGGTCGTCGAGACCGGGGTAATAAACGCGCTGGACAGCAGGGTGCCGCTGCAAGGCCCGCGCCACGTCGAGCGCCGTTTGCGAAACCTGCCGCATGCGCAACGGCAACGTGCGCAACCCGCGCGAGGCGAGCCAGCATTCGAACGGGTTGCTGTTCAGGCCGAACAGGCTGGCCATGCCTTTCACCCGGCGAATCGTGGCACTTTCGCCCACGGCGACACCGAGCATGACGTCGCCGTGACCGTTCAGGTACTTCGAGGCGCTATGAAACACGAGCCGGGCTCCGTGCTCAAGTGGCTTGAGCAGGCAGGGCGTGGCGAACGTGTTGTCGACAACCAGCGGAACGGCTCCCATGGCGGCGGCCAGCACGGGCAGATCAGCCACCTCCATCAGCGGGTTCGAAATGCTTTCGACGATCGCCAGCCGCGTTGCCCCGGTAACGGCCCGCGCGAACTCCTCGGGGCGGGCGGCGTCGGCAAATGTCACCCTCACGCCAAACGCGGCTTGCAGGTGGTTCAGCAATTGCACGGTGCGCCCATACAGGACGCGCGAGGCGACGATATGGTCTCCCTGCCCCACCAGCGCCAGCAGGCATGCGGTAAACGCCCCCATGCCCGAAGCGCACACCACACCGGCCTCGGCCCCTTCGAGCGCGGCGACATCGGCCGCGAAGGCGTCGTGGTTGGGGTTGCCGTCGCGGGTGTAGAGGTAGCCTTTTTCGCGGCCGGCAGCAATGGCGTCGAGCTGATCAAGGCTCTGCACGTCGAATGCGGTCGTTTGCCAGATTGCCGGCGCACTTGATCGGGTCGTAAAGTCGGGGGGGCCGCCTCCGCGGGCACAGCGTGTTTCATCGGAATCCGCCGGTTCCAGATTCATGGGCATGCGCTGCGTTCACAATGGAGATCGATTGGGTGGAAAAACCATCCGTAGTTTACACAAACGTCGCCGGTTTGAGAAAGAACGCCGCGCCACCCGATACCCGGGGCCAGCCTGACGCCGCCGCACCACTGTTCCGCCGCCCTGGCCGAAAACGGGCAAATTGCCGGTTTTCTTCCGATTGAGGGGCGACGTGGGGCAGTCGTGGTTGCTATACTGATAAAACCGTTTGCGCCGAGATCAGGCGCTGGCCGCAGCAATTCGTTCGCGGTGGCCAGTGCGGCGCCTGCGGCCGGGTTGCCGGTTTTTGCCCGAACCGAAAACTGGTGGCTCCAATTCCCGCGGTCGGCATCAAAGCTTTTCATTTGTTTTCGCTGCGCCGCAATGTCGAGCCCGCGCCCCGAATGTCGGCGCGGGCCTGTGTCCATTCGCAGTTTTTTCGATTGATTTGCGTGTCATGCCGCATCGTCTGGTTGTCGATCAAGACGCCTTTGAAGAGCTGTGTGAACATATCCGCAGCGAGGGAGAAGTGGCGTTCGATACGGAATTCATTTCAGAATTCACGTATCGACCGGCGCTGTGCCTGTTGCAGTTTGCGACGCGCACGCGCCGCGTCGCAGTCGACCCGCTGTGTGTCACAGATCTCGGCAGTTGGTGGCGGCTGATGGCCGACAGCCGCGTCCTGACGGTCGTGCATGGGGGGCGCGAGGAGGTTCGGTTTTGCCTGCGGTATGCCAGCTCCCCCCCCTTAAATCTGGCCGACGTGCAGATTGCCGAGGGGCTGCAAAGCCGGGCGTTTCCGCTGAGTTACACAGCGCTCGTGAACCGCGTACTTGGGCTGCGCACTCAGGGTAAGGAAACACGCACCGACTGGCGGCACCGCCCGCTGACAACCCGCCAGATCGACTACGCGCTCGAAGATGTGGCCCATTTGCTCGACATCTGGAACAGCCAGAAACAGTCGCTTTCGGCACGCGGCCGCCTGGCCTGGGCCGAGGCCGAATTTCGCCGCACGATCGACGAATTGCACCAGGAGCAAAGCCGCGAAAACTGGCGGCGGCTGCCCGGTATTCAATCGCTGTCAGCCCGCGAACTTGCCGTGGTCCGCGCATTGCACGCCTGGCGCGAGCGAGAGGCATTTGAGCGCGACCGCCCGGCCCGCAAAGTGCTGCGCGACGACCTGATCATCGAATTGGCCCGCCGCCAGCCGCGCGACGTTAACGACCTGCTCGCCACACGCGACATGAACCGATCCGATTACCGGCGGCAGGCCCCGGCCATGCTGGCCGCCGTCGAGCAGGCCTGCGCCCTGCCACCCGGCGACCTGCCGCCCGTCAAGCGCACTGATAAAGATCAGGACGAACAAATTCTCGCCCAGTTGCTGGCGATCGCCCTGGCAAATCGCTGTTCGCAAGCCGAAGTGGCGATGGGGCTGGTCGGCACGACAGCCGACCTCAAACACCTGGTGCGGTGGCATGTGTATGGCGACCACAACGGCTCGTCGCCGCGATTGATGCAGGGCTGGCGATCAGAGGTTTGCGGCGCCCTGCTGACCGACGTGCTGGCGGGAAGAATTGCGCTCCGTGTCAATGACCCGCAATCGGAACACCCGCTGATTTTCGAGAAATGGAACGGCGAATCGCCCGTGTGATGCGCAACGGCAAACATGCCGCTGCGGTGCGAATGCTGAACCCCGCCGAATCTGGCCGTGAATTTGAAACCGGCCTGACTGCCGATCGACTGCCCGCGGCCCGTTCAGTTTTTGGGGCGGCTGAACAGCCATAGCGTGCCCGGCCGGGGTGCGGTGCGCCTCGCGGGTACTTGCGCCCCCACCAGGCGCGTCGTGTTGCGATCTGGTGCGTGTTGCGAGTTCAGGTTGAGCAGTTGATCTTCTTCTTCGCCATGCGCCGGCAGCGCGACGGGTCGGCCCGATGAGTCGTGATTGACCGGCACAGCGTTCGGAGCGACCGTGTTGGATTCGCCGCGACTGTCACCTGCCGATGAGCCATCGCGGTCCATGTACAGCACCTGCTTGGCCGACGGTCCGCCAAGCGGCTGATTCTCCGGCGCCAGCCGCACGCCGGGAACCGGGTTCGGTTCCTGCGCACCCGACGCGGGCGGTGCAGAAAACCGCGGGGGGTTGAAATAGTCGGGGCCGGGCGGCTCCGCGGGCGGGCGTTCGGACTCAGCCGGTGCGGCATTCGCGCCGGAGCCAGGCGTGCGCTCGGCGGGATAAACCGCAGCCGAACTCAGGCTCGCGTGTTTCGCGTTTTGAATTGCCACGCGGTTCCATTCGTCCCAGCGGGTATCGACGGTTTCCAGGAACATCGCCGGCTTGGCCAGCGTGCGCATGTCGAGGCCCGTGCGAACGGTCCACCCGCCGCCGGGAACGAAGCAACCAGCGGCGAGCGCCGAGCAGGCGACGGCCGCGCTGAACCGGCTCAAGCTGGTCAGGCCACCGCGCATAATCGCTTTCTCCGGAGAATACGAACAGTTGCGACAATCTGGAAAAATCATCGTCGCGCGATAACTCCATGCTGAATGGAAACCAGCGACGACTGTCGGATCCAATTCAAAAGGTAAAATCTGCCGGTTATGCGGCCCCTGCAAGAATTCCCCCACAGGAAAAGTCAGCCCGAACCTCCACCGCCCCCAAATGATTGAACGACAATCCACGTTCCCGACTTCGTCAAACAGGCGTCTCAGAAATCGGGGCCATAGCGCGCAACGATCCTGGCGACAACCGGGCGACAAATGCCAGGGCGGCAGGAACTGGCGACGACCACATGCGACGCAAAACGTACCGCAGAACTGCGCGCAATCGCCATGGAATGGGCGTCGATGCCCAATTTGGTGTGAGCGTGCTGACTTCCGGCATCACCCGTTTTTTGAAACCGGGTTACGCTGCGGTTGACGCCACGCGCTCTGCCGTTGCCCCCAGACCAGTTCGTCCGATGTCGCGTGCGCTGTATCAGAATTGCCCGGCGGTGCGCCCGGCAATCTCGCCGGCGCCGCACGCGCCAATTTCTTTGCACGCACCTCTTACCAGGGGTAGTTCGTGTCGCGGTTGTAGCTCGGGTGGCCAGGAAAATACCAGGGGCGGCGGTAGCTGTAGTAGGGGAAGCGGTTGTACCCGTAATCCGCCGCACGATGAAACCCAGGGCCGAAGTGATACACGTACGGGTTGCCCACGTACCCACCACCGAACCCGCCAGCCCCATAGCCAAAACCGGTCCCGTATCCGTAGCCGCCGGTGTCCATACCGTAGCCACCGAATCCGCCATAATTCATGCCGTAGCCCCCGCCGTAGCCGGGGTACCCCGCCCCGTAGCCGTTATTGACCGGGTAGCCGCCCCATCCGCCGGCAGGTGCCGAATAAGCCGGGGCATACCCTTGGTAAGCAACGCCGGCACCAGGTTGAGTCTGCGGCGACCAATAATACGGAGAACCGATACGCGTGCCAGAATAGATGTCGCCACCCGGCGCCCAGTACGGTCCAACAGGCGCAGCAGGAGGAGCCGCGGGTGCCGCTGTCGCCGGCCCGGCCTGAACCAGCCGCACGGAGGCCGGCGCGCCAGAGGCGACAGACGACTTCACGTCGGCGCCAGGTAGCAGCGCGGGCATGCCGAGGCCGATTCCAAGGCACAACCCGAGGCTCAAGTTGAACGACCGCATGGCAAACTCCTGCGATAACCCGAGGAAGCGATTGTAGGCCGTGTGAGGTTGGACGGCGGTTGTGCCGCCGCGCACGTCGTGCAGAATGCGGCAACGGCCCGGCGAACGCGCTTTCAAGCCCGACGAATTTGCGATGAAACATCGCGTCGCCTAATTATGCCCTGCGATTTGCCAGCCCTGCCCGATTCATGGGGTTTACCAGGCGATTTCGATGTTTGTATCGCCGACCCTGCCGATTGTTTGGGTTATGCCGGACTTCGTTTTTCTGTCGCCGGAAACAGGTTAGGGCCGAAGTTGGCCGATAATGAATAACAGATGTGGGGGAGTCTGCATCTGCGCATGCGACGGGCTTCCTGGCACGTACTGCCCACACCGTCTGCTTTCCGACCCTTACAGATCATGGTTCGAACATGACTTCGACCTTATTGACGCTGTCGTTCGCCATGGCCATTGGTCAATTGCCGTTCGGCGGTTATGGTCCGGCGCCGGCAGAACAACCCGGTGCGATCATTTCGCCGGCCGGCCCCGTGGGCAACGGTTACGGGCAGGAGCAGTTATACCCGTTCGACGGCTACGAACCGTGGCTTCATGGGCACTTTCAGGAAATCCCGGCTTACGGCGGATACCGCGCGTTCCGTCCGTACAACTATCGGCACGTGCTGGCCCAATCGCAGGTTGCCGGTGGCTGGGGCATGTCGCCCGCAACTCCCTATTCGCAGGAGTACTTCCGCAAGTTGCGCGACCAGGCGTCGCTTGAACAGCGGCTGTCGCGGTTTGAGGCGGCGTACTCGCGGGCCCAGGCCGTGCGTGGCGGGTTACCGCAAGACTTTCAAATCGTAGACGGTCGGGTCGCGCCCCTTAACGGCAGCGTGGTGACCAATCTGCCCGCCCCGCCGCCCGGTTCGACTCGTCAGGCGATTGACCCCGCGATGTATACGTCGTCACCACAGCCCGGCCGGGTCGCCGCAATTCAGGAACAACTCCGGCAGCAGGAATTGCAACGGCAGGCGCTGGAACATGCGCTGCAGGATGAATACCGACGGGGTGCATCGTCGCCGGGTGGCAATGTGCTTGCCGCGCCAGGCCCCTGAGTCTTGGGACTGAGCCTTGGCGTTGGGGCTGGGGGCGAGCGCACGCATGGGCGTGGTCGGGCTCGTGCTCCGCGAGGGTGGCACGCAGGGCGAATCGGCCGCGACTGCGTGCCGGGCGCATAAGAAAAGAACCGTCACTGCTTCCCGAAGAATGGAGGCGGGACTTCGTCGGCGCGCCCGCTCTCCCCAGTTGAGCGAAGGTTGCCGTGAAGCAGCGGGAACACAGTGCGGTTCTTTTGTGGTTCCGGTCCCGAGCGGACCGATGAGTTTCTCTACGGCCAGAGGTGAGAGGAGCCGTAGAGAAACTCGAGGCGGGGTGTCGTGCCTTGAAGTGTGACTTGTTTCGTGTTGCGTGTCAGGCCGACGGTTTCCTGGTAATGCAAACGCGGGGCCGAAACAGGTCGGGTAATAATAAATTTCCACATCTTATTGAAAAATAGAGAGTTGGGGAAAATAACCAGGCGGGCGAGTTTTCCCCCCCGAACGCCCCGCGTGGCGGTTTCGCCACACGCACCACCGGGCACAGGACACCATGTTGCCAATTCGCAACGCCCGTCGAATCAAACGACGAAAAGTCCGCCTTGGCCCGCTCGACGAATTTCAGTATATTGCCGCACCGCTTTGGAGCAGCGGACCGCGTGCGCTGATTTTTTGCGCTGGCCAACATGGAGGAATATGGCAATGGCCTTTTGTCCGGCAACCCCTGGGTGTTGCCTTCCTGAAAGTTCGACGCCTGCGATGAGTGGCGTGCGGCAAGGCGGGCCTTCCGGGCGAGGAGCGCGGTTGCGCCGCTGGGTGGCATTGGGTGCGCTGCTCGTTGCCAGTCAGAGCCTGGGGGCACGAACCGGGGTGGCGCAAGACGGCTCCAAAGAAATTCGCGATTTCAACATCCTGGTCGACGGCAAAGAGCGCGGAAAATACCGCATGACGATCAGCCGTCACACCGACGGCACGGAAATCATGGCCGGCGAAGCCGATCTGAAGATCAATTATCTCGTCTACGCCTATCAGTACTCGGCCCGCGGCACCGAAACCTGGAAGGACGGGCGGCTGCTCGAACTGGCGAACGTCTCGAATTACAACGGCAAGAAGTACAACGTCAACGCGGTCAACCGCGGCAACGTGCTGGCAATCAAAGTCAACGGCCATGAGCGGGCGGCCTTGCCCGATGTCTGGGTGACGACCTATTGGCGGCTGCCCGACACGCACTGGCGAAACCGCCCGCTGCCGCTGCTGGAAACCGATACGGGCAAGAACCTCAGCGCCGAACTCAAGCAAGTGGGCATGAGCAACCTGACCATCGCTGGCACGCCGCAAAAGTGTTCGCACTTTCGTGTCTCGGGCGGCGTGAAGGTCGATTTGTGGTACGATCAGGCCGAACGGCTCGTGCGCAAGGAATCGGTCGAGTCAGACCACCGCACCGTGCTCGAATTGAACCGCATCCGCCGCTGACACCGCACCCGGGTTTCATGACTGCCGTCGATACGATTCCGCTGGATCAGTTTCTCAAATTGCAGGGCGTCGTCGAAAGCGGCGGGCACGCCAAGTTGCTGATTCGCGATGGGCAGGTGCGCGTCAACGGGCTGATCGAAACCCGCCGGGGCCGCAAATTGCGCCGGGGCGACATCGTCGAACTGGGCGGCGAGCAGTATCGCGTCGAACCCCGCGCGGCAGACCTCGACGAAACCTGATCGGCCGGCCCCTACCGGCCCGCGGCAGTTTTCAGCCAGCGGTTCATTGACGCGCCCGCCATGACAGCCGAAACTGAAGTGATGCGCCGGCTGCGCGCTGCCGCGGCAGGGTCGCGGTGGCGGTTTCAGCGTGGCAGTCTGCGGCTTGTCAGATCGGAGTTCAACTTGCAGTCGATGACCGTTTTCGAATCGGGGCGCTCCACCGTGTGGGGCCGAACAGGCGCGTGGTGGGCCGCGGCCCTGTGTTGTGCAGGGCTGGCCGGGCCCGGTTCGCCGGCCTGGTCGCAAGACGCCCCGGCGCCGCTGGCAGAAGCGGCTCGACGGATGACGCTGCCTCCCGGCTTTCAGGCGACATTGTTTGCCGGCGAGCCCGACGTGGTGCAACCGATCGCGTTTACGACGGACGATCGTGGCCGGGTGTGGGTTGCCGAGTGTTATTCTTACCCCAAATGGGAAAAGGAGGGGCACGATCGGATTCTGATTTTCGAAGATCGCGACGGCGACGGACGGTTCGACAGCCGCAAAGTGTTTTTTGATCAGGCGGCAAATCTGTCGGGGCTGGTCGTCGGATTTGGGGGGGCCTGGTTGTGCGCGACCCCCAACCTGCTGTTCATACCTGATCGCAATGGCGACGACGTTCCCGATGGCCCGCCGGAAATTGTGCTCGACGGCTGGGATCTCCTGGCCAAACATAACGTTTTTACGGGGCTGGCATGGGGGCCCGACGGCTGGCTGTACGGCTGCAACGGCATTCTTTCGAACTCCAAAATCGGCGTGCCGGGCACGCCCGACGCGATGCGCGTTTCGATGAACTGCGGCGTGTGGCGATACCACCCCACGCGGCATGACGTCGAAGCGGTTGCCTGGGGCACCACCAACCCGTGGGGGCTGGATTTCGATGACTACGGCCAGATGTTCATCACGAATTGCGTGATTGCCCATTTGTGGCATGTCGTACCGGGGGCGCACTTCCAACGAATGTTCGGGCAGGATCTCAACCCGCACGTGTACGGGCTGATCGAAAGCTGCGCCGACCACATTCATTGGGCGGGAGGCCCGTGGCAGGAATCGCGGGGCAACAAGCCCGAACACGACAAGCCCGGGGGCGGGCACGCACATTCGGGTGCCATGGTGTACCTGGGCGACAATTGGCCCGCCGAATACCGGAACCACGTCTTTCTCTGCAATATCCACGGCAACCGCGTCAATCAGGACATTCTCGAACGCCGCGGGTCGGGCTATGTCGCGCACCACGGCCCCGACGTCCTGCTGGCAAACGACCCGTGGTTCCGCGGTTTGTCGCTCGCCTATGGGCCCGATGGGGGCGTGTACGTCAGCGACTGGTGCGACACCGGCGAATGCCACGACTACGACGAGGTCCACCGCACGAGCGGCCGCATTTTCAAAATCACGAGTGGTACCCCGGCGCCGTTCCGCACGAACGTCGCTGCGCTCGACGACGCCCGGCTCGTGCAGTTGCAACTGCACCCGAATGATTGGCAGGTGCGACATGCGCGGCGCATATTGCAAGAGCGCGCCGCCGCAGGAACGCTGGCGCCCTCGACCGCGCCGGCACTCGAACAGATACTGAATGCTGGCAGCGAGACCCGCCAGTTGCGCGCGTTGTGGGCCTTGCACGCGATCGGCGCGCTCTCTGAGGCCAAACTGTTCGCCCTGTTTGACAGCCCCCACGAGTTCGTCCGCGGCTGGGCAATACAACTCGAGCTCGAAGACAGAATCGCTTCGCCACGCATGCTCGACAAACTGGCAAACATGGCCGCGGCTGACCGTTCGCCGCTTGTGCGGCTGTACCTGGCGTCGGGCTTGCAGCGATTGCCGCTCGATCAGCGCTGGCCGATCGCCGCGGCCCTGGTGGCACATGCCGAAGACGCCGGCGATGCCTACCTGCCCCTGATGATCTGGTACGGCATCGAACCGCTGGTCGCCGCCGATCGTAACCAGGTGGTCGCGCTGGTCGTCAAAACGAAAATCCCGCTGATCCGCGAGTACATTGCCCGGCGGATCGCCGACTCGGCCAAGTAAAGCCGCCCCGCCATCGTCCCGTGTTTACCGGCGGCCGCCGGGTTGCCAAGGGCAGCGGGAAACCCATTGGGCGCTGCGCCACAACGGGGGGCGCGGCGACCGGCCCCGCGCGGGCTGCGGTCGCCTGGGCCACCCTGTTGGGCCACCGGAATCTAACCTGATTCAACCTGTCAATTGCCGGAGAAACACCGATGAAATTCGCGATTTGCCAGGAGCTGTTCGAGAACTGGACTTGGCCCGACCAGTGCCGGTTGATCGCCGAGGTGGGCTACACGGGCATTGAGGTTGCGCCGTTCACGCTGGCCCCGAATATCAATGACCTGGCGCCCGCCCGCCGCCGCGAATTACGCGAACAGGCGGCCGCGTGCGGGCTGGAAATCATCGGCCTGCACTGGCTGCTGGCGAAAACGACGGGGCTGCATCTGACGACCGCCGATGCGGGCATGCGGGCGGCGACGGCGGCGTACCTCATCGACCTGGGCCGGGCGTGTGCCGACCTGGGCGGTTCGCTGATGGTGTTCGGCTCGCCACAGCAGCGCAACCTGCCCGCGGGCACGTCGCGCGAAGAGGGGCAGGACCGCGCGGCCGCGGTGTTCGAGGCGTGCCTGCCGGCACTCGCCGACCTGGGGGTAACCATTTGCCTCGAGCCGCTGACACCGCGTGAAACGAACTTCCTCAACACCTGCGACGACGCGCAGGAGTTGATTGAGCGGGTGGGGCGGCCGAATTTTCGACTGCACCAGGATGTGAAAGCGATGCTCAGCGAGGCCGAAGACATTCCGTCGCTGATTGCGCGTTATGCGGGGCGTGTGGGGCATTTCCACGTGAACGATGAAAACCTGTTGGGGCCGGGCATGGGGCCGACCGATTACGCGCCGATCTTTCGCGCACTGCGCGCTGCGGGCTATGCGGGTTGGGTGTCGGTCGAAGTGTTCGACTATCGTCCTGGCGCTGAGACAATCGCGCGCGAATCGTTGCGTTACATGCGCGAGACGCTGTCGCGACTGGCGTAGCGCAGCGCGGCGCGCGGGGCTCGTAAAAATTTTTGCAGGAATTTTTGCGCGAGCGCGGCGCGGCGTGCGTGCGCCGCGCGCACGCCGCGCCGCGCGGCGCACTGCATGGCGCACTGCGCCGCGCTGCCGGGCAAAAAATGCAAAATCTCTCGGGAAATTCGCATATTTTTGCAACATGTGTGGGGCAGTGCCGCGCGCGGCGCGGCACGTGTTCGCGCCGCGCGTGCCGCGCGCAACGCGCGCCGCGCGCGCCGCAGTGCGGCAATTTCATGACGATTTCCCGAAGAATCTCGCAAAAATTGGGTTGCAGTTTTTTTTGAAATGCTTACCATGACCGCAAGATTGAGTCTGACGATGTGGTGCATTTTCAGTGGGCTTCGAACACACAACGACTCTTAACGGTCTGGCTGATCGAAGACCACGAAATTCAGCAACGTCAGACGCTCGCTTGTCATGGTTGACAAGCGGGTAAGAAATCTTTTCGAAGCGGCTGATCTCTGCCTATAAAAGTTAGCCCGGTGCCAGCGGCAGAGCGGCTGCGAAATTTGGCTCTCAAAGGAGGAACTTCGGTGGCCAAGAAAGCTGCAGCAAAGAAGGCCGCGCCCAAGAAGGCGGCGGCAAAGAAGGCAACCAAGAAGGCCCCCGCGAAGAAGAAGGCCTGAGTGCCTTTTCTCGCAGGGCAGCCTGTCTGCCTCGAAAGCTACAACAAGCATGAAGCGGTCGAACAGCGTTCGACCGCTTCAGCTATTTTCGG
>JAJXXL010000587.1 GCA_021781115.1 Planctomycetota bacterium
GATGTGTGAGTGACTTGGTATTGCCGGTGCGTCAGGCGGATCGGCGGGTCGGAAAAGCCGGCGTCGCGTCGCCTTTGAATGTTCAGCCTTTCCATGGATGTCTGATGTTTGGTCAACGGAAGATGCTTTTCAAACAGGCTTCCTATTTTGCGTATTCTTTCAAGAGTGATCTATGCGGGATTTATTTAACTTTTGTCGAATTTTCGGGTTGAGGCGGTCGATTATCTATCACAGATCATGGACGATTGCGCGGCGGGCTTTGAGGATCAGGCCGAATGGCGGATGTACCGACGGTTGACGACGCCTTGCGGCAGGGACGGGCTTTTGAAGACGCGGGAGATTACAACCGCGCCGAACTGGAGTACCGCCGAGCGTTAAGACACGACCCCACTCATGCCGAAGCCCTGCACGCGGTGGGGTTCATTGGCCAGAAGACCGGGCGATTTGATCTCGCGGTTGAGTTCATGGAGCGGGCGGTTGCGGCAGCCCCGCGGAACGCCGTGTTTCGGGGAAATCTGGGCGCGGCGTATCAGATTCTGGGTCGGCTCGACGAGGCCGCCGCGTGCCTGCGAGAGGCGATTGAATTGCAGCCCGGTTTTGCCGACGCCCATTTCAACCTGGGCGTGGTACTGAACCTGTTACAGCGGCCTGACGAGGCAATCGACTGCTATCGCACGGCAGTGCGGTTGTTCCCGGAGTCGTCGGCGGCGCGCAACAATCTGGGCAGCCTGTTGCTGCTGCATGGTCAAATCGACGAGGCCGAAGAGCAGTTCCGGCAGGCGGCCGACTTCGACGCCAACAACCCGCATCCGCATCATAACCTGGGGCGCATCGAACATATTCGCAACCAGTTGCCCGCAGCGCAGGCGCATTACGAACGGGCACTGGCGGCGGACCCGCGGCATGTCGAAGCACTGTACTACCTTGGCACGCTCTATCAGCAACAGCAGCGCCCCGAAGAAGCGATTGTGCAATTGCGGGCCGCCGTGCAGGTGCGGCCCGACTACTTCGACGCCCAGCGGGCGCTAGGCGTGTTTCTGTTTCAGAACGGGCACACTCACGATGCGATCGCTCCATTGGAAGCGGCCGTTGGGTTGAAGCCTGAAAACCCCGAAATTCACTATCTGCTGGGCGTCATTCAGGCGTGCGCCGTTCGCCGCGAAGAGGCGCTCGACAGTTTCCGGCAGGCCGTGGCGCTCAAGCCTGATTTTATCGACGCACTGAATGAAATGGGGGTCATGCTGTTGGCGCGGCACGAGACGCAGGCGGCCGTCGATGCGTTTCGCGAAGTGCTCAAGATCAACCCGGAACTGGCGATCGGACACTTCAACCTGGGCAACGCACTCAAGGAGTTGGGTGAACTGGATGAGGCGATCAGTTGTTTTCAGCGGACGCTGGAGCTCGAACCCAACAACGCTTCGACTTTTAACAACCTCGCTTCGACCTACGACCAGAAGGGCATGCGCAGCGAAGCCAAGGCGGCCTTGCAACAGGGCATAGAAATCGACCCGAACCACGCGCAACTCCTGTCGAACCTGGGCCACATCCTCGCGGAAGAAGGCGAAATGGAGCAAGCCGAAAGCCTGCTCAGGCGGTCGCACGCCGCGCAACCTTCAAACAAGCTGCGGTACGTGCTCGCCGCAATGCTGCCGCCAATTTACGAATCGAAGTCTGACCTCGAACAGCGGCGCACAAAGTTGCTCGAAAACATCGCCGGTCTGGTTCGCGATCAGGTTGTGCTCGATTTCGGCAGCGAAGAGATTTCGCCCAATTTCTACGCGGCCTATCAGGGCAAAAACGACCGCGAATTGCAGCAACTGCTGGCGCGGCTGTACTCGCGGCCCAGCGGCGATGGCCAGTCGCTCCTGCCGCGGCCCGCGGGCGCGCCGCGCGACGGCAGGATTCGCATTGGCTTCGTTTCGATGCGGTTCAAGAATCATACGATCGGGCACCTGACGCGGGGCATCATCGATCATTTGTCACGCGAAAAATTCTCGGTAACGGCGGTGTCGATCGGCAGAAACACCGACGAAATCTCCGACCGCATCCGCCGCAACGCCGACGAATTCATTGAACTGCCGCTGCAACTCGACACGATCCGCCGCGAACTCGCCCGCCAGGCATTCGACATCGTGTTCTACCCCGATGTCGGCATGGACCCGTACACCTATTCGCTCTGCTTCTCGCGGTTTGCGCCGGTGCAGTGCGTGACGT
This sequence comes from Planctomycetota bacterium, assembly GCA_021781115.1. Taxonomy (GTDB): domain Bacteria; phylum Planctomycetota; class Planctomycetia; order Planctomycetales; family Planctomycetaceae; genus JAJXXL01. The sequence goes on from JAJXXL010000587.1 coordinate 2,215, forward strand.
TCGGGCACCCGGTGACAACCGGGGTCGAAACCGTCGATTACTACATTTCGAGTGGGCTGATGGAGCCCGACGACGCTGACGAGCATTACAGCGAACGGCTCGTGCGGCTTAACAGCGTGCCTACGTTTTACTACCGGCCCGACTTGCCGCCCCCGGTCAAAGACCGCCGCCAACTAGGGCTGGATGAACACAGCCACTTGTATTTGTGCCTGCAAAGCCTGTTCAAGATGCACCCTGATTTCGACGAGATTCTGGGGGGCATTTTGCGGGGCGACCCGGCCGGGCAGGTCGTGCTGCTGGCAGCGAAGCACGCGCGGTGGAATGAACTGCTGCAAGCTCGGTTCCGCCGCACGCTGCCCGATGTCATGGATCGCATTCAATTCGTGCCTAATCAGACCCGGCCCGATTTTTTGAACATGATGGCGGTCAGCGAAGTGATGCTTGACACGATTCATTTCGGGGGGGGCAACACCTCGCTGGAAGGGCTGGCCATGGGCACGCCCATCGTCACCCTGCCGGGCGAGTTCATGCGGGGCCGCGTGACGTCGGCCTGCTACCGCAAAATGGGCATGCATGAGTGCATCGCCCGAACGCCGCAGGAATATATCGAGATTGCCTTGCGACTCGGGGGCGATCCTGTGTTTCGCCAACGGGTTCACGCGCGAATACTTTCTACCAATCACGTCTTGTACGAGGACGCCGCCATGGTTCGCGAACTGGAACAATTCTTCGAAGATGCCCACCACGCCGCGCAACGCGGGGCGACCTGGCAACCCGCGGTGCACCCGCTCGAATCGGCGGCGGCCCGCCCGACCCCGCCGCTGGCCGCCATACTGCGGTCGTGCACCTGCCCGGCGTGTGCGCACCATGTCGCCGTGCCGTTTTATGATGGCGGCTGCCGCCCGCTCACGACGCAGGCCTGGCCGCAGTCACCCGCCGAGGCCCAGGCGCTGCCCCGGTTGCAACTGGATTTTGTGCGCTGCGTCGATTGCGGGCATGTCTACAATGCGGCGTTCGATTACGCGGCGGTTCCCTACGAGCGGCCGTACCAGATGTTCAATAAGGGCCTGGCCTGGAAGAACCACCTGCGGCGGTTTCGCGACCTGGTGCTGGCCCGCGTTCCACAACGCGCCACGATTGTCGAAATCGGTTGTGGCGACGGGCATTTGCTGCGGGCCCTGGCCCAGGCGCGGCCGACCGGGCGGTACATCGGATTCGACCCCGGCGGCGCGATCGACACGGGAGACGGCGCGATTGAAGACCGGCCCGAACTGTTTCGGCCCGAACGGCACCTGCGGGAATTGCGGCCAGACCTGATCATCAGCCGGCACGTGCTCGAACATCTGCAAAACCCGCTGGGGTTCGTGCAGGAACTGGCGTTCGCTGCCGCTTGGGACGACCTTGATACCCAAATCCTGTTCGAGGTGCCATGCATCGACCATGTGTTCGCGTCGGGCCGCACGGTCGATTTCTTTTACGAACACCATTCGCACTTCACCACGACGTCGCTGCACCGATTGCTGTCGCGCTGTGCTGGCGATGTTGAACTCGTTGAGCGGGGTTACAACGATGAAGTCGTGTACGGGCTGGCCCGGCTCTGCCGCCGCAGCACGGCAGTCGATTTCGCTTCGGCTGCGCTTGATTTTCAGCGGCGCGCGGCCGCGGCGCAGGAAACCGTGTGCGCTGACTTGCAGGCGCTCGGCGCTTCGGGCAAAAAGACGGCGATCTGGGGCGGCGCAGGCAAGGCGGCTGCGTTCATCAACCAGTACGGCCTCGACGCTGATCGGTTTCCACTGGTCGTCGATTCGGATCCGCAAAAGACAGGAACTTACGTGCCGGGAACAGGACAGCAAATACAGTTTCGCGATGTTCTCAAGGATTCTCCGGTCGATGTCGTGCTGATCGCCACGCAGTGGCGGGCCAACGACATCGTGATGGAAATTGAGCGGTGCGGCATACGCTGCGCATCGATTCTGCTCGAGCACCAGGGGCGGATCATTGACTACTTCCGCGACGAACACCCGTACCGGTCGCAAGCCCGCGCGGCCTGAATCGCACCGGTCGGAATAATCGGCATTTTCGGAAGATTAGAGTGCGACCGCATTGGCGAAATCGCCGAAATGATAACCGTGCTCAATCACGGTTTATCAGTATCCAGGCGGCGACGTTGTGCCTCGGATCCGGCCACTCGCCTCCGAAATTCGCCCGGAAATCATGAGCACCGACTGGCGCATTTGTCGCTCGATCTTCATTTTGGCATTGGCCGTGGGTGGCGGCCCGAGCGCAGCTCAGTCGAGTGCCGCTGCCGAAGCTGCCGGCCTGAAGCCGGCATCGCCCATTGTTGAATCCGACATAGAAGCAGGCACCGCAGGTACCGCGCCGGGCGACACGTCCACCGCAGCGACCAGCGACAGGTCGGTCGGCGAAATGCAGCCCGTACAATATGCGACGCCTGCCGACGCCACCCCCCCGGGGGGCGGCGCGGGGCAGGGTGCGAATCCAGCCGCAGCTCAGCCAGCCGCGAAGAAAAAACCGCCCCCGCAACCCTGGAAGCTGTTGTATTTCGACAACGACTTCAGCTACAAGCAGGATCCAAATCATACGCCGCTCTGGGGCGAAAACCTGAAGGATATTCCGCTCGACGACCGCGACCCATTCGACTTCCTGCCGCCTGGCACGCGGATTTCGACCGGGGGCGAGCTGCGGTTTCGCGAAATGGACGAGGGCAACCGCCTGCGGCCCGGCCCGCCAGGCCGGGGCGATTACCAGTTGTGGCGCTGGCGGCATTACGTCGATCTGAAAGTGGGCGAATCATTTCGCGTGTACGCCGAAATGATCGATGCCTCGATGGACAACAACCCGCTGCCCACGACCGGCATTGACGTGAACCGGTGGGACGTGCAGAACCTGTTCTTCGATTGGCGGGTCGCCGAGTGGGGCGATCGGCCGATCTGGTTCCGCTGCGGGCGGCAGGAACTGTCTTATGGTTCGCAGCGGTTGGTGTCGCCGCTTGACTGGGCCAATACCCGCCGCAATTTCGAGGGGCTGAAGCTGTTCACCAAAGGTGACGACTGGGATTTCGACCTGTGGTTCACGCGGCCGGTGAACACGGCGACGCCCGGCGATGGGCCGCTTCCGGTGTTCGAGAACCACTTCGATTCGCCGAACATGAACCACACGTTCAGCGGCGCGTGGTTCACGTACAAGGCGGTCAAGGAACAAACAGTCGATTTGTACTGGCTGTGGGATCGCGACACGCAGTTCCTGGCCCAGAACTACACCGGCGGAGACCGGCACACGCTGGCGACGCGCTGGCTTCGAAATTTTCCCGTCGCAAGTGCCGATGCGCCGGCACGCACTTGGCATGGCGAGGTCGAGGGCGGCTATCAGTGCGGCAATGATTTCGGCAAACGGGTGAGCGCGGGTTTTGTCGTGGCGGGTGCGGGCCACACCTGGAACAAGGTTCCCTGGCAGCCAAGTTTCTGGATCTACGACGATTACGCCTCAGGCACCAGCAATCTGGCCGGGGGCACGAGCAACACGTTTACCCAGCAGTACGGGCTGGTCCACGCCTACCTGGGTCAGATCGACAACATCGCGCGGCAGAATATCAACGACATCAATGGAAAATTCACCGTCAAGCCGGTCAAGGAATTGTCATTTCAGACGCAGTACCACTGGTTCGACCTGGCGAACACGGGCGACGTGCTGTACACGATCACCGGGGCGCCGTTCGGCAAACCCCATACCGGGCGGCACGTGGGCGACGAATTAGACCTCGTTGCCACGTACACCGTGAACCCGAATTTCAACGTGCAAATGGGGTACTTCTGGTTCTGGTACGGCGCCGTCGTTGAGAACAATTCGCCCCGGCCAACTGCCGAGCAGCTCTACCTGCAAACGACGCTCAGTTATTGAGCCCCCGGGGTTTCGATTGCCGCTTCAAGCGGGGGTGCGGAGGTGACTTCAAACCGTGGCCCGCGTGCCGAACGCAACCGCATGACGGTCAAGTGCAGCCAGGCCAGGCTGGCGCCGGTCAGAGCCAGCAGCGCGACGAACGCCATTTGGGGCGAGCCCGACCAGCGCCCGAGTACACCGAACACCGGGGGCAGAAAGAAACCGCCGAGCGCGCCGAGCATACCGACCATGCCGCCCACAGCGCCCACGTCGTTTGGAAAATAATCGGGAATGTACTTGAACACCGACGCCTTGCCGACCCCCATGCAGCACCCCACGGCGAACATCAGGGCCGCGAAGACGGCCGCCGTCGGCTGGTAGTGCACGCCGAAATATGTGCCGCCGGGAATCGCAAGCGCACTGAGCGAAACCATCATTCCCAGGAACACCGCGTAGGTGACGACGCGGGGGCCGAATTTATCTGACAGCCAGCCGCCCATTGGCCGCAGCAGGCTGGCGGGAAAGATGAAGGTGGCGGTGAAAAGCGCGGCGGTGTGCAGGTTCACGCCATAGGCGTCGATGTAAAAGGTGGGCAGCCAGCCCGAAAGCGCGACATACGCCCCGAACACGACGACGTAATACAGGCTCAGCCGCCAGACGCGGATAAATTTCAACGGTTCAAGAATCTGCCGCCATGAGCGACCTTGAATTGGCCGCGGGTCGGTGCGCGGCGCCAGCCAGAGGATCAGGCCGGCCATGCCCAGCAGGCACAGCGCGTACAGCGCAGGCACGGCCCGCCACCCGCCCGGCAGCCAGCCGCCCAGGTACCCGGCCGGCGGTACGATCGTCAGCACCGCGGGAACGAACAGCACGAGCAGTTTCGTGCCCGCGGCGCCAACATTTCCCGCCCCGAAAATTCCCAGCGCAGTCCCCTTCGTGTGCGGCGGGAACCAAGCGGAATTCCAGGCGATACCGATGGCAAACGCATTGCCTGCCAGTCCGAACAGGGCAGAGCAGACCAGCAATTCGGTGTAGGTTGAGGCGCGGCTGAAGAGATACGTGGGCAGGGCGCAGAGCAGGAGCAGAAACACCATCGTATTTCGGCCACCGTATTTGTCGGCCCAGATTCCAAACGTCAGGCGGAACAGCGCGCCCGAAAGAATCGCGGTCGCGATCAGCCATTCGAGCTGCGCACCAGACAGGTTGAACGCCCTGCGAATCGGTATGCCCAGCACACCCAGCATCAGCCAGACGTTGAACATCAGCGTGAACGCCACGGTCGACAGCCACAGCACACGGAA
>JAJXXL010000427.1 GCA_021781115.1 Planctomycetota bacterium
CACGCTGCGCGTCACGCCGCCGGAAGGCTTCGACCGTGACGACCCGAATCGCGGTTTTGAAGTTGAACTGACGATTGACCGGTAGCGCCGCGATCGTGGTTCTCGTCCCTCAACATGCACCGGGCCCCGGTCGGGTCAATTGAACTTCGCGTGCCGGGGCGGCCGTCGCGTATCGAGCTCGCGAATTCGGCAGTTTTTTCTGGCGACAGGTCGTGGGACGCCGCTACAATGAAGGATACGCGGGAAGGCGGTCCGTCCCGCCGGTCTGTGACCTGATTCGGGTGAATGCCATTGAAATCCTGCGCGCCGGGCGTTTTGGCCCGGTTGCGAATTCGGAATGCGCCGGCGGTCGTTGCCGCTGGCGCGGCGGAAGTGGAGCTGTCGCCATGTCGTTTCTCAAAACCTGTTGCGCGGCGCTGGCGCTTTTGTCAGGCGCTGCGTCCGTGGCCTTCGGGCAATCGCCGGCGCAGGTGGGCAACCACCTGCCCTCGCAGCAGTCACTGCGTCCCTTTGGGCTGACGCGGGCCTGGTGGGGCCAGGCGGTCATGAACTCACATCGCGACAAGCTGCTGCACATTACGACCGACGAACGCGAACTGTACACTCAGTCGACCAATGGCGTGCTCACGGCGTTTGACAGTGACACCGGCAAGCGGTTATGGTCGACGCAGGTCGGCAGTTCCGATCGCGCAATGTACCCGGTCACGTCCAATGACGACATGCTGTTCGTCGTTTCCGGCATGTCGCTGTACGGCATCAGCAAGCTCGATGGCCAGATCCAATGGGATCTGCGCATGCCCGGCCAGCCCGCAACCAGCCCCATCGCCGACAATCGCGAAATGTACCTGGGGTTTATGGACGGCAGCATGTACGCCTTCGACCTGAAGCGCGTCGGCGAACTGTATGCCAAGTCGATGCTGCCCCGCTGGTCGCACCTGACCGTGCTGTGGCGGTACAAAACCAGCCAGACAATTTCGGTGCCCGCGGTTCCCGGCGCGCGGCTGGTGGCATTCGCCAGTCGCAACGGCTCGTTGTATTCGGTCACCAAGGAAGACCGCACGTTGAAGTTTCAGTTTCAGACTAACACGACGCTGTCAGCCCCATTCGTGCGGTGGAAGAACAATCTGCTGCTCGCTTCTGAAGATTTCAACGTCTACTCGCTGGATATGGCCAACGGCCGGTACAACTGGCAGTTCAGTTCAGGAATGATGATTCGCAAAACGCCAGTCGTCATTGGCGATGAACTTTACCTCACCCCCGAACGGGGCGGCATGTTCAAGATTTCGCCCGAAACCGGCAAACAGATTTGGTGGCGCCCGGGAATCGAAGAGTTTATTTCGGCCTCGCCCACCCGCGTGTATGCCAGTGACCGCATGGGAAACGTGGCCGTGCTGTCGCGGCAGGACGGCGGTTTGATTGCGGTAATGCCGGCCGAGCGGTTCACGCGGCACGTCGTCAATGACCGCAGCGATCGCCTGTTCCTGGCCACCGAAACCGGGTTGATCGTGGAACTCCACGAATTGGGTCGCGACGCCCCGCTGTATCATGTGCACCCCGATTGGCTGCCCCTAATGCCCGAATTCGCCCCGGAAATGCCCAACGAAGTCGAAGGCGGCGCCGCTCCGCCGGCGGCTGAACAGCCCGAGGCCGCCGCACGCGACGAATAGCCGCCCCTCGCCCGGCGCCTCCATCAGGGGCGTGGGCCTGCGACGCCGTACAGTTCGCCCACCACCGCGTCAATCGCCGCGTCAAGCGGGCCTGCCTCAGCGCGTGCACCGCCAGCCGTTTCGGCCGCCTGTCGCTGCCGCACGAGTTCGACAAGGCGAGTTTCCAGTTTGCCACACCGCTCGGGCAGCGGAAATTGGCGCAAGACAGCCGCGTTGATGTCGAGCTTGACGCCACGGTGCTTGGCGTGACGGTTGAACCAGTGCGCCGCAATTGCAGAATTTAGAATTCCAGACAAAGTTGGCAAATCGAACGCCGCACCGGGCTGCCGTTCGAGCACCAGGTTAATGGAAAACCCGACGAACGTCGCCGACGTCGCGACGACGAATTGCGGCTGTGGCCCCATCTGCACGCTGAGCACGCGCGGCCTCAGGAAAATCTGTTCGTCGCGCGGCCAGTGCAGGTGCCACCAGTCAATGCGCCCGGAGACGACTTCGCGCCGACGTTCGAGAATCGAACGGAACCGAGTCAAATGCGCCCGCACGCGCGGGTAGCCTGAAAGCGATGGCGCGGTGCCGCGCGTCAGATACAACACCTGGTGCGTCGACTGGGGCGGGGCGCGGTAACGCCCGATCGACGATGCAGGAAACCACGGCCGCAAGAGCGCCCGTTCGGCCTCATCAAATGCCAGCCGCGCCAACTCGACATCGGTCAGTACGAACACCCCCTCGCCCAGGTGATACGCCCCGCCCGATTCCGCGGCCAGCCGGCGATTGATCAGGGGCGGGTTTTCGGCCATGCCCTGCCGCGTATCGTACAGTTCACCCAACGTGCGGCGGTTCTCGAGGGCAAGTTGCCAGCGGTCGGGCGGGGCCACGACAATCCGCCCGTGTTGAAACAGGTCTGCCGGCACAAGGTCGTAAGTCATCCAGCCGGGCGCATCGGGGTGGGTGTACGCTCCTGGGCGGGTCGCCTCAGCCAGCGCCGCGTGCAGGTCGCTGCCTGCGTGCAATTCAGCAATCTGGGTCAGCCCCCGCTTGCGGGCAGGCGGTTGCTCTTTTGCAGTCGTCGGCAGGGCCGGCCCGCGCGGCGCTGCGGCCGCGGGCAGTTTTTTGCGCACTCGAAAGATCATGTGTCGGCCTGCGACGCCTGGAAACACCGGCGCGCTGCCCAGCGCCACGATCTGTTCGAAATCGGCTTCAGCCTGCAACCGGGCAACGAGCCGCCGGGCGCCGCTGGACGCAATCCAGTAGCTGTTGACGATGAACGACAGCACGCCGCCGGCAGCGAGCACGTCAAGCCCCCGATGCAGGAAATAGAACCAGTAATCCATGCGGGCTTCGCGCCAGGCTTTTCCCAGCGGCGTGGCCGCCACGGCGTCGAAAACCGCTTTGGCGTTGCGTTCGCGCCGATACGGCGGGTTGCCAATGACGAGGCCGAACCCACCGGCCGCGGCCGCCAGAGGAAACGCACGTCGCCAGTTGACCGGGGGCGCTTCGGCCTTCGCCGCGTTTGGCGAACCTGGCGCGTCCTGCGCATTGACAGCGTGCGGCAGCGGCACACGAGCAGCCGGCCTGGAAAAATCGGCGCCGGTCAGCGCGTCGCCCCAGACGACATTCGCCGCAATCACCTCCCGTGCGGCACGTGCTGCCGCCGGTTCGGGCGCCACGCGCGCCAGCAGCCGCGCACGTACTGCGTCGACGGCGGCCCGATCGATGTCGACGCCGAACAATTGGCGGCGAACAACTTCGAGCCGGGTCGTCCAATCGGAGCCCGCCGGGCACAGCGCGTCGAACAGTTCGAGCAGAAACGCCCCGTCGCCGCACGCCGGGTCGAGAATGTGCAGCCCGTGCGGGGCCGCGGCCGGTTCATGGCCATCGCGGCATGCCGCCAGGCTCCCGCAGATCATCGCGCGGGCGACAAAGGCCGGCGTGTAGACGCCGCCAGGTTCGTGAAACGTCGTCATCGCAGAAGAAAATTTGGACAATCGGCGATTTGTGTTCTACTCTTTGAGTGGCGGATTCCGCCGCACTTCACACAGCCGTTCATGGGGTTCACATCGCCCCGCAGAATTCCGATTGATCTGTTGCCACCGTGCACGGTGCCTGAGCGCAGGCCGCTTGGCCGGCGCCGCGCGGCAAGTCCAGCCGGTGCCGAACCGTTTGAATCCCAGGCCCCATTGAAGCGTATATCCGAAGACTTTGCCACCGCGCGCCGTCATTCGGCCGCATCGAACAGCCGGTCGGCTGAAGTTTCGCGCACGCGGCCCCAGTTTGGCCCCCGCAGATCATGTTCGGCTGCACCACCAGCCCCGCGACGTCCGCACGTTTGCGGCGCCAGGCTGGCCGGCATGTTCTGCGGGGCATCTTGCACGCGGGAGATCCTGGCACCCAGGCTGTTGAGCTTTGCCTCCAGCCTGTGGTAGCCGCGATCGAGGTGATAAATCCGCCGGATCACCGAGTCGCCGCGAGCGGCGAGCGCTGCCAGAACCAAAGCGGCACTGGCCCGCAGGTCTGACGCCATGACGCTGGCCCCGCTGAGGCCGGCCACGCCGCTGATGATGGCGCTTGGTCCTTCGCGGCGAATGCGCGCGCCCATGCGCACGAGTTCGGCGGCGTGCATGAACCGGTCGGGAAATACCTTGTCGGTGACGATGCTGATTCCCGGTGCGGCGGCCAGGAGCGCCATGAATTGCGCCTGAATGTCGGTGGGCAACCCGGGGTATGGCAGCATAATGCAATCGGCCGCATTCAAAGCATGGGGAACATCGACCGCCAGGCCTGACCCGACTGGTGTCAACCGCACGCCAATTTCGCGGAGTTTTTCGAGCACCGCCGTCAGGTGGCCGCAGCGCACATTGTCGACCTGCACCCGCCCGCCGGTCATGGCCGCCGCCATGAGCAGCGTGGCGGCTTCGATGCGGTCGGGAATGATTTCATGTTCGGCGCCGTGCAGCGCAGCGACGCCCTCGATCCTGAGGAACGGCGTTCCCAACCCCGAGATGCGCGCGCCCATCTTGTTCATGAATTCGCCCAGATCGACCACTTCGGGTTCGCAGGCGGCGGCCTCGATCGTGGTGACGCCCTCGGCCAGCGCCGCAGCCATCATGACGTTGCACGTCCCGGTGACGGTGCTGCCAAACGGGCCGCCCAGGTAAATCGCGGCCCCCTTGAGGCGGGCCGCCGATGCGAAAATGTACCCGCTTTCGACGCGCAAGTCGGCCCCCAGGGCCGCCAGCCCCTTGAGGTGCAAATCGACCGGGCGATCGCCAATGTTGCAGCCGCCGGGCAGCGACACGCAGGCCGACTTGCGCCGGGCCAGCAACGGCCCCAGCACGCAAATGCTGGCCCGCATCCGTCGCACCAGGTCGTATTCGGCGACGCACGGCCGCTGATCGACGACTTCCATTTGCAGGCCGCCGTCGGCCCGCCGGGCAATCGTCATGCCCAGGGCCGTCAGCAGTTCGCCCAGGGTTTGCACGTCGACCAGGTCAGGCACGCCATACAGCACCGTGGGCCCCTCGGCGGCGAGCGCCGCAGCCATGATCGGCAGGGCGGCGTTCTTCGCCCCGCTTACGCTGACCCGCCCTTCGAGCCGCTGCCCGCCGCGTACAACGAACATGTCCATCCGTGGACCTCCCAAACCGGGGTGTCGTCCATTCCAACGGGCCGTATCATCCTGCAAAACGTGGGTTTGATGCAACCCCGGTTTGCAATCGCTACCGGGCGACAACCCGGCGTCGGGGCGCACGATAGCATTCGCGTTTTTCTGTTCGGGAAATGTCGGTGATGGCGGTTGTCGATAGTCGCTCACCTTGCCCCTTTTGCAGGGGGGCGAGCGCCGTGCAATGGGTCGCCTCAAGTCCCGCCGCTGAAAACCAATGTCGTGCGCAAGTGGACTGCGGCCTGACACCAGCGTGGCTCGTCTTGCGAGTACCCCTGCGACTTAATAAGATTTTCCTGTGCGGCGCTCCTTATCGTAGCCAGCAATCATTTTCACCCGCAGCCGCGTCAAAGTATCGCCGCTTGTATTACCCCCGTGTACCGGCCAGGTCGGTCCGCTGCCCGACAGGCATTTGCTGGCTCGTCGGTGCCACATGCACGACGGGCAATTAAATGCTCCAAGACGGGCGCCCAGCATTCGACGCCCCTCAGAGGCCGAGGCATGAGCGAACCCGATGTGACGTTGACCGACTACGGCCTTGCGCTGGAATGCGCGGTTTGCGCGGCATGGCTCGGTCGCGCGAGAACAGGCCACAACGGGGTGCGAGTGGCAGGGATGTTTTTTTCATTTTTCTCGGGATTTCCGCGGCAACCGGAGGCACTGTCCATGGGTTTTTCCCGGACGCGGAATCGCCGGGTTGCCAGTTCCTTTGGCAATTGACGCTGCAGGCGATCGGCTTGGCCGCATTCGCGACCTGGAACGTCGGCGCGGGCATTCTGGCAACGGGTCGTTTGGGGCGTTGGCTCGCACTCGCGGGCGTTCCTCTGGTTGTGCTGTACAGCGCCGCGGCGCTCCTCATTACACAGGAGTTTTGGATCGCACTTACGATTTACCTACCGGGGGTTTTGTTGTTGCTGACCGGGTTTTGCCGCGCCGCCGGGCGCAACCAGAACTGGTTCCTGCTTGTTGGAGCGGCAGGTTCGGGATTATCACTTGTGTCGTCGCTGATTCAATTCACCAGGCTCGGCATTAACCCCGATTACTTGAATCACAACGCGCTGGCACATGTTGTTCAGGCCATCGCGCTGGCTCTGATTTATCGGGGGATTCGCCATGTGACCGGTTCGGAATTCATTGACGCGCGCACGGAAAGCGTACCGGAGTTTTTGCCCACTTCAGGTTAGAAAAATGACGGTGGCACGCCCTCGTGGTTACCGACCGAAGGCCGATTCATGCTGACACGTCGCGAACTTCTCAAAACGTCTGCTCAAATAGGAGCGGCCATCGCGCTGCCTTCGGCCCCGTTTTTCGCACGGGCCGACGCGCCCGGCGAAATCGTGGTGAATGATGTGCAATCGCAGTTGAACGCCACGCGGGTGCATGCAATCAAGCCGGTACGATCGCTCGACGACATTCAGGCGGCGCTCGGCGAAGCGCGACGGCAAGGGCGGGCCGTCAGCATGGCGGGGGGCCGCCATGCCATGGGGGGGCAGCAGTTCGGTAGCGACACCGTACTGCTCGATACCCGGCATTTCAACCAGGTCTTGAAGTTCGACAAGGCCCGCGGACGGATTACGGTCGAGGCCGGAATTGAGTGGCCGGAGCTGATCGAGCATCTCCAGAATGCGCAGGCTGGCGAGAATCAATCGTGGGCGATCCGTGAAAAGCAGACAGGCGTCGATCGTGTGAGCCTGGGGGGGTCGCTCGCCTCGAACGTGCATGGCCGCGGCCTTAAATTTCCCCCGATTGTCGCCGACGTCGAATCGTTCAGGTTGCTCGGCGCCGATGGCCGGTTGCAAACATGCAGCCGCAAGGAGAACCAGGAACTTTTTTCCCTTGCGATTGGCGGATATGGTCTGTTCGGCATCATCACCCACGTCACGTTGAGGCTGGCGCCGCGCACGAAAGTGCAGCGGGTCGTCGAGCTGATTCCTGTCAAAGACCTGCTTCCCTGGGTCGAAAAGCGGCTGGCAACCGGATTCGTGTATGGCGATTGCCAGTATTCGACAGATTTGGACGGCGTGGCCGACGCGCACGCAGGCGTTTTTTCCTGTTACCGGC
>JAJXXL010000158.1 GCA_021781115.1 Planctomycetota bacterium
AGGGTGCCGACGCACTGCGGGCCGACGAAGCGCTGCTGACGTTTTTTGACAAACATCTGAAATAATTCCGTGTGGCAATTCGGACAGCCCGGCGACGCCGGGCTTGCGACTATCAGACAGGTGACGGTTCATGTCTTGCTGGCGACAGACCGAGATTACGGGAAAAGCGGCGGATCTGTATGAGCCGGCGCAGCTCAGCGCCTCTCGATCGGGAGTGCTCTTTTTGCACGGCCACGGGTTGACAACGCTCAAGGACAACCCGGCCTTTACGCAGGAACTAGAGCGTCACGGCCTGTGGGCCGTGTGCCCGCACGGTGCCCGCTCGTGGTGGGGCGACCGCGTGTGCGCCGAGTTCGACCCCGTGCTGACTCCCGTCCGTTTTTTGCTGGACGAGGTTGTGCCGTTTGTCGCCGAAACGTTTGGGGCGCAGCCACCGGCCATTGCGCTGCTGGGCGTCAGCATGGGTGGGCAGGGCGCGCTGCGGCTGGCCTACCGTGCGCCGCGGCAGTTTCCGGTCGTCGCCGCATTAGCCCCGGCGATCGATTTTCAAAACTGGCATGGTCGGGGGTTGCCCCTTGATGACATGTACTCCAGTCGCGAAGCGGCCCGCCAGGACACCGCGATCTTGCAAATTCACCCCTTGAATTGGCCCCGACATCAGTTTCTGGCATGCGACCCGACGGACGTCGAGTGGTACGAAAGCGCCGAACGATTGGCAAACAAGCTGTCTTCGACGGGCATTCCCTTCGAGTGCGATCTGGAAACTTGTCGCGGCGGCCACAGTTGGACTTATTTCAACGCGATGGCCCCGCGCGTCGTCCAATTCCTGACGGAGCGGCTGGAGCAGGAATGCCGCCGCCTTGGCACCGACTCGGCCATGTAATCGCCGCTGCTTCTTGCCTAGGGTTTACGTGCTCGAATCGGATTCGCGTCGGGCCGGGCGCGAACGCAACTTCACCATGCCCGGTGAGGCCGTGCGAACCATCAATCCTGTATGAGGTTACGCAGCGGGTCGCTACAAGCTCTGCGATCGCTCGTCTTTGTGAAAAACGCCTGTTTTGCCCTTTGCGAACCTGGGGGATGCACTTATTCTATCGAACACTGCCCAATGAGGTGGTTCAGGCCATGCAGGTTTCAAGGATTGACCAATGCGCACGAAAACGATCTGGATTCGTTTCTGGAATCGGCTCGGGCTTCGAAATCCGTTACAGCGCGGAGCCCCCGGCCACCGGGTGACTCACACCTCGCGCGTGGCGTCGCGTATTGAAATCGTCGAGCCGCGATACCTGTTGTCTTCGGTCACGACCTCATTCAGCGGTCAATTGCCGCAACTGGCCAGTGGCAATGCGAATCTCGGCGTCGCCGGCAACAGCGGCAACCAGGCACTCCTGTTCGAAACGAACCCGCCGGGGCAATCGGCCCAACTTTGGCGGTCCGACGGCACCGCCGGAGGCACGATTGGCTTGGCCACCGTTCAGCTCGAACCCGTTGCCAGCGGAACCAACCTCGGTACATCGCCGCCTCTCGTGACCTTGAACGGCGTGCAATACTTTCTGGGTTTCCAGGCCGCCGGCGCGCCGCAACTGTGGCGCACCGACGGCACCAGTTCGGGCACATCGGTCGTGACCAACCTGCCTCAGCTTTCTTCAGGCCTGACGCCGATTGATTTGACGAGTGTCAACGGCACGCTGTACTTCTTCACCCAGGATGCAACCCATGGCTGGCAGTTGTGGAAAAGCAACGGCACCGCGGCCGGCACGACGGTCGTCACCAGCATGGATTTTGGCGGTCAATACGCCAATCGCGGCATGATTGGCAGCGGTATCACCCCCGACCCGGCCTCGCCCAACGCCGCCGATTTTTTCTTTTTCGCTGCTCCCGGCCCCACAGCCGCCACGAGTACGTTCGGCTACCAGTTGGCACTCAGCGACGGAACTGCCGCAGGTACAACGCTGTTGACCAACATCACCTCAAACACCGGCAGTTATGGATCGGGGTTTACCGACGTGGGCCCGGCGGTCGTCGAAAACGGGCGGTTGTTTTTCTTTGGCGGCACCGGACACGGAGTTGACCTGTGGACGAGCAGCGGCTCGGCCCAGGGCACGCTGCAATTGACGAACATTGGGTTTTCATCGGTCCTAAACCCCGACCAGTCGATTCAGCCGCAGGCGTTCGGTAACGGGGTGTTGTTCGAGGCCAGCGATGGTGTGCATGGGTACCAACTCTGGTCGAGTGACGGCACCGCCGGCGGCACCGCCATGCTGACCGATCTGAATTCTGGCGGGGGCGGAATCGACCCGAATTCGCTGGTCGTTTCCGGCGGCACTGCCTGGTTTACCGCCAACGACGGAACACACGGCAACCAGATCTGGCAATCGAACGGAACTGCCGGGGGCACGATGATGCTTACCGACATCAACCCCGGGCCGTCGGCCGGGTTGACTTTTGCCAGCGGCAGCGCGGCGCTGTCGCCCAATCTGATCGATGTCAACGAAAGCCTGTATTTCCTCGCTAACGATGGCGTGCATGGCAGCCAGCTCTGGCGCACCGAACCGGTTGCCGGGGGGGCGGCCATGCTGTCGAACGTGTCGGGCGGTTTTATCGTCGATGCCAGCCACCCCATTCAGGTCCAGGGCGCAATGGGCAACGTGCTGTTTACGGCAACGTCGCCCGCCAATGGCAGCCAGCTCTGGACGAGCGACGGAACCGTCGCCGGCACGGAAATGGTGACCAATGTCACGCCCGGCTTGGGGGGGCTGTTGCCCTCGGCATTCGTCGCAGGCGGGACGGGAGCCGTCTTTTTTGACGGTAATTCGGCCAGCAACGCTGGAACGTCGGCTTGGAAGGCGACGCTGACACCGTCGATCGACTACAGCGCGGCCGTCGCCACGTCGCCCACGGGCCATTTGACGTTGCAGGTTTACGGTGGGTTCCTGCAACTGGTCGATACCGACAACAACCTGTTGCTCGGCAACCAGCCCCTGGCGGCTACGTCGGATCCTACCATTCTTGGTGAAAGCGGGCGGGCCTTGGCGCTGACGGTCAACCTCAGTGGCGCGACCACGCCTCCGCAAACAACCATTGTATTCGTCGGAGGCTCGACCAGCGACCAAAACACGCTTCAAATCAGCGGTGGAACGTACGACAGCACGGGCTACGACTTTGCCGACTCGACCAGCGGCGACGTGCATTTGCTGGCAGGCGGCGCGACGACCACCGTACAGTTCTCGAACCTTTCGCCCTTGAACGCGGCGCCGTCGCCGCTGACCCTGAACGTGTCGACCCCGTACGCCGTGTTGAACCTGCCATCCGGGGCGAATGCTGCGCTCGCCAGCGGCGGCAGCACGGCGACTCTATCGTGGTCGAACGGCGGCTTCACCAGAACCTCGTTTCAGGTTCCTGCCCAATCGCTGACAGTCAACCTCGGCGAAGGCGCCACGCTGACGCTTGGCCCCCTGTCAGGCGGGTTGCCGTCGGTTGTCGTCAACGATGCGGGCGACAATGACGTCGTCAACATCGTCCCTGCGGCACTCAGCCCGATTACCGTCAACGGGGCACCTGGCGCCGGCAATGAAACTGTCGTTGTCGATTTGACCACGGTGACGGTTTCGCAACCGCCCTTCAACCTGTTGGGAACGTCCGGCCAGTGGACCTTCAGCAACGCGGCGGCCGTCGCATACAGCAACATGCATGCGATGATTCCTATTGAGCGCATGTACCGGGCATATAACCCGAACGCCGGTTTGCACGTGTACACAACTTCGTATGGCGAGTTCTCATTCATCGTTGGACATGGCCTGACCGATGAAACGACCGGTTGGCCAGGGTTTTCAGTGGCTGCCAATCAGCTCAGCAACGACGCGCCGGTGTACCGGTTGTACAACCCACACACCGGAGAACACTATTACACCGTGCAGTCGGGCGAAGAGCAGGCGCTGGTCCGATCGGGCTGGACCTTCGAAAAATACGAAGGCTATCTGTACCCAACACAGGTGCCCGGCAGCACCTTGATCTACCGCTTGTACAACCAAGTGAACGGCGGTCATCTTTATTCGGCGAGCGTTGCCGAAGTCAACGCAATTCTGGCGAAGTTCCCCGGAATCTGGGTAACGACGACCAGCCTGGGCTACGGGTTTGCCGTACCGGGCGGTGATTCACTGGCCCCGGTCGCATCGCCGTCGGTCTCTCAGCCCGAATCGTCGGCTTTGGACCTCGCAACGACCGGGCTTTTGCCGCCGTCCGTGTCCGGCAGCGGCGGCTCGGCTTTGACCTCGCTCCTTGCGCCAGCTCTGGCGATCGCCCCTGCTTCCTCGGGTGCCGCAGATATTTCGGTGTCACAGCCAACGCCCGCAACCCTGCCGCCGTTCGGCGCACCGCGCGACAACAATCAATCGACCGGTTCCGTGGCACTCGACAACTATTGGTCCAGCATGAGCTTGGGCTTACAGTCGGGCGAATCGCTGTTCGACGGGTGACGCCCTACCGCAGCCATTGGAGTGGCCGCTGGGCCGGCGCACTACCGCTGGCCCGCCAGCTTTGCCAATTGAAGCGCTGCGTCGGCCTGAGGCCGCAGAAACTCGGCCAGCGCCTTGCGACTGCCCGAAATTGTCAGCACTTTTGAACTGACGTGCACCGATTCGAGTACCGGCTGATCGCCCGATTCACGGCTGAGGTTCACCACCAGCACGTCGTTGCCCCGCAATTGTTTCCAGTGCAACCGCCAGCCAATGCCTTCGAGCTCGGCCGAAATCTCCGCCAGAATGTCATCGAGTGGTATGGGAATCAGGCCGGCTCGAACGGATTGCACCTCTACCGCCAGTTGATTCGGCTCGGCAACCCACGGCTTGAGCCGCACGCTCACGACGCCGCTCCACAAAGTCCGTTGCACTTGAAACGCAATCGACAGCGAGTCGGATTCGAACTGCACTCGGGGGTGTGAAACGCCGTGCGGCAGCCACTCGGCATATTTATCGTGCAGTTCTTCGGCGATCCAGCTATTCACCTGTTCTTCGGTGAATTCTTCCTTCCAGTGTGATTCATGGCGAATGCCGTCGACCAGTTGCAACGTGGTTTGCACGAACCGTTTGGCCTGAGTCTTGCGCATTTCAGGCTCGACGTCGGCGTGCAGTGCGGCGGTGTAAAACGCGGGCGCGCGAAACAGCGCCACATAAAGCGCCGCGCCTCCCGTCAGAAACCCCGCAAGCAGGCTGGCGGTGACAACGGCAACTTTTTTTCTGGTCGACATGGCGTCCCTTCGACTCAGTAAAACGATGGCAATCGATACCAACGGCTGGGAGCCCCGGCAGGTCAATCGCATGCAACGGCAAAACCGTTCATGAAACTCTGAAGCTGACAGCGGGGCGGGGGCTGGCTGAGAAACAGAGAGATCGATCGCTTGGCGCGTGCGGCGCAACTTGCAGAGGGCGCCCGGCCGATACGGCCTCAACGGACATGGGTGACGCCTGAAGAATCGTATTCCCGCTGTGGAAGCAGGTCAAGACGTTGTTTTTCGAAAAACAATCCGCCTGACGCAGGCTGCGCGGCCATCCGCCGCGAAAGGCGGTTGCATCGTCAGCCTTGTTGTAACCTGTTGCCACTCCTGTAGGTTATGCCTGACGATAGCTATGGACGCATCGTCAATTCGAAGAGCCACGTCCAAACCCAGCGGTCGTTGGAACGATAGCTGTGCGACACTTGCGGATTGAATAGCAACTTCGCCAACGGCGCTGTTGGCTTTCGCGCCGGTTGTCGCACGTTGAAACGTGCCCCACAATCCGTATCTGGCAGGCACGGGCACAAACTTTCCTGAAAATGTTCGAATTGCCGTTTGGGCAGCGGTGCGATAAGCTGAATTCGAGCGAAGGAAGGCGGGTATGGCCAGTGGGGGCGGCCGCGTGAGCTTTGGGAGGTTCGCGATGAAATGGATATTCGGATTGATCATGCTGTGTGTCGCAGCGCCGGGCGCGCCCGCCTGGGCCGGGCGGGTCGATCCCAAAGTCCGCCGCGATGTCGGTCGGGCGCTCGACTGGCTGGCCCGTGAACAGCGGCGGCAAGGGTATTGGGAAGCGAACAACGGCCAGTACCGCGTCGCCATGACGGCGCTGTCAGCGAACGCCATGCTGGCC
Organism: Planctomycetota bacterium; assembly: GCA_021781115.1. Taxonomy (GTDB): domain Bacteria; phylum Planctomycetota; class Planctomycetia; order Planctomycetales; family Planctomycetaceae; genus JAJXXL01. Next base: position 6,126 of record JAJXXL010000158.1, read on the forward strand.
GAAGGTTCCACGGCCACGCGCGGCAAGTATGCCAAGAACGTGCGGCTGGCAGTCGATTATCTGCTGGACATGTCTGACCCGAAAACGGGCTTGATCGGGTACAAGATGGACTACCACTACATGTACGGACACGGCTTTTCAATGCTGTTTCTCTCGCAGGTGTTTGGCGAAGAAGAAGACGCCGAACGCCGCGATCAGCTCAAGCAGGCGCTCACGCGGGCGGTCGTGTTCTGCGGCAATGCGCAGACCACTGCCGGGGGTTGGGGTTACGTGTCGGCCAAGGACGGCAATGATTTTGATGAAGGCTCAACGTGCATCACCCAAGTGCAGGGGCTGCGCGCCTGCCGCAACGCGGGAATTGCGGTGCCCAAGGAAATCATTGATCGGGCCGTCGAGTACATCAAGAAATGCACGACGGCCGAGGGCGGCGTGCAATACAGCATCAAGGGGGGTGGAGCCCGCCCGCCGATCACTGCCGCGGCAGTGGCGTGCCTGTTCAATTCGGGCGAATACGACTCAGAGTATTGCAAGAAGCTGTTGAACTACTGCAAGCAGAATCTGTCAGCCAGCGGCGAAGACGCCCGGTCGTTTGGCCACTGGCACTACGCTCACTATTACTACGCGCAGGTGATTTATCGCATTGGCGGCAACGAGTGGAAAACCTATTTCGAGACGATCAGCAAAAATATCCTGCACAAGCAGTCGGCCGACGGCAGTTGGAAGGAAGGCCACATCGGGCCGGTGTATACGACCGCGATGAACGCCACGATTTTACAACTCGACAACGGGTATCTGCCGATTTACCAGCGCTGAATGCGGCCGTGGCGCGCCGGCCGCCGCCTGACCCGCCCCCCGACAAACTGTCAATTTTCAACGGGCTGTTAACCGACCAATGGGCCGAAGAAGATGCAACTCTGAATGGCTATTAACATCAAACGAACCCGATTTCGGCCCAAAAACTGTTCATCCGCCAAACCCTTGTCCTGCCGATGTTTTGCGATGTTTGTTGGAGTGTTGCCATAGCAGCCCGTTGAAATTCTCCCCGTTGGGGCTCCTCCTCGGCCGGGGCGATGGCTATCATATCGCGGCCGGGGGTTGGTCGAACCAGTCGGCGGGGGTTGGTCGAACCAGTCGGCGAGGGAGTGGCGAGAGCCGGTTGCGTTGATCGGAAGGCGGTTGGAGATTGGGGGTGGTCGTCGGCGGGCGATCCCCGCAGAAATTTGCGAATAGGGCACGGT
>JAJXXL010000211.1 GCA_021781115.1 Planctomycetota bacterium
GGACATGAAGAAATACACCGAACCGATTTCGGGTACGGAGCTCAAATTTGAAATGGTGCCGATACCGGGCGGCACGTTTTCAATGGGCAGCCCCATCGGCGAGTCGGGGCGGCGCGACGACGAAGGGCCGGCGCACAAGGTGAACATTGCCCCGTTCTGGATGGGCCAGTTCGAAGTCACCTGGGACGAATACGACGTGTGGAGCTACAACCTCGATATCAAACGCCGCGAAGTGAACAATGTGGCTGTCACCGACCGCGACAAACTGTCTGACGCCGTGACGCGCCCCACGAAGCCATACACCGACATGACGTTTGGCATGGGCCACGACGGGTACCCGGCCATTTGCATGACGCAACTGGCGGCCAAAACCTATTGCGAATGGCTTACCACGAAAACCGGGCGGTACTACCGGCTGCCCACCGAGGCCGAGTGGGAATACGCCTGCCGCGCAGGAACCACAACCGCGTACTCCTTCGGCAACGACCCCAAGACCTTGGACGACTACGCTTGGACTTTTGCCAACAGCGACGAAAAATCACATAAGGTCGGCCTGAAAAAACCGAACCCCTGGGGGCTGTATGACATGCATGGCAATGTTCAGGAATGGTGCCTCGACCAGTACCTGCCTGATGCGTACAAGCAGCCGAACGCCAACAACCCGCTGATTCCGGCGACGAAAGAGTACCCGCAAGTGGTGCGCGGCGGCGCGTGGGATTCTGACGCCGACCGGTGCCGGTGCGCAGCGCGAGAATTTTCCACCCCGGAATGGAAAGTGCAAGACCCGCAAATTCCAAAGAGCAAATGGTATTTGACGGACGCGCTCTTCGTTGGGTTTCGCGTTGTACGACCCTTGGATGCAGCCCAGGACAAGGTGCGACTGATGACTAAGCCCTGACGATGCAGACTGCGCCGGCAAATTCGACTTTCTTTGGCCTGGACTCGCGAAATCTTGTCGATTTCGATATAAGACTCGTTATATGCGACGTGCTGGCGTGTCTGCGCCGGTTGCCGTAAGCCTCCCTGTAGGCGGGTGTTCATCCCGCTGCGAACTTGAGTGTGTCTGTTATTCCAACGCTTTCCCAGGAGAATCCAGCGATGCCTCCCCACAACCAAAACTCGACGCTTGCTGCCGCCTCACGGCGCGATTTTCTGAAGACCTCGTCGATCGCTGCCGTCGGTGCCGGGTTGTTCGGCAGTCTGGGCAATCTCCCCGGCGCGTATGCCGGTGGCGATGATGTGATCAAAGTGGGGTTGATCGGCTGCGGCGGCCGTGGCACTGGCGCCGCCACGCAGGCGCTCAGCACCAAGGGCAATGTCAAGCTTGTCGCCATGGGCGATGCGTTTGAAGACCGGCTCAAAGGGAGTCTCGAACACTTGAAGAAGGGCTTCGAAGGCATGCCAGGGCGGGTCGATGTTCCCGTCGAGATGCAGTTCACCGGTTTCGATGCCTATAAGAAGGTTTTGGCGGCCGGCGTCGACTTGGTCATTCTCGCGACCCCGCCCGGGTTTCGGCCGGTGCATTTTGACGCCGCCGTGAAGGCGAACAAACACATTTTCATGGAAAAGCCGGTGGCCGTCGATGCGGTCGGCGTGCGGGCCGTGCTGGACGCGACCGCAGAGGCCAAGAAGAAGAACCTGGCGGTCGGGGTTGGTTTGCAGCGGCACCACCAGTTAGGTTACATCGAAACGATCAAGCGCCTGCAAGACGGCGCGATTGGCGACATCCACACGGCCCGCGTCTACTGGAACAATGCTGGCGTGTGGATGCACCCGCGCAAGGCTGGCCAAACCGAAATGGAGTACCAGATGCGAAACTGGTACTACTTCAACTGGCTGTGTGGCGATCATATCGTTGAGCAGCACATTCACAACCTCGATGTCATCAACTGGCTCAAAGGAGCCTACCCCGTGCGGGCCAATGGCATGGGGGGGCGTGAAGTGCGCAAAGGGAAAGACTACGGCGAGATTTACGACCATCACTGCGTCGAATTCGAATACGCCGACGGCTCGCGCATGTTTAGCCAATGTCGGCATATTCCCGATTGCTGGAACAGTGTTTCTGAGCACGTTCAGGGCACGAAGGGATCCGCCGACATCAACGACTACCGGATCCTCAGCGGCGCCGACCAGTGGCGATTCCGCGGTGAGAAGCCCGACCCGTATCAGGTCGAGCACGACGACCTCTTTGCCAGTATTCGTAACGGCAAGCCGATTAACGAAGGCGAAAACGGCGCGCTGAGCACGATGACGGCAATCTTTGGCCGCATGGCAACCTATTCGGGCAAAATGCTCGACTGGAAGGACGCCCTGGCTTCGAAAATCAATCTCGCTCCGGCCGAATACGACTTCAAAGCCGCGCCCCGCGTGCTGCCCAACGCCGAAGGCATTTATCCTGCGGCGGTACCCGGTGTGACGAAAGCGGTTTGATCGCGATCGTCGACCATCGGCCGGCCACCTTGCAGATTTATATCTTGGTGTCCCCACCCGACGAGGCTCGGGTGGGGGCATTGGATAACGTGCTGTCTGTCGGGGGACGAACTGCCGTCAAGGAGTGCTGCCTGTCGGCTGGTTCAGCGGTTTCATGGCGCGACGGCGGGAGGCGTTCAAGCGGGGCGCCGTGCGCCCTGCGGGGCCAACGCCGTGCCAGGTTGCAGAACCTGAGTAAGTGGGCGGCGTGCGTGCGGGTTGGTTTGAGGATTCGGGATGAAGCTCTCCGCCAATCACAAAATCAACGTGGGGTTTGGGTCGGTGCTGGCACTCTTGCTGGCAATTGCGTGGTATATTCATGACACGAACCAGCGATTCATGCAACTCACGGAGTTGCAGGTGCAGGGGTTGGAAGCGCTTGAACGGCTGACGCAGTTTCTGGCGCACGTCAATGACGCCGAAACCAGCCAGCGGGCCTTTCTGCTGACGGGCAAGCAGGAGTACCTGAGACCGTACGAGGCGGCCCGGAAGGACATCGCCCGCGAGTTGACCGAACTCGACCGATTGGCGGCTGAGCAACCCAACCTGAAACAGGCGCTGGCCCGACTCAGGCCCACGGTTAATTCCATGCTGACAGTACTCGAGCGCGCCATCGTGCTGCGCCGCGGCAATGCACGGGCGGGCCTCGAAATGGCCCTGCAAAGCGTGCTGACCCGCCAGGGCGAACGTGATATGGATGCGATTCGCACGGCGATCGACGATATGCGATACAGCGAACAAAGCTCCATCAGCCGCTGGATGGCCGATGCCGACGAACAAGGGGGGCGAACGCATTGGCTCGTGACACTGGTCGGTCCGATTGCGTTCGTCGGCATTGTACTGGGCTGGTGGCTGGCACATCGACACCTGACCCAGCAACGGGTTGCAATTCGCGCGCTCCACACCAGCGAAGAACGATTTCAGTTGCTGGTCGATGGCATTCAGGACTACGCCATCGTGATGCTCGATGCCAATGGCAACGTGCTCGACTGGAACGCCGCATCTGAGCGGATTCTCGGGTACTTGGCCGAAGAGGCCGTGGGCAAGAAATTTTCGCGGTTTTACCCGCTCGAACTGATTGAAGCCGGCGTCCCCGACCGGATGCTCGAAGACGCCGCGCTCGGCCGTTGCGAACGCGAGGTGTGGCATGTTCGCAGCGACGGTTCGCGGTTCTGGGCGAATGTGATCTTGACGCCCATTAACGATGAAGAGGGAAAGCTGCAGGGGTATTCAAAGATCACTCGCGATCTGACCGAGCGCCGGGCCGCGGATGCGCTGATCCGGCAGTTGAACAATGACCTCGAACGCCGGGTCGAGCTCCGCACGGCCGAACTGGCCCGCGTCAACGCCGAATTGGCGCAGCGCAACCAGGAAAACGAACTGTTCGTTTTCGGCGTATCGCACGACCTGCGGTCGCCGCTTGTCAACTTGCAGGGGTTCAGCGAGGAACTCGGACTAGCCTGCCTTGAATTGCGCGAGTTGCTGACTAAGACGGGTATCCCGCCCGACTTGGGTCGGCAGGGGTTGACGATCCTCGACGACGAAATGCTGGTTTCGGCCCGCTTCATTCAAACGGCGGTATTGCGGCTGAATAACGTGATCGACGCCTTGCTGCGGCTGTCGCGGGCGGGACGCGTTGAATACCAATGGCAGGAAGTCGATTTAACCCGGATTGTACGCGATGTGGTCGATTCGTTTGGGGCCACGATTTCGCAGAAAAACGCCGTGATCGAAGTGGGGCGGCTCGGTACGGTATGGGGCGATGCGACAGCGCTCGAACTCGTATTTGCGAACCTGATCGACAATGCCCTCAAGTACCTGGCGCCCGACCGCCGCGGGCGAATTGAGATCGGCCTGGCCACCCGGGCTGAAGTGCACAACGGTAAAATACCGAAGATTTGTTGTCAGGTGCGCGACAACGGCCTCGGAATCGCCCTCGACGGACAGAATAAACTGTTTCATGTGTTTCAGCGATTGCACCCCGAAGCCGCACCCGGCGAGGGAATGGGCTTGGTGTTGACGCGGCGGATCGTCGAGCGACATCGCGGCCGAATCTGGGTCGAATCGCAGCCCAATGGCGGCAGCACGTTTTTCGTCGACCTGCCCACACAGCCTCATGAAGCACCGTCCGCGGCCGATGTTTCCGACCTGGAAAAGGTGTCTGCGCATGGATAACCAGCAACCGGTTGTCATCTTGCTCGTCGAAGATGACCCCGGACACGCCAGCCTGATTCGCAAGAACCTGAAGCGCGGCGGGTTTCTGAACGAAGTCATAAACGTCAGCGATGGGCAGCAGGCGCTCGACTTCATTGGTTTGGCGGGCGAATTCGCGGGGCGCACACCCGAAGGACCGCTCTTGATCATTCTCGACGTCAATCTGCCGCGCATCGACGGTGTCGAGGTCTTGCGAAGGATCAAGGCCGACGCGCGCACCGCTAAAATTCCGGTGATCATCCTGACGACCACCGACGACCCCCGTGAAATCGAACGGTGTTATGAATTCGGTTGCAGCGTTTACGTAACCAAGCCGGTCATTTACGAGAAATTTGTCGATGCGGTCCGGCGCATCGGAATGTTTTTACAGGTGGTGACCGTCTTGCGCGAAGACGAAATCAGAAGGGATTGAGCTTCATGTCCATCGAACCTGGCGCCCGGATCCTGGTAATCGAAGACGACCCCGGCATTGCCAAATTGCAACAACGCAAACTTGAGCGCGCGGGCCACATCGTCACCACGGCGACGGGGCCTGAGGAGGCGATGCGGGCGATTTTACAGGGTGATTTCGAAATGATCATTCTCGATTACCGACTGACCGACGGCTGTTCGGGTCTCGAGTTTTACGAGCAATTGAAGTCGCGCGGCTACAACCTGCCCACGATTCTGGTCACCGCGTTCAGCAACGAAGCCCTGGTCATTCGCGCATTGCGCGCCGGCGTGCGAGATTTCGTCACCAAGTCGGTGGCGTACCTCGATTATCTGCCCGATGCGGTCGGGCACGTGCTGAGCCAGTCGCGGCTGGAACATCGACTGGCCGAATCCGAAAAACGGTTTTCCCTGATGTTTCATGCCAACCCGGTTCCGGCGGGGCTCGAAAGACTCGATGACGGTCGACTCGTCGAAGTTAACGACCGGTTTGCCGGGTTTTTCGGCTATGCCGCAGTAGACATGATCGGGCGCACATCGGCTGAACTTGGGTTATGGGCTGACCCGCAGGAGCGACGCAACATACTCGATCAGGTGCGGCGCGAGGGGGCCGTGCGAAACGTCGAGGCGGCATTCCACTGCAAGCTGGGCGAAGTGCGAACGGCGCTGGTTTCGATCGAACGCATCCGGGTTTCCGACGCCGACATGTTGATTGCCATGCTGGTCGATGTCACCGAGCGCCGCCGACTCGAGGAGCAATATCGTCAGTCACAAAAAATGGAGGCGGTGGGCCGGCTTGCCGGAGGCATCGCCCATGACTTCAATAACGCGCTAACCGTGATTTCCGGGTATGGCGAAATCGCGCTGGAAGCCACCGCCCCTGATTCGCCGCAGTACGAATTGCTGAACGAGATTGTCCGCGCGGGCAGGCATGCCGCCACGCTCACCCATCAACTGCTCGCCTTCAGCCGCAAGCAGGTGCTGCATCCGGCGGAGCTCGACCTGAACGATCTCGTCAAAAACATGCACAAAATGTTGGGGCGTCTGATTGGCGAAGATATCGAACTGCGGGTCAAGCTCTCGCCCGATCTGGGCCTCGTTCTCGCCGATGCCGGCCAGATCGAACAGGCCCTGTTGAACCTAGCGGTCAATTCACGCGACGCGATGCCCGGCGGCGGCGTGCTGATGCTCGAAACCCACAATATCGAACTCGACGCGGCTCACATCCCCCCCCGCGGCGATCTTCAACCCGGTTCTTGGGTACAGTTGTCGGTGGGCGACACCGGTTGTGGCATGGACGCCGAAACACTGACCCGCGTCTTCGAACCGTTCTACACCACGAAGGAATACGGCAAGGGAACCGGCATGGGCCTGCCCATGGTGTACGGCATCGTTAAGCAAAGCGGGGGTCACGTGGGGATCGAAAGCGACCCCGGCGCGGGCACGGTCGTGCGGTTATATCTGCCGCGCGTGGCTGCCGGGGTCGGCGAGCCTGCGGCGACAGCCATTGCCGAATCGCCACCCCGCGGCACCGAAACCATCCTGCTGCTCGAAGACGAACCTCGCGTCCGCAGCCTGACTCGCCGCATTCTTGAAAACACCGGCTATACGGTTATCGAAGCGCTCAACGCAGCCGATGCGCTCGACATCGTGGCACGGCGGGCCGAAATGGTCGACATGCTGCTCACTGATGTCGTCATGCCGGGCATGAGCGGTCGCCAGGTTGCCGATGAAATCCTCCGGTCGCGCCCGAACATCCGCGTGCTGTTTGTCTCGGGGTATACCAACGATGTGGTCATCCGCCAAGGCGTACTCGATGAGGGCACGCATTTTCTGCAAAAGCCCTATTCCGAATACCTGCTCGCACACAAGGTGCGACAGGTTCTTGACGCCCCGTTGGTGCCGCAGGAACGGGCCGTTTGAAAAGCCACGGGTACAATCGTCAGAATACGCAACACGCAATTATAAAGACACCCATATAAATTGACGGTCGAAGGGCAAGCTCGGTAAAAATTACGCAGTGTTTGATGTCAAATGACGATTGCACTGGTTCCAGACCAACGGCATGAATGCGCTGCGAACCGGTTGCAGCGCCGGCCCGTTTGAAATCTGTTGACTTTGAAACGGCCACTGTCTGTCGGCGATATGCACTCAAGGGCAAGCGATGTCAGCCTGCGCCCGACGGGAAATTGTGGCGACAGCCGAAGTGGGCGTATATCAC